>CAZJOZ010000037.1:6598-13805 GCA_964547775.1 uncultured Leucobacter sp.
AGGGGAAGCCCTGGCAGCTGCACCCCGGTGGCTGGGCTTGCGGTGACAAATTTCAGCGTGGCGAGCCCGAGTGCTCGCAGGAGCGGCCCTCGCGTGACATCGACGAGCTGCAAGCGACCGTAGGGCACCGCAATCACCCGCTCGAACATGATGCCCCGGCGAAACAGTAGGTCGTCATCACGAAGCTGGTAGCCGATGGCGCGGACACGGCGCAGGGCGAAGAGGGCGCTCACCAGGAATGCGACAATCACCGCCCCCACGATGAGGTGCACCAGCAGGGGTGGACGTTCGTTCGCGAAGACATTCACCAGCACATAGACGAGCGCAACACCGAAGGTCAGCAGCAGGTTGATCGCGAGGTCTGCCCACGCGTATTTCGGTGAGACACGATGCCACTCGTCGTCTGCAATCGGCCATTCATCGAGGTGAGGTTCTGCCACGGGCTGAGTCATGCTTCCAGCCTAGGACCCTGCGATGTGCACCACCCTCAGACGCGCCTCAACTCGCCCGGCAACGCTTTCAGCGATGCCATCAGTCACGCCCTCGGCGCACCGGCTCATCGCCATGGCATCACACCACCGAATGCGAGACCCTATCGACCTCGCGCCTCGAGGGTTGCCCTTATGCGGTACCGGCGGCGGGGTCGGTGCCCTTGGGATCAGTCTCAGCGTCGGCGTCGTCGCCCTCGGTCGGCGGAACCCGGCACAGCAGTTCAGTGATCACTCCGCACACCACCAGGGCGACGCCGGCAATGAGCACCAACAGCATCGGCAGCCACAGATCAGCCGCGGGGATCACGCTTCGCGTCAGCACCTGCAAGGCAAGGCCACCGCCGAACCCCCCGAGCAATGCGCCAGAGAATTGACCGGCCTTCGCGCCTGCCAACAGCCGCACCGCGTGGAACGGGTTCACCGGTTTCCCTGAAGCGCGAGTGATCGCTCGACGTAACGCAATGCCAAGCCCGAGCAGCACGCCAGCCATCACGACCATCGTGAGTGCGAGCGAAAGCGGTGGCACAAACGTGCCGCTCCCCGCGGTCGAACGCCACACCTGAACCAACAGGCCGACACCGATTCCGATGACTGCGCAGGCCGCAATCGACAGCGGGCTCGTGCGTTGGAGCTTCATTGGTGCTCCTCATAAGGTGTGGTCGTGTCGCCGATGCGTTCCAGCAGGTCAGCAACACGGCCGTGGCCCATCAAGACGGCGTGAGGATCGAGTGCGAGCCATGGGGCAAGCACAAAATCACGCTCGTGTGCGCGGGGGTGGGGTACGGTGAGTCGCTCATCTGCGATGGCTTTGCCCCCGTAAAGCACCAGGTCTAAGTCGAGGGTGCGATCTGCCCACCGCTCCCCTCTCGCGCGGCCGTACTCGGTTTCGATTCGCTGCAGCTCGTCGAGCAGTTCGTAAGGGCTGAGGGTGGTCTGGGCCGTGGCAACGGCATTGAGGTACCGCGGCGCATCAGGGTCCGGGCCGTTGGGCGTGAGCGCAATGGTTTCACGCATGGGCGACAGGCGGAGCTGACTGACCCCGCCGACATCTGCGAGCGCTGCTGCGGCGTCGCGAAGGGTCTCAGCGCGTTCGCCGAGGTTGGAGCCAAAGGCGATGAGCACGGGGACGAGTTGCGCGATCATGAGGCCTCCCCGGCGCGCCGCACCACCGTCACGGAGACGTCAGTGAACGTCGCCTGAATCGGCGCCTCGGGTTTGTGCACCGTGATGCGAGCCTCATGCACCCCGGCAAAGCTGAGCGCGAGCGCTGCAAGCCGTTCGGCGAGGGTTTCAATCAGGTCAACGGGACGTGCGCTCGCATCACGAAGGATCGCATCCGCGAGGTCAGCGTAGTTCACCGTTGCCGCGAGTGCATCACGGTCACTGGCCGCTCGCGCATCCACCGTCAGCTCAGCATCGATGAGAAACCGCTGGCCGGTCTCTCGCTCATGCGCGAAAACACCGTGGTGCGCATGCACTTCAAGACCGGTGAGGGTGATGCGGTCGCGAGGTTCAGAGGTCACACGAGTCGGAGCGGCAGCGGAGAGCCACGCGCTGGTCGCCGCGAGCGCAGCGGCGGTGGACCGCGCATCGTGCACTCGCACCGCCCACGCTCCCGCCTGCGCAGCGAGCGCACTCACGGTCGCCGTCGCCACATCGCGATCGCGCATGGTCTCATGATCGGCGAAGGTGTCCGCAAGGAGCTCACCGAGCATACGCTTCCGCGACACACCGACCAGCACCCGATGGCCGAGCGCACGCAGCTCATCAAGCCCCGCAAGGAGTTCCCATCCTTGAGCCGCAGTTTTGTCAAAGCCGAGCCCAGGATCGAGGATGATGCGCGACGGCTCCACACCCGCTGCGACCGCAGACCGGGCACGATTCGCGAGATCGTCCCGCACCTCGCTTACAACATCGCCGTAGCGTGAACGCTGGTGGTTTGGGTCAGGGATACCACGCCAGTGCATGAGCACGAGATCAGCGCCGGAGTCAGCTGCGACACGCAGCATCTGCTCGTCGGCGGTACCACCGGATACATCATTCACGATGCGTGCCCCCGCAGCGACCGCGAGCCGCGCTGTTTCCGCGTGCACGGTGTCGATTGAGACCGTGGCCCCGCGCTCTGCCAGCGCTTCGATGACGGGTAACACGCGAGCCTGCTCTTCCCTTGGCGTCACACGTTCAGCCCCTGGCCGCGTCGATTCACCGCCCACATCGATGATCTGCGCACCGTCGGCGAGCAGCCGCTCCGCGTGGGCAATCGCTCGTTCAGGGGCGAGGTACGCGCCGCCGTCACTGAAGGAATCGGGGGTGACGTTCACTACCGCCATAATGAGGGGACGATCGGAGTTCATCGCTCGCCCGATCCAATGAGCGCCATCACTTCTGCCCGCGCGGCGGGTTCGGAGAGGCTCCCTCGCGAGGCCATGGTGACGGCCTTCGCCTCGATTTGTTTCACCCCGCGGTCTGCCACACAGCCGTGTGACGCTTCAAGCACCACCAGGACGCCCTCGGGCGCGAGGCCCGCGTCAATAGCATCGGCAATCTGTTCTCCGAGCCGCTCCTGCAGCTGCGGCCGCGCGGCAAGCGCATCGACCAAGCGCGCGAACGCGCCCAGCCCCACCACCTTCGCTGCTGGCCGGTAGGCGATGTGCGCCCTGCCACGAAATGGGAGGAGATGATGCTCACACATTGAGCGCAGCGTAATGTCGCGCACCAGCACCAACTCGCCGGTATCGTCGCCGACAGCGACCGCGTCAGCGAGCAGGGTAAGCGGATCAACACCTACCCCAGCAAAGAACTCGGCATAGGCGTCAGCCACCCGCTCGGGGGTCGCCGCAAGTTCTTCGCTATCGGGGTCTTCGCCGATAGCACCGAGCAGTTCACGCACCGCCGCGACGACGCGTTGCCGGTCGATGCGTTCGGTCACTGCTCGGTCGTTTCCGTCTCGTTTGCGTCGGGCTGCTCCGACGGCGCGGGCTCTGTCGCGGGCCGCCCCTGAGCTTCGGTGAGGGTGTCGTCGGTGCGAGCGCTCACGGGAACCTCGATTGGCGGAAGGTCGCTGACGGGTCGCCCATCACTCGACAGCCAGATTTCACGCTTGGGCAGCTTGACGACATCCTTGAAGATCTCGGCCACCTGCAGGTGATCAAGCGTTTCTTTTTCGAGGAGTTCGGCGGCGAGCCTGTCGAGCACCGCGCGGTTTGTGGTGAGTGCCTCATACGCCTCATTGTGAGCCTGCTCGATGAGCGCGCGGATCTCAGCATCGACCGTCTCGGCGACTCCCTCACTGTAGTCACGCGCGGAACCGAACTCTCCGAGATAGGGCGATGCCTGCGCCTGTCCCAGTTTGACCGGCCCCAGGGAGGCCGACATGCCATACTCGGTCACCATTTTGCGGGCTGTCGACGTCGCTTTTTCGATGTCGTTGCCTGCCCCCGTCGTCGGATCGTGGAACACGATCTCTTCGGCGACCCGCCCGCCGAGCGCGTATGCAATCTGGTCGAGCATCTCGTTGCGCGTGACGGAGAATTTGTCTTCCAAAGGAATCACCATCGTGTACCCGAGTGCGCGGCCGCGAGGCAGAATGGTGATCTTTGTCACCGGGTCGCTGTGGTTGAGCGCAGCTGCAACCAGCGCGTGACCGCCCTCGTGGTAGGCCGTCATGAGTTTCTCGTGATCTTTCATGACCCTCGTGCGTCGCTGCGGACCGGCAATGAGGCGATCGATTGCCTCATCAAGCGCGCGGTTGTCGATCAGCTGCGCATTCGAGCGCGCGGTCAGCAGCGCTGCTTCGTTGAGCACGTTGGCAAGGTCGGCGCCGGAGAAGCCGGGGGTCTTGCGAGCGACCACATCGAGATCAACGTTCTTTGAAAGTGGTTTGCCCTTTGCATGCACATCGAGAATCGCTCGTCGACCCTTCATGTCGGGCGCATCCACGCCGATCTGACGGTCAAAGCGACCCGGACGCAGCAGGGCTGGGTCGAGCATGTCCGGACGGTTCGTTGCGGCGATCATGATGACGTTGGTGCGTTCGTCAAACCCGTCCATCTCAACCAGCAGCTGGTTGAGGGTTTGTTCGCGCTCGTCATGGCCGCCACCCATTCCCTGGCCTCGTCGTTGCCCCACCGCATCGATTTCATCGACGAAGATAATGGCGGGAGCGTTCGCTTTCGCTTCTTTAAAGAGGTCTCGCACGCGGCTTGCACCAACGCCAACGAACATTTCGACGAAATCTGAGCCCGAAATGGAGTAGAAGGGCACGCTCGCCTCCCCTGCAACGGCGCGGGCGAGCAGGGTTTTTCCCGTTCCGGGAGGGCCGTAGAGCAAGACGCCACGTGGAATGCGTGCGCCAACGGCCTGAAACTTCGTAGCGTCGGTGAGAAAGTCTTTGATCTCGTGCAGCTCTTCGACCGCCTCGTCCGCTCCGGCGACGTCAGCGAAGGTCACCTGAGGGGTGTCTTTTGAGATGAGTTTGGCACGCGACTTGCCGAACTGCATGACTTTGTTGCCGCCGCCCTGCATGGAGGAGAGCATCCACCAGAAGAACAAACCGATCAGCAACAGGGGGAGCAGGAAGCCGAGAATGGACCATAGCCCGCTCGGCTTCGGCACCTGGTCGGTGTAGCCGTCGGTCAGGTCAGCATCGTTGACCGCTGCAATGACATCAGTGCCGCGCTGGAAAATGTAGTAGAAGTAGACCTCGGTTGCGCCCGTGTCAGGGTCGGCCGTCTCGAGCGTGAGGTTCACGCGTTGATCACCGTCGATGATCTCAGCCTTGGTCACCTCACCAGACTCCAGCAGTTCAAAGCCGCGTTCGGTGGTGATTTCGCGCACCCCTGCACCCGACAGCAGTGACCACCCAATGAGCACGATGAGTGGCGCCAGAATCAGGTACAGCAGTGGGCCCTTGAAGAGTTTCTTCAGTTTTGAGCCTTTGGGAGCGGTTTCAGCCAATGCGAGGCCTTTCTCTACGAACTGAACCTAGCGTAGCCGCCGCAGCCGCCATTGCCGCTGCATATTCGCCGAGCGCGAAGCGTTGTGCCTTCCAGATACGACGGGAAGGGGTGTGGGTGTGCAGAATGAGTGTGCAGAAGGGGTGACGTGCCGCCTCAAGGAAGAGCGACCTTCGGCGGCGCTTCGCTACTCCGAATAGACGTGCGGCGCAAGCACCCCAACGTCACGCAGGTTGCGGTAATTCTCCGCGTAATCAAGCCCGTAGCCGACCACGAAGTCGCTCGGGATATCGAACCCCACGTAGGCAACGTCAACCTCGACCTTCGCTGCGGCCGGTTTGCGCAGCATGGTGCAGATGCGTACTGACTTCGCCCCGCGGCTTTCGAGGTTTTCCTTCAGCCACGACAGGGTGAGGCCCGAGTCGATGATGTCTTCGACGATGAGCACGTCGCGGTCGGTGATGTCGGCATCGAGGTCTTTGAGAATGCGCACCACGCCACTAGATTTGGTGCCGGCGCCGTAACTCGACACCGCCATCCAGTCCATTTGCGCATGGAACCGAAGTTCTCGGGCGAGATCGGCCATCACCATGACCGCGCCCTTTAGCACGCCGACGAGCAATGGTGGGTTCGTAAAGCCGTAATCGTTCTCAATTTCGCGGGCCATCTCCGCAAGGCGGGCCTGCAGCTCTGCCTCGGTGTGCAGCACAGTGGTGAGTTCGTTGCCAAGGTCTTTCGAATCCATGCACATACTCTACTTCGAATTGGCCTCTGACCGACGGTCGAGTGTTCCGTGTGCTGGTCTCATCGCTTTTCTGGTTCACGCTAGTGCATCGCGGGAGCCGATGCACCTGCCGCCGCAGTTGCCCGCGCCTGCGTATCGCGGTAGCCCGCACTCCGCAGAAACCAGGTTGCAACGATCGCTCCCCCTGCCAACGCGGCAAGCCACCAGGCGGGGCCCGGCTGCTCGGAGGGGGCTCCCGCGGTTTCAACGACGGCTGCCGGGGTGGGGATGATGCGTTCGCCGGTGACGAGGATGCGGTGTGAGTTGATACCGATCGGCGTGCAGGTGACGAGGGTGATGAGGTCCTTCCCAGGCATGACGCGCAGGCTCTGGTTCTCATGAGGCTCGACAATCCGTATCTCGGTCACCTCGTACGCGAGGATCTCGTCGAGCACTTCAATACTGAAGAGGTCACCGATCTCAGCGCGGTCAAGGTTGGTGAACATGGAGGCGGTGGCGAGGCCACGGTGCGCGGTGATGACGGAATGCGTGTCGATTCCTCCGATAGGCAGGTGGGTGCCTTCGAGGTGGCCTGCGCCCCGCAACAGGGTTGCGTCAGAGGTGCCGTGGAAGATGGGCAGGTCGATGCCGACAACGTCGTAGCGAATTCGAGCCATCATGCCGCGCTCGGTAGTGCGCAGCATTGATTCGTAGCGGAGATCGTCGACGTGCGAGACACCGGCACCGGTGCCTTCGGGAATGCTGGCGTGAGCCGCCAGGGTCGCTCCTGCGTTGAGCGTGCGGTTGTAGGCGTGCGCAGCCTCGCGCTGGTCGGCCAGGTTTGGGGTGATGACGTCGAGCGATGCGGTGTATCCCCTGATGAGCTGGGCTTGATTGTGCGCCGAGAGCCACTGAGCTGCGGCTGGGTAGAGCAGGGCCAACACACCGACGATGCCGGCCGCAGCGATGAGCCAGCTGAGTGGGTCGGGCCGCCAGCTGCGCTGCCGCCTCGGGGTGTCAGCGTCTCGTGTCATCAC
>CAZJOZ010000038.1:0-1342 GCA_964547775.1 uncultured Leucobacter sp.
TCTGGCCGGTATCGGCGGTACAGTGCGGTAGCCACGCACCCATGCTACCTGCGGCGGCTGACATGGCTGAGTGTTGGAGCGTATTCGGTCAGGAATATGAACCGAGTACGCGGCTCACTTCCCGCGCGATCTCCGTCTCTTCGTCGGTGGGCACCACGAGGATCGTGACCCGGGATGCGTCGGTGCTGACGACGCGCACGTCCGACAGCACCTCGGGCTCACTCGCCGCACGGTTCCGTTCGGGGTCGAGTTCGATGCCGAACCAGTCGAGACCTTCGCACACGGCCTGGCGCAGCGGGGCGTGATTCTCACCGACTCCCGCCGTAAACACGATCGTGTCAGCCCCGCCGAGCTCGACGAGGTACGCGCCGAGGTATTGCCGAATGCGGTGCGCATAGACGTCGAGGGTGAGCAGCGCTGCGGGGTCGCCAGCGGCGACGGCGGCGCGCAGGTCTCGCATGTCGTTCGAGCCGAAGAGGCCGAGCACGCCGCTGCGCTTGTTGAGTGTGTCGTCGAGTTCGTCGACGGTCATGCCGGCGCGCAGCAGGTGCAGCAACACCCCGGGATCGATATCGCCCGACCGGGAGCCCATCACGAGCCCTTCGAGCGGGGTGAGTCCCATGGACGTGTCGATGGACGCTCCCCCGCGCACGGCGCAGGCCGAGGCGCCGTTGCCGAGGTGGAGCACGATCTGGTTGAGTTCGCTGAGGGGTCGGCCCACGTATTCCGCTGCCCGTCGGGAGACGACCTGGTGTGAGATGCCGTGGAATCCGTACCGCCGGATGCCGTGCTGGGCGGCGAGGGTCGGGTCGATTGCGTAGGTGTAGGCCGCGGGCGGCATGGTTTGGTGGAACGCAGTGTCGAATACGGCCACGTGCGGCACGTCGGCGAACACGGCGCGGGCAGCGACGATGGCTCGGTAGTGGCCGGGGTTGTGCAGCGGCGCGAGTTCGGCAAGCTCGAGGATCCGCGCCGCGACCGCATCGTCGATGATAGTGGGTTGCACGAAGTCGCTGCCGCCCTGCACGACCCGGTGCCCTACGGCGACGACCCCGAGTTCCTCAAGCGGGGTGCCCGCTTCGGCGAAGGCGCGCGCGAGTTGCGCAAACCCCTCGGTGTGATCCGGGATCACCACCTCCCATTCGCGCTCGTCGCCCGTCTCGGTGCGGTGCTTGACCCGGCCGAGGCGTTCGCCGATGCGTTCGATAAGCCCCGATGCGAGCGTGCGGCCGCTCGCCTCCCCCGCGCTCACGGCAATCAACTGGTACTTGATTGAGGATGATCCGGCGTTGACGACGAGAATGCTCTGCTCGCTCATGCGGTTCCTCCCGGCAACGCCGCA
>CAZJOZ010000038.1:1442-13234 GCA_964547775.1 uncultured Leucobacter sp.
GTGTTCAGAATGTCCTCAATCGTTGCGCCTCGTGAGAGGTCGTTTACTGGTTTGTTCAGCCCCTGCAGCACCGGCCCCACGGCGACTGCGCCCGCGGAGCGTTGCACGGCTTTGTAGGTGTTGTTGCCGGTGTTGAGGTCGGGGAAGATGAAGACGGTTGCGTGCCCTGCGACGCTCGATCCTGGCAGCTTCGACTCACCAACACCGGGGTCGCTTGCCGCGTCGTATTGGATTGGGCCTTCGACGGCGAGCGCCGGTCTGGCTGCCCGCACCAGTTCGGTTGCGCGGCGTACTTTTTCGACGTCGGCGCCGCTGCCTGAGGTGCCGGTGGAGTACGACAGCATCGCAATTTTCGGGTCGACCCCGAACTGGGCGGCAGTTTCTGCCGAGGAGATGGCGATGTCGGCGAGCTGCTCGGCGGTGGGGTCGGGGTTGACCGCACAGTCGCCGTAGACGAGCACGCGGTCGGCGAGTGCCATGAAGAACACGCTCGACACGACGGAGACTCCCGGCACGGTTTTGATGATTTCGAGGCTCGGGCGAATGGTTTGCGCGGTGGTGTGCGCGGCTCCCGACACCATGCCGTCGGCGTGGCCGAGGTGCACCATCATGGTGCCGAAGGTGCTGACGTCGTTCATGCGCTCTTCCGCAACCTCTGCGGTGACGCCCTTGTGTGCGCGCAGGCGCAGGTATTCGGCAATGAACTGGTCTCGCAGGGGTGAGGTGCGGGGGTCAATGATGGCGGCGGCATCGAGCTGTAGGCCGAGTTCTGCACCGCGCGCCCGCACGACTCCTTCGTCGCCGAGGATCGTGAGCCGCGCAGTGCCTCGTGCGAGGAGGGTGTGCGCGGCACGCAGAATGCGGTCATCGTCGCCTTCTGGCAGCACGATGTGTGCGTCAGCGGCGGCGGCACGTTCGAAAAGTTCGTAGGCGAACATGACGGGGGTGCGAATGCCCGCGCGGTGGACGCTGAGCCGTTCTCGCAGCACGGCGACATCGACGTGGTCGCGGAACAGTCCGATCGCCGCTTCGAGCCGTTCGGGGGTGTCTGCAGAGAGCAGACCGCGGGCGTGCATGATGCGTTTGGCGGTGTCGAAGGTGCCGAGCGGTGTGCTGATGACCGGGAGTGTTGATCCGACGCCTTCGATGAGGCGCTCCACATCGGCGGAGACCTCGAAGTCGCCGTTGAGGACGACAGCGGCGAGGTCGGGGAAGGTGTCTGCCTCGTGTGCCATGGTGACGGCGAGCAGCGTCTCGGCTCGATCGGCGGCGACCACGACCACTGAGGCTTCGAGGAGGCGCGGCAGCACGTGTTCCATGGCCATGCCGGCGACGACGATGCTGCGCACCTCTCTGGCGAGCGCGTCTTCGCTGCCTCGCACGAAGGTGCCGTCGACGGCTTGCATCACGGCTTGCACGGTTGGTGAGACGAGCGACAGGTGTTCGGGGATCGCCCACACTTCAGGTGCCCCGGACGCTTCGGCCACCCCCGTCACTCCCGCCGCCTGGCCCTCGCCGGCCGCAACCTCGCCGTCCGGAACCTCGCCGGACGCAACCTTATCGGCCGCAACTTCGTCAGAGATCCGCGCAATAATCGCATCGAGCTGTTCGGGGTCGGCCCGGTTGACCACCACCGCCAGCAGCGAGGCGTGCTCGGCGCGCAGCTCGTGGAGGCTGAGTTCAGCGAGCTGGGCGAGCTCGTTTGGGGTGCGCGCGTGTGATTGTCCGAGCGTTTCGGCGCCGTCTCGTTCGCGGCCACCCAGGATCAGCATGACGGGGGTGTTGAGGTTCGCTGCGATGCGCGCGTTGAACGTGAGTTCGGTGGGCACGGCAACGTCGGTGAAGTCGCTGCCGACGACGAGCACGGCGTCGCACTGCGATTTCATCGCGTGGTAGGCGGCGACGATGCGCACGAGTGCTGCCTCGGGGTTGTCGTTCGCTTCTTCGTAGGTCACGCCGATGCACTGGTCGTAGCTGACGTCTGCGGTGGCCCTAGTGCGGAGCAGTTCGAGCACGCGGTCTCGTTCCTGGCGCGAGCGGATCAGCGGGCGGAACACTCCCACTCGGGGGGCGTCGGCGAGCAGGGCGTCGAGCACTCCGAGCGCGACAGCGCTCTTTCCCGTGCGCCCTTCGGCTGAGGTGAGATAGAGCGAAACGGTCACCTGGGAAAGTCTACCGGTGGCGAGTCACAAAGACCCCTCACGCACCCGCTAGAGCCCCGCTACCCTTGCTGCATTTCTGCCCTGGGGGAGTTTACGAAGATAGCGCCACGTGAGGGGCAGGTTCTAGCCTACCGTATCCGGCTCAGCACCGGCTTCACCGTCGTCGTCTTCGGTGCCGCCGCTGAACTGTGCCTGGTACAGCGCGTAGTAGGCGCCGCGTGCCGCGATGAGTTGCTCGTGTGATCCTTGCTCAACGATGCGCCCGTGCTCCATCATGAGAATGGTGTCGGCGTCGCGAATGGTGCTGAGGCGGTGCGCGATCACAAATGAGGTGCGGTCGGCACGGAGCGCCTGCATCGCCTGCTGCACGAGCACTTCGGTGCGGGTGTCGACCGATGAGGTGGCTTCGTCGAGGATCAGCAGTGACGGGTTCGCGATGAACGCGCGCGCGATGGTCAGCAGCTGCCGCTCCCCCGCTGACAGCGATGAGGCGTTCTCTTCGATGACGGTGTCGTATCCCTCGGGCAGCTGACGCACGAAACGGTCGACCATGGTCGCTTGGGCTGCCGCCACCACGTCTTCGTCGGTGGCGTCGAGCCGGCCGTAGCGAATGTTCTCGCGAATGCTGCCGCCGAACAGCCAGGCATCTTGCAGCACCATGCCGATGTGGCCGCGCAGTTCGGCACGCGAGAGTTGGGTGATGTCGACGCCGTCGAGCAGAATGCGCCCCGAGTTGAGCTCGTAGAAGCGCATGATGAGGTTGACGAGGGTGGTCTTGCCGGCGCCGGTGGGCCCGACGATCGCGACGGTCTGACCGGGCTGCACTTCGAGTGACAGGTCGGTAATGAGCGGTGTCGCGGGGTCGTAGCTGAACGACACTTCTTCGAAGACCACCTGACCGGTAGCCCGCTCGGGCAGGCTCGCGGTGACGGTTTCGGCGTCTTGTTCGTCAGCATCGAGCAGTTCGAAGGTCCGTTCGGCCGAGGCAACGCCCGACTGCAGCATGTTCGCCATGCCGGCGAGCTCGCCGATGGGTTGCGCGAACTCGCGCGAGTACTGAATGAAGGCGGTGACATCGCCGAGGGTCATTTGTCCTGCGGTGACGCGGAGTGCACCGACGACGGCGATCAGCACGTAGGTGAGGTATTGCACGAACTGCATGGCCGGCATCATCGCGCCCGACAGGGCCTGCGCTTTGAAGGAAGCGTCGAAGAGGCCTTCATTGCGGCGGTCGAACTCTTCGGCCATCACGTCGCCGCGGTTGTAGACGCGAATCAGTTCGTGCCCGGTGAACGACTCTTCGATGTGACCGTTGAGGGCGCCGGTGCGCTTCCACTGGGCAGTGAAGAGTTTCTGTGCGCGCACCCCGACGATGCCGATGATGATACCCGACAGTGGCAGGGCGAGCAGCGCGATGAGGGCAAGCTGCCAGGACACGACGAACATCATGACGCCGATGCCGATGATGGTCAGCACGGACTGCACCAGCTGCGAGAATGCCTGCTGAAGGGCCTGCTGAATGTTGTCGACGTCGTTGGTGACGCGTGAGAGGGTGTCGCCGCGCTGGTGACCGTCGAAGTATGACAGCGGCAGGCGGTTGATTTTCTCTTCGATGTCTTGGCGCAGCTTGTAGACGACTCGCATGACGAGGCGGTTGAGCAGGTACCCCTGCCACCACATCAGGAACGATGCGACGACGTAGAGGCCGAGCACAATAAGGATCAGCACGCCGAGTCGTTCGAAGTCGATGCCTTGGCCGGGCACGACGCCTGATCCTTCGAGCATGTCGGCGTACTGGTCGTTGTCGACCGATCGCAGCGCCGCGACGACCTCATCGAGGGAGGCGCCGGCGGGCAGCTGTGCACCGATGACGCCGTTGAAGATGAGGTCCATTGCTTGACCGAGCACCTTTGGTGCGATAACGGTGAGCACCACGGAGCCGACAACCAACAGCGTGACGAAGGCGAACAACCATTTTTCTGGCGCAAGCAGCCCGATGAGGCGTTTCGCCGAAGGCCAGAAGTGCTTTGCCTTCTTGGTGGGCTGGGTGCCGCTCCAGTCGTCGGTGTCGGGGGTGTAGTCCTCGGGCAGTTCGAACTCGTCGAGGTCAGCGGTTTCGGCCATCAGTTCACCTCCGCCTCGGTCAGTTGCGAGCGCACAATCTCTTGGTACACCTCGTTGTCGCGCAGCAGTTCTTCGTGGGTGCCACGGCCGACGATTTCGCCGTCTTCGAGCACGAGGATCTGGTCCGCGTCGGTGATGGTCGATACCCGCTGCGCGACGATGATGGTGGTCGCCCCCGAGGTTGCCGCCGGCAGTGCAGCGCGCAGGCGGGCGTCGGTAGCGACGTCAAGCGCCGAGAATGAGTCATCGAAGAGGTAGACACGGGGTTTTGCGACGAGCGCGCGGGCGATGGAGAGCCGCTGGCGCTGCCCGCCTGAGACGCTGGTGCCGCCCTGCGACACGGGTTCGTCGAGTTGGAGTTCTTTGTCGCGCACGAAGTCGTCGCCCTGGGCGACGCGCAGCGCCTCCCACAGTTCTTCGTCGGTAGCGTCGGCGTTGCCGAAGCGCAGGTTTGAGGCGATGGTGCCTGAGAAAAGGTAGGGTCGCTGCGGTACGAGCCCGAGGGTGGCCGCGAGCTGGGCTCGGGTGTAGTCGGTGACGGGGTGGCCGTCGATGCGCACTTCGCCCTGTTGCGGGTCGAAGAGGCGCAGGATGAGCCCCAGCAGGGTGGACTTCCCTGACCCGGTGGAGCCGATGATGGCGGTGGTTTTCCCTGCCTCGGCGACGAAGCTCATGTCTTTGATGACGGGCAGTTCAGCGCCGGGGAATCCGAAGGTGACGTGCCGGAATTCCACGCGACCGTCGGTCGGTGTCGGCACCGTTTCGGTGTCGGCGTACTGCATCGTGGAGCGTGTTTCGAGGAGTTCGCGAATACGTTCCGCGCACACGACGGCCCGCGGGATCATCATGACCATGAACACGCCCATCATGACCGCCATCAGAATTTGCAGGAGGTACTGCAGGAAGGCGGTGAGCGCACCCACTTCGACGTCGCCTGCGTCGACGCGGTACGCACCAAACCACAGCACTGCGGCGGTGGCGAGGTGGAGCACCATCATGATGACGGGGAACATCAGCACGAACACGTTGCCGACACTCACCGAGATGCGGGTGATGTTTTCGTTGGCGGTGCGGTAGCGGTTCTCTTCGTGGGGTTCGCGCACGAAGGCTCGCACGACTCGAATACCCATGATTTGTTCGCGCAGCACGCTGTTGATGTCGTCGACGCGGGCCTGCATTTGGCGGAACAGCGGCAGGAGCAGGGTGACGAGGTAGCCGACGATGATGGCGAGTACCAGCACCGACACCCAGACCAACCATGACAGGCCGGGGTCTTCTTGCAGGGCCATGATGATGCCGCCAACGGCCATGATGGGCGCGGCCACCATGAAGTTCAGGGTCATCAGCACGAGCATTTGCACCTGCTGCACATCGTTGGTGCCGCGGGTGATGAGGGTGCCTGCCCCGAATTTGGTTGCTTCAAGTGTCGAGAGCGATTCGACTTTCTGGTAGACGCTGCGGCGCAGGTCACGGCCGATGGCCATCGCTGCGCGAGCTCCGCAGAAGACCGCGGCGACGGCGGCTGCGAGCTGCGCGAAGGAAATGATCAGCATGAGGCCGCCGGTGCGCCAGATGAAATCGGTGTCGCCCTGGGAGATGCCCTGGTCGATGATGTTCGCGTTCAGGCTTGGAAGCCACAGCGCGGCAATGGTGGCAATAAGCTGCAGCACCAGCACGGCAGCGATCCACGGCCAGTAGCGTTTGGCGTGGTGGAGGGTCAGTTTCAACAGCGCCATGCCATCACCCCACTCTCGCAAAGACCGCTCAACCATAGCTCGCAAGGTGCGGTGAGCACAAGCCCGACCTCCCAATACACGTCGGGGGTGAGACGCAGTGCGCCCCACCCCCGGTGTTGGCCCGCTCAGTGGCGGGCCAGTGAAAAGAACTTACGCGAGCTTGACGGTCGCGCCTGCCTCTTCGAGCTTTGCCTTTGCAGCTTCAGCGTCTTCCTTCTTTGCACCTTCAAGAATGGGCTTGGGTGCTTCGTCGACGAGAGCCTTTGCCTCGCCCAGGCCGAGGCTGGTGAGCTCGCGCACAGCCTTGATGACGGCGATCTTCGAGTCGCCTGCAGCCTCGAGAATGACGTCGAACTCGTCCTTCTCTTCTGCAGCAGCAGCCTCGCCGCCACCGGCAGCGGGTGCAGCAGCAACTGCAACGGGTGCAGCAGCCGAAACCTCGAAGGTCTCCTCGAATGCCTTCACGAACTCTGAGAGCTCGATGAGGGTCATCTCCTTGAACTGCTCAAGCAGTTCTTCGCTCGAAAGCTTTGCCATGATGTTTCTCCTTGGGGTGTGCTCTCACGCGGGGCGCGAGAGCGGGGTCTTGTTGTGTTATGCGCTCTGCTTCTCTTGCAGTGCACCGAAGCCGCGTGCGGCCTTGGCGGGCAGTGCGTTGAGCAGCTGCGCTGCACCGAACAGAGAGGCCTTCATGGCGCCGGCAGCCTTGGCCAGCAGCACCTCGCGGCTCTCAAGATCGGCGAGCTTGCCAACCTCTTCAGCGGTGAGTGGCTTGCCATCGAAGTAGCCGCCCTTCACCACCAACAGAGGATGTGCCTTGGCGAAGTCGCGCAGTCCCTTGGCCACCGCAACCGGATCACCGTGCACGAAGGCGAGTGCCGAAGGACCGGCCAGCTCGTCGTCGAATGCGGTGATGCCTGCGTTGTTTGCGGCAATCTTGGTCAGCGTGTTCTTCGCCACGGCGTAGTTCGCGTGCTCACGGATGCTGTTGCGCAGTTCGCGCAGTTCAGCAACCGTCAGACCGCGGTACTCGGTCAGCAGAACGGCGTTCGACTCTTCAAATTTCTTCTGAAGGTCGGCAACCGTAGCATCCTTCGTAGCCATGGCGCTCCTCTAGCTTGTCGACCCGTGCGGCGTGTGCCGCCCGGGAGCCAAGACGCGTGGCAGAAACGAGAAAAGCTCCGGCGCGCACGCACGGAGCTTCAGAGCTGAACCTGTTCCGAAGAAGAATTCTTGCGAAACACGTTCAAATGAATTTCGTACCTGCGCAGGTCTTCACTTTCGCGAACGTTCCGAAACTCTTACGAGTTACTACCGGCGGTCTTGGGCCAAGGGATAGCTTAGCACACTCCTGCGTTACTCCTGCCTTACCCCTGCCTACTGCTGCCTTACTCAGCCGGCTTGAGCATGTACCCGGCCCCTCGCACGGTGTGGATCATGGGTTTGCGTCCGCTGTCGATTTTCTTCCGCAGGTACGAAATGTACAGTTCGACGACGGTCGGTTTGCCGCGGTAGTCGTAGCTCCAGACGCGGTCGAGGATCTGCGCTTTCGACAGCACTCGCCGTTCGTTGCGCATCAGGTATCGCAGCAGCTCGAATTCGGTTGAGGTGAGTTCGATGGGCTCGCCGGCGCGGGACACTTCGAAGCTTTCTTCGTTGAGCACAAGGTCACCGACGGCGAGGATCGGGCTTGGCCCCTGACCTCGTGTCTGGCGTGAGCGTCGCACGAGCGCGCGCAGGCGTGCGATCAGTTCCTCGATGCTGAATGGCTTGACCATGTAGTCGTCGCCGCCTGCGGTGAGCCCTTTCACGCGGTCTTCGACGGAGTCGAGGGCGGTGAGGAACAGCACGGGCGCGAGTTCCCCGCCCTTCCGGAGGCGCGAGAGCACCTGCATACCGTCGAAGTCGGGCAGCATAATGTCGAGCACAATGACGTCTGGGTGAAACGTCGAAGCGGTGGTGATCGCGTCCGCACCGGTGTCGGCGGTTTCCACTTCCCACCCGTCGAAGCGCAGCGCCATGGCGAGGAGTTGCGTGATGGATGGCTCGTCGTCGACCACAAGCACGCGCAGTGCGTCATTTGGCGACTGCGTGGCGAGGCTCGTCATACCTCCATTATGGCGGTGGCAGAATGTTGAGCGATGAATCCCGCGCCCAGTACTTCCCCAGCGCTGACGTCCTCCCCGATGTCACCGCCGGCGCCTTCACCGACGCCCGCCCCGGAGTCTTCTGCCGAGAGTTACTTGCGTCGCATGGTCACTGACGGTTCGGATCGGGTGGCGTGGATGCGCGCTCGCGCGCGTGGCATCACGGCAACCGACGTGGCGAAGCTGTCAACCCCGCGATCGATCGACGCGGCGGCGTGGCAGAAGTTGCACGGCACGGGGTTCAGTGGGAATGCGTTCACTCGTCACGGGAATGAGCGTGAACCGGTGATTGCGGAGTGGGTGCTGCGCGAGCACGGTATTGCGTCGAGCCAGGCGCTGTTTCATGCGGAGTACGATTACCGTCATCTGGCGACTCCGGATGGCCTCACGGTGCGGGAGTCTGGCGCGCTGGAGCTTGCGGAGATTAAGACGACGAATAAGCCGTGGCGGTCGATCCCTCGCCACTATCTTCGTCAGGTGTGGTGGCAGCAGTATGTGCTGGGTGCCGAGCGCACGCTCATGGTGTGGGAGCGTCACGAGAATTTTGTGCCGGTGGGTGACCCCGAGTGCCGGTGGATTGATCGTGACGAGAATGAGATTGCGAAACTGGTGCGCCTTGCCGATCAGCTGATCGACACGCTCATCGCCCGGTCACGATAACGGTGTCGTCTGGGGCGTGACCGGCGGCGCGTACGGTCTGGGCGACAAAGTTCTGTTCGATGAGCTCATGGAGGGCATCGAGGATCAGTTTCGGCCCGGGCCGGTCTCGTAGCACGATGGGCGCGTCGGCTCCGACGAGGAGTTCGATGTCGCCTGATCCGAAGAGCTGCTGCAGGGGGCCTCGTTTGAGGCGCACTTCTCGGATGCGGCTCATGGGGATCTCGCTGCGGCGGTGCACGAAGAACCCGCGCCTCACGATGACGCGCCTGGTAGTGACGGTGACGGAGTCGGTGAGCCATCCGAGCAACGGCACGATGCCGAGCAGGAGTGCGATGGCGATCGCGCCGAGGCCAGCGGCCCAGTTCATCCAGCTGTCTGGGAATCGCCCGACGAAAAAGCCAGCGGCGCCTGCGTCGGCGATGAGCAGCAGCACAGGGAGCGTGAGGATGCGCCCGTGCCGCCGCACCCGGAAGAGGCGTTCTTCTGGTGGGGCGGGCGGCTCAGCGGTGGTAGGTGACTGGGGCAGAACAGTCATGCCTGTTCTGGCGTCTCAGGCTCAGGCGCAACGCCAGGCGTTGCAGCGCCAGGCTCAGGCGCTGCGTCAGGCCTTGCAGCGCCAGGCTCTGCGGACGGCTTCATCCGGCCTGCTGCTGCGCTTGCGGCAGCGCCGGCGGCGCCTCCGGTGACGGCCCCGTTCAGCATGGCGGCGAGGTCGACGCCGACGGTGTCGCGCGCCATGTCGAGGAGTCCTTTGAGGCTGCCCATGGCTTCGCCGGCGACCTTTGAGGAGCCGTCGGTGGAGACGACGGTCATGGTGTCGATTGCGCTGATGGCTTGCGCATATTCGTGCGCGATGGCGGGCAGGCGGTGAATGAGTTCTTGGGCGAGCACGGCGCCTGCCTGCGCTTCGAGTGCGCGGGCGCGAGCGTCGATGGCCTGGGCTTCGGCGAGACCTTTCGCTTCGATGGCTTTCGCTTCGGCGAGGCCTTTCACTTCGAGGGCTTTCGCATCGGCTTCTGCTGCGGCGAGGGATGCTGCGGCCTCGGCTCGGGCGAGCTCTTGCACTCGGAATGCCTCGGCTTCGGCGACCGCGCGCACTTCAGCGTTGAGCTGTTCTTTCTTCAGCGCCACCTCGCGCTGGGCGGTGACTTCTTGCTCCTGCACGATTGCTTGGCGCTGGATTGCCTGCTCGAGGGGGTCAGCTGCCGCGGCTTGTGCGATGGCGCGATCCGTCTCGGCTTGAATTTCGGCTTGCCGCAGTTTGAGTTCCCGGTTGCGGTCGAGCAGGACTTTTTCGGCGGCGATCTTTGCTTCTTGCGAGGCCTGGTACGCGTTCGTTTCTGCAATGTCGGCGGTTTGGCGCACTTTCGCGGCCTCGGGGCGGCCAATGTTGGCGATGTAGTCGGCGCCGTCGCGAATCTCTTGGATCTGCAGGGTGTCAACGACGAGGCCCTGTTTGGTGAGCGCCTCTTCGGCCGCTTCGAGAACGCTCTGCGCGACAACGGCACGGTCGCGAATGATTTGCAGCACGGTGAGGCCACCGATGATGGAGCGGAGGGATCCAGAAAGCACCTCTTGGGTGGACTCGTCGATTTCGTCGGAGTTTGACAGGAAGCGCTGGGCTGCGGCGCGGATCATTTCTTGGGTGCCGCCCACTTTGACGACGGCAACGGCCTGCGCCTGAATGGTGATGCCGTCGGTGGTTTGCGCTTCGGTGCTGATGGAGAGCCGGCGTGAGCGAAGGGAGATGGTGAAGGATTTCTGCACGAAGGGCAGCACAAACACGCCACCGCCGGTGACGACTTTCTGACCGGAGAGGTCTCTGGTTTCTTGTCCGTCGACGTCGACGACGCGTTTGCCTTTGCCGCCGGTGACAATGATCGCTTCGTCGGGTTTGGCGATGCGGTAGCGCTTGACGATAATGAGGGCGATCAGCACGAGCGCGATGACCGCGCCGAAGATGCCGATGATGGCTGGGGTGAACAGAATCATGAGCGAGGTTCTTTCATCATGGAGTTGGGTCGACGGGTGTTGGGTCGACGGGCACGACAGCTACCGACGTTGCGGTGAGGGTTTGGGTGACACGCACCCTGGTTCCGCGCGGCAGTGATTCGCTGGCGGTGGCTGCGAGGGAGATGCGTTCGCCGTGTCGGATGAGCGCCACTTCGCCAAGGCCGCCTGCGGGGATGGCGAGGACGACGCTTGCTTCGGTGCCGACGAGTTCGGTGGTGGTGACGGCGGTGGTGGATTCGGCGCCGCGTATGGCGCGGCTGAGCCACCAGGCGACGGCGCCGCCAGCGACTCCGGCGACTGCCCCGACGACAGCGCCGACTCCGGCGCTTGCTCCCGCGCCGACGGTCGCGAAGGCGGCGAAGCCGAAGATCGCGGTGAAGGCGGCGATGGTGGTGAGGCTGAGTGGCCCGTCACCGAAGTCGAACAGGTCAAATACGCCGTCGAGCACGACCGAAATGATGAGGAGTATCGCGCCGATGATGCCGATGATGAGGAACACGCCGCCAGCGACGAGTGTGCCGTCGAAGAGGCGCTCGATCCATGTGCCGATGCTGTCCATCGAACCTCCCCAACGTCGCGTGCCCTGGTGTTCAGTCTAGCTGGCGGTGCCCTCGGTAGACTGAGGGGGTGAGTAAGAATGTGACCGAGGTTTCCCAGCGCTCTCAGTTTGTGGTGCAGGCGCTCCGCGCGTTTTTTCATCTGGTGATTGTGCTGAGCATCACGATTTGGGCGATGTTTGCTTGGTCGTTCCCGATCCCGGGCATCTTCATTGGGTTTGGCGCGCTGGTGCTGACCGTGATCATTTGGGCGCTGTTTTTGTCGCCGAAGCCGGTGCTCGCGACCGACCGTTTTGGCCAGAGCCTGATCGAGTTGCTGCTCATTGGTGGCGCGGTCGCAGCGCAGCTGGAGTTGGGCGTGTTTTGGGTGATCCCTGTCGTCTTTGGGGTGGC
>CAZJOZ010000039.1:0-12225 GCA_964547775.1 uncultured Leucobacter sp.
CCGTCTGCGAGCTGCGCGGCACCGTCGGCAAGCTGACTGCTTCCGTCGGCAAGCTGGTGCGCACCATCGGCGGCTTCGCCGATGCCGGCACCCAGCTCGGTCATGCCGACAAACACTCCGCCGACAAACTGCGCCCCGAGCTGCGCATTCAGCACCGAGGTTGCGGTCGAGGTGACGATATTCGAGAGAGCACTGTCAAGCAACCGGCCTCGGTCACTGGTCGCGATGTCAATGGTTGCCTGCTCAGCCTGTTCCACTCCGCGAGACATTGACGTTGCCGCGCGTGAGAAATTCTCGGGAATGGTGACGACGGTCGCGTAGCGCCCATCCTCGAGTCCCGCGGCAGCGTCTTCCTCATCAGTCAGAAGCCAGTCGAAATTCTGCGTGTCAGTGTCGCCATCGGAACCGATGAGTTCACCGGCGAGCACCCGGCCAAGCGGAACCGTCTGACCGTCCACCGTCACTGGCTCGTCAAGATTCACCACCGCGGCGGTGACGGTCTCAAGCCGTTCTGTGGGGTTCCACAGCCCCCACAGCAGCACACCAGCAGCGGTCACCGGAACGAGCATGAGTCCAACCACGGTGCGCCAGGTCAGCGTCCGCCCCGCACGCAGTCGCTGCAGTCCTGAGCCGCTCCTCGCGTTCACTCTGGCGGTCATGCGTTTCCTCCGTGTGCGGTGGTGACAGATTCGGGAATAGTCGCGGTGGCGCCGGTGTCGACTGGGTCACCGAGCACAATGATCGACGTCGCAACTGGTAGCGCGGTTTCGGCAAGTTCCCGGGTACCGATGACGACCACGGTGAGGGCGGTGTCGCGATCGCGGCGAACGGTCGCGTCAGCGTGCAGGCTCGAACGCGCGTGCTCCAGCAGTTCGCGGGATCGCAGGTCGGCCCCCCATCCGCGCAGATCAAGGATCAGCATCTCGGGGCGGTCAGAGAGAGCCTCATCGATGGATGCAGGTGTGGCCCAGGCCGACCTGCCACGAAGTGTCGCGGCGCGCTCTGGCACCAGCAGACCTGCCACCTTGAGGGTGCCGCTCTTGATAGGGCTACGCCCGCTGAGCACTCCCGCCAGCGCCCCCGACAGTGGGTTGGCAACGGGCAAGAGGAGCGCCTCTCCTTCAGCTACCCGGAGCTCGGGCACGCGGCCTGCTCCCGGGAGCACGACGCGGGTAGCAGCAATGCGGGCATTCGGCATGTCGGCGGGCCAGTGGGCGTGTTCGATCTCGCGAGCGAGACCTTCGCCTTCAACGTCAAATGATGGCAGCAACCGATCAAGCCAGCGAGGCATGCGCCAGGCACGGTCGCCGAGCAATTGCAACACCGCCGGCACCAGGGTCATGCGCACGATGAAGGCATCAACGAAGACCCCCACGGCAAGCCCCAGTGCAATCACCTTAATCGAGGGATCTCCTTCGGGCACGAACGCGGCAAACACGGCAAACATGATGATCGCCGCCGCGGTGACGACCCGACCCGATCCTATGAATCCTCGTCGGATTGCCGCACTGCTGTCGGCGCCGTGGACTACCTCTTCACGAATACGAGCGACGAGAAAGACCTCGTAATCCATGGCGAGCCCAAAGAGCACACCCATCAGGATGATCGGCATGAAACTCAGCACCGGACCGGCGTGATGCACGTTCAGAAGGTCTGCGAACCAGCCCCACTGGAAAATTGCGACGACCGCACCAAAGGCGGCCCCGACCGAGAGCACGTAGCCCAGCGTGGCTTTAATCGGCACCCACACCGAACGGAAGACCATGGCCAGCAGGATCAGTGACAGGCCCACCACGAGCACTCCAAACGGCACCAAGGCTTCGAGCAGCAACTGTGACACGTCGATCCCGACCGCCGTGAACCCGGTTACGGCGAGGCTCACGCCGTAGGTGTCGAGCCATTCGTCATGGTGATCGCGAAGTTCGTTGACCAGCGCCGCCGTGCTCTCCGCCTGCGGCCCCTCTTCTGGGATCACCTGAATGATGCCCGTGTCGGCCCCCATGTTCGGGGTCGCAAGCGGCACCTCAGCAACGCCAGGAATTGCGCGCACTTCGTCAGCGAGATCATCCATCAGGCCGAGTGGGTCGTTGCTGGCGATAATTGATCCGGTCAAGAGCAGCGGGCCGTTCGCTCCTTCGCCGAAGTGTTCGCCGGTGAGTTCATAGGTGATGCGTGCGGGATTATCAGGCTCAAGCGTCTCGGCACCGGGGAGGGCAAGCCGCAAACTGAATGCCGGGATCGATGCCACGCCCAGCACCACAAGCACGCTGATGATGGTGAGGAGTGGTTTCGCCGTAGCGAGCTTCACCCATCCGCCGAAAAATCGTTCCGCTCCGGTGGGGCGCGCACCCTGCGGCGAGGTGGAGTGTTCGTCAGCATGAGCGGAGTCGGGTGCTGCGTCTGCGGGGTGGTCAATGAGGGCACGCCGCTGCCGCTTCGACAGGATGCGCATCCCCGCCATGGCAAGCACCGCAGGCGTCAGCGTCACGGCGATGAGCACCGCGACCGCGACACCGCCAGCGGCAGCCACGCCGAGGGCGGTAAGAAACGGGATACCCGCGACGGAGAGCCCAACGAGCGCGATGATCACGGTGAGCCCCGCAAAGACGACGGCTGAGCCACTCGTGGCGGTCGCGCGCGCAATGCTCTCGGGTAGCGGCACCCCGGCACGCAGCTGCTCCTGATGGCGGCTCACGATGAACAGGGTGTAGTCGATGCCGACCGCTAGGCCAAGCATCAGCGCCAGCATCGGCGTGGTCGATGTCATCTCGATGAACGCGGTCATGAAATAGATTCCCGCGACTGAGATTCCGACGCCGATGAGCGCAATCAGCAGGGGCATTCCCGCGGCGATCAGCGACCCCAGCGTGAAGATGAGCACGATAAACGCAATCACGACGCCCAGTGCTTCGGTGACCGAGAAGCCAGGAATCGATGACGAGAACGCGTTCCCTCCGTAGGAGGCTTCGGTACCCTCGGGGAGGTCTGTTGCGAGGGTCTCCGCGGCGAGTGCGATTCCCGCTTCGGTCTCCTCAGGAACTTCACCCATTGCGACATCCATTTGGATGGTCAGCAACGCGGCTCGCCCGTCATCGCTCAGTCCGCTCGGTGCAAGCTCACTGAACGGACCAGACACCGCAATCACGTTATCGAGCGTTTCTAACCGCTCCGTTTCGTCAATGATGGCTTGACGGTAGGGTTCACGATCGACCCGGTCACCCTCGGGGGCAACCACGATGATCGTGCCACTGGTGCCGCTCACCTGGGGGAAGGTGCGGCCGAGGGTGTCGATTGCGGCCTGTGATTCGGTGCCCGGAATCGTGATGGGCGCGTTGGCGCCCTGCGACAGGAATACGGCGCCGGCGCCGAGGAGGGCGAGAATTCCGACCCAGATCATGAGCACCAGCACCTTCGCGCGGGTGGCCCATTGCCCCAGGGCATAGAGCATTGACGACATACGAGAGCGAACCTTTCGGTTGCGAGGCGGCGATACCGATGAGTAGGCGACGCCCGAACCATCGCCAAATACCTGGCAAATCTACCGGTTGAAGCTTGAAGAAAGCTGTCGAATTCACACAGCGTTTCGAACGATTCGCACCCGTGCGCGCCACAAGTAAGCTAGGACTGTGCTGCTCTCAGACCGTGATATCAATGCCGAACTCCAGTCAGGCCGCATTGGGTTGTCGCCAAGCGAACCCGAAATGGTGCAGCCCTCGAGTGTCGATGTGCGACTCGACCGCTATTTCCGGCTGTTCGATAACCACAAGTACGGTGTCATCGACCCCGCGCAAGATCAGCCTGAACTCACTCGGCTCATTGAGATCGACCCTGACGAGGGGTTTATCCTACATCCGGGCGAGTTCGTGCTCGGATCAACCTTTGAGCAGGTCCGCCTTCCCGATGACATTGCCGCCCGCCTCGAGGGGAAGAGTTCACTGGGTCGGTTGGGGTTGCTCACGCACTCCACGGCCGGCTTCATCGATCCCGGGTTCGAAGGTCATGTCACGCTCGAGCTTTCCAACGTGGCGACGCTGCCGATTCGGCTCTGGCCAGGAATGAAAATCGGTCAGCTGTGCTTCTTCCGGCTGACCTCTCCGGCTGAGCGACCCTACGGAGCTGGCGCAACGTTTTCCCGCTACCTCGGTCAGCGAGGCCCCACGGCATCACGCTCGCACCTCAACTTCCACCGTGCTGACGTCACCGGGACCGACGCCGGCAGTCCCGGCGCGTAACAAGTACGGCATTCCGCACGCACCTGCCAGCGTCGCACCCACCGGGGTCGGACCCACTCGCGTCGCACCCACTCGCGTCGCACTGACGAAACGTCACTGTCGTGTTGCGGCGCGCTGATCCCGCTCGGCCTGCTTCGCCAACATTTCGTTGTAGGCCAGCAGTTCCGCATCGCCAGACCGGTCGGCGAAACGATCCTTGCGTTTTTGCTCTTTCTCGTCACTTCGTGACCACTGGATCGCCACAATCAGGGCGAGCGCGAGGGTGGGCAGTTCACCAATGCCCCACGCGATGCCACCGCCGACGTTCTGGTCTTCAAGCGGTGTCGCTCCCCAGGTGCGGCCCATCGCGCCATACCAGTCGGCGGCAAGTAGCCCCTTCGTGGTCATGATGGTCACTCCAAAGAATGCGTGAGAAGCCATTGTCGCAAAGAGCGTCGCAATGCGCAGCGGGTACGGGAAGCGATACGGCACGGGGTCGATGCCGATCATCGACAGGCTGAAGAGATAGCCCGAGATGAGGAAGTGCACAATCATCCACTGATGGCCAAGATGCTCAGACGCCGCCCAGCGCACCATCGGGGTGAAGTAGAACACCCATAGCGACCCCGCCCAAATTACTGCGGCAACGATCGGATGCGTAATGATCTTCGAATACGGTGTCTGCACCATCCACATGATCCACTCGCGACCGCCCCACGAACCATCGGTTCGTTTCGGCACCGCCCGCAGCGCGAGCGTTACCGGCGCGCCGAGCACCAGCACGAGGGGAATCAGCATGGCGAGCATCATGTGACCCAGCATGTGCACACTAAAGAGGTACTGCTCGTACGCATTCAGTGCGCCGTTGGTCGTGTAGAACAGCAGCAACAGGCCACTCACCCATGCAATGGTGCGCCCGACGGGCCACGCATCGCCTCGCCTCCGAAGTCGCCACACGCCCGCGAGATACAGCGCGATACCGAAGCAGCACACCAACACCCAGGCCAGATCAAACTTCCATTCGGTGAGGTAGCTCATCGGGGTGAGCTCCGGCGGGAGCGGATCCCCGGTGAGCCACTCTGCGGGGGTCACCGTTGGGCTCTCGGTCGACCGCGCCGACTCGATGGCAACGGGTGTCGCCGTGCGACCGAGCGCCGCTGCGAGGCCGCTTGCCGCTCCCATCAGTGCGAGCTCCGCGATCACGAGACCGGCAAACACCCGGCCCCCCTGCGGGCCCGGGATCCTGGCGATTGCCCACTGACGCCACACCACACCAAAGGCACCGAGTCCGATCAGGGCCACTGATTTCCAAATGACGATCTGACCGTACCCAGTCTCAAACAGCGCGGCAAAGCCACCGACGCGGAGCGCGGCGCTCACCACACCAGAAGCGCTCACCCCAATGAAGGCGTAGAGCGCAAGGGTGCTATACCGCGACACCAGCACGGCGAGACGGTCACGGGTGACCGTTCTTGCCAGAAATACGAGCGTGATCAGGCCGCCGAGCCACACGGTCACACCGACCAGGTGCACCAGCAGCGAATTCACCGCCTGCGCGTGACCCGACGCGCCAGCGGCATGCCCCTGTAAGGCGATAGGCAGGGTGGTGACGAGTGAGATTGCAAGCGTCATCGCAACGAGACGGCGGTCACGAACCGCGAAACACAGCACCGTGACGGTGGCAGCCAACAACACCTGCAGCAGCCACAGTCGGCCGAGGTCAAAGTCAGTCACAAACATCGCGAGACCTGCGCCGTATGCGGCGTCGGTCGCAAAGGGTTCACCCGAGACATCGATGTAGGTGAACAGCAGCGCAGCCGTTGAAGAAACGGTGAGCACCGCCGCGCTGCCCGATGCGAGGTCCATTGCGACACGCGTCTCGGGGCGATCAGCGGCAAGCGCCCACACGGCCATGACGAGGGATCCGATCATCCCCGCCATGCTGAGATTCACCAGGGCGCGAGCGAGCGGCAGCCCAAATCGCACGATGTCACCAGGGTCGGCAACCGCTCGTTCGTCAGCAGCGCCGCCGAGGGCCAAGCCGATGAGTAACGAAAGGAGCGTCAGCGCCAGGAGCGCTGCGGGCGCAATGACTCGGAGGGATCTGGGCACCACATAAGCCTACGCTCACTCGCTGACAGGTCACCTCACGGGTGGCCCCGCAGAATCGCACGGGCGCAGAGATCGGGGAAAACGAAAAGATCCCCGGTAGCTTCCGGGGATCTTTTCACACAGTGGGAGAAGGTTACTTCACCGCAGCCTTGAGCTTCGAACCAACCGAAACCTTGACGCGCTTGCCAGCAGGAATGTTGATGGTTTCGCCGGTGCGGGGGTTGCGGCCAGTACGAGCCGAGGTGGTTGCGGTCTCGAATGAGAGCCAGCCGGGGATCGAAACCTTGCCGCCAGCGGCAACGGTTTCTGAAACGGCAGCGAAGAGACCGTCGAGCACGCTCGACACAGCAGCCTGGCTCTGGCCGGTCTCTGCAGCAACCTTGGCAACGAGTTCAGTCTTGTTCAGCGACATGTTCTGTCTTCTTCCCGGGCTCGCGCCGTATCGCTCGTGCCCTGCGTTTGATGGTTTCCGAGAATCTCGGGGATCGGTCGATCGGGTACGAATCTACCTCACGTCCATCATTTTTCGGCGAGATTTCAATGATTTTGAGAAGAAATTGGTCTGATTTCCAGGGTTCTGCACACGCGTCTGCGAAAACGGTGCCTCTTCCCCGCCTTCAGGCGAGTGTCTTGGGCACCTCGGGGAAAACGACTGAGGGCAGGAATCACATGATTCCTGCCCTCTCCGCGACCACGTGCAACACGGATCGCGCCAGATGTCATACGGTGCTTACCAAGACGACTTGGTGATACCCGGCAGCTCGCCACGGTGTGCCATCTCACGGAACCGCACACGGCTGATGCCGTACTTTGACAGCACGCCGCGGGGACGACCATCGATCACGTCGCGGCTACGCACACGCACCGGTGAGGCGTTGCGAGGCAGCTTCTGCAGGCCCACGCGAGCGGCCTCACGGCTCTCGTCGGTGCCGTTGGGGTCGACCAGAGCCTTCTTGAGCTCGAGGCGCTTCTCAGCGTAACGAGCAACAATCTCCTGGCGCTGCTTGTTCTTGGCAATCATGCTCTTCTTTGCCATGATTAGCGCTCCTCTCGGAATTCAACATGCTTACGAACGATCGGGTCGTACTTCTTGAGCACGAGGCGATCGGGAGTGTTGCGACGATTCTTCTTCGTCACGTAGGTGTACCCGGTGCCCGCCGTCGAGCGAAGCTTGATGATGGGACGAACGTCTTGCTGCTTAGCCATTAGAACTTCACCCCACGCTTCTGCAGGTCAGCGACCACGGCCTCGATGCCACGTGCATCGATAACCTTGATGCCCTTAACCGACAGGGTGAGGGTCACCTTGCGGCCGAGTGAGGGCACGTAGTAGGTCTTCTTCTGGATGTTTGGATCGAACCGGCGCTTGGTGCGACGGTGCGAGTGTGAAATGTTGTGGCCGAAACCGGGGACGGCTCCGGTCACCTGGCACACTGCTGCCATGGTGGTTCCTCTCAGTACCGTGAGACCAGATGGCCTCACCCAAGATCTCTTGTCTGCAAGGGCACGGGATCTCTTCCGCGGAGTCGCCCTCACGGCCTGCACGATGGGACTTCGTACAGCCAAAGATCGAGCCTACCACGGCTCAGCCACTGATGGGAACCCTCAGTTCTCTTGACTCATTCCTCTTCGCTCAGTCACTGAAATTCCGCCCAGACCTCTATGCCGAGCTTCACGATAAGCACGCCAACGACGATGAGGAACAGCGCACGGATGAACCTCACGCCGCGCGAAATGGCCATTCGGGCGCCAAGTACACTGCCCGCAATGTTCGCGAGACCCATGATGAGGCCGAGTGGCCACAGCACCGCTCCGAGTGGAATAAAGAAGAGGAGCGCGCCAAGATTCGTGGCGAAATTCACCACCTTTGCTCGTGCACTCGCCTGCAAGAAGTCGAATCCCAACACACCGACGAGCGCGAACACCAGAAAGGTGCCCGTGCCCGGGCCAAGCACACCGTCATAGAACCCAATCGCCAGCCCCACTGCTGCCGCCACCGCGAGGTGAGTGGCACCGCGATACCGCCGCTTCGCCGCGACGCCGAGCTGAGGTTTCAATACGGTGATGACTGCCACCACAATCAGTGCGCACACGATGATTGGGCGGAAGAGCGAGGACGGGAGCGACGCGGCTACCGACGCTCCAAAGAATGCGCCAATGAGCGCCACCGCTGCCATGGGAAGCGTGTCTTTGAGGGACGGTCGCACGGTGCGATAGAAGGCGACACTGCTCGTCGCGGTGCCGAAGATCGATGCGAGCTTATTCGTCGCGAGCGCCTGCACCGGCGTCATCCCAGGCACCAGCAGCAGTGCCGGAAGCTGCAGCAATCCGCCCCCGCCGACCACCGCATCGATCCACCCGGCGGCGAATGCCGCGAGTAAGAGGAGCGCGAGGGTTCCCCAGTCAACGCCTTCGATGAATGACGCCGCCGAAACGGCAGTCGTTGCAGCGGGGATCACCGCCCCAGCCTAGTGACGACCGCTAGCGGAGTCATCCTCGGCTTGGGCAGCAATGACCTCGGTGACGGTCTCCCCCTGACGGAATCTCGGATCATCCAGCTGGGCAGCGACGACACCCTCGCCCGCATCGGGGCCGTGTTCAAGGTCGAAGCCGCCGTCGGTCACCTGGCCCGTGAGCTTCGGCGACTTCCTCATGCGGATCTCGAGCCACTTTGCAATGCCCGACAGAATCATGCACATGACGATGTAGATACCGCCGATGACAAAGGCCGACTGCAGGAGCGGGCGACCGAACTGCACATTGCTGCTGAGCTGTTTCGCCAGGTAGAGGAGCTCTGGATAGGTGATGATGAAGCCGAGTGCGGTGTCTTTCATCGTGACGACCAGCTGTGCCACAATGACCGGCAACATGGCTCGCACTGCTTGTGGCAGCAAGATCAAACGCATAACCCCGCTTTTGCGCAGCCCAATCGCATAACCCGCTTCTTTTTGCCCCTTGGGCAGAGACTCGACTCCTGCCCGAAGTGCTTCAGCGAGCACTGAGCCGTTATAGACGACCAGCGCGATGACGACCGCCCAGTAGGGCGACATTTTGATGCCAATCGACGGCAAACCGTAATAGAGCAGCATCATCATGACGAGCACCGGCACGGCACGGAAGATCTCGGTAATGGCGGTCACGGGCACGCGCACCCATCGATGGTCTGAGAGACGGCCGATGGCGAGCACGAACCCAAGCACGAGGCTGAAGACGGCCGCAGCACCAAACGCGGCAAGCGTCTTGCCGAGTGCTCCGAAAATTTGTTCCCAGATGGTGGCGTAGGTGAAAATGCCCCACTTTTGTGCGGAGAACTGGCCCGACAGGGCGAACCGATACAGCAGGAAACCGACGATTGCTGCCACCACGACGACGGTGAGCACCGCAAGGATCCGGTTCCGCAGGATCGCTTTCGGGCCGGGAACGTCGTATAGCACTGAAGTGCTCATCGCACGATCCTCCACTTCTTCTCGAGACGGTGTTGGATGTAGCTCAGCACCATCACCATCGCGACGAACACGACGGCAACCCACAGCAGAACCTCCATCGGGCTCCCTGGCCTGCCAGCTGCATCGTTAATGGTGGCTCTCAGTGCTGCCAGCTCTGAGATGGAAAAGCCCGCGGCGACGGTGGTGTTCTTCAGCAGGGCAATAAACACGCTCATCATGGGCGGCACGACCGAGCGAAATGCTTGGGGCAGCACCACCAGCGTCATGACCTGCCCGAAGGGGAGCCCGATGGCTCGCGCCGCTTCGGCCTGCCCCACCGGCACGGTGTTGATCCCTGCCCGTAAGACTTCTGCCACGTAGGTGGCGGTGTAGATGCCGATTGCGAGAATACCGAGCGTCACCAGACTCATACGCGGCAGCCCTAGTGCGGGGTAACCGAGCACGAAAAAGAAGAACACCAGTGTGAGCGGAGTATTGCGCACCAGGGTGACATAGGTGGTCCCAACCGCGCGCGCGACCGGCACCGGAGATACACGCATCGCACCCACGATGATGCCGAGCACCAGCGCAATGGCTCCTCCCGCAAAGAACACGAGCAGCGTGTTCTGTATCGCGATCTGCCAGAGATCGAGGTTGCCGAAGATGACATCCATCGACGCCTTCCTTTCCGTCTCGGTTCTTGCCTCAGCCAGACTTCGTTTCCCGCCAATCGGGGATGGGGGTGGGACGGGAATCATCCCGCCCCGCCCCCAGTCGGCACTAGTACGCGTCGACCGCTGGCTGGTCGATCACGATGCCCGAATCACCGAGGTTTGCGTCGAAGATTGCCTGCCAGATGGTGCCGCCGCTCGTGAAGAGGTCGTTGATGTGTGCGCGGAGCACGTCGTCACCCTTGGTCGCGCCAACTCCGTAGCGCTCTTCGGTGAAGAGCGGGCCGGTGGTAACCATCAGGTTGCTCGGATCCTGTGCAGCGTAGCCAATCAGGATCGCCTGGTCGGTCGTCACCGCGTCAACCTGGCCGTTGATCAAGCTCTCGACGCAGGCTGAGTACAAATCAAACTCCTGGGTCTTAATCCCGGGGAAGTTTTCTTTAATGTTCTGGATCGGGGTTGAGCCAGTTGCGGAGCACACCGTCTTGCCCTCGAGCTCTTCGAGCGACTGATAGTCCGTGTCACCCTGGCGTACGAGCAGGCCCTGGCCGGTAATGAAATACGGCCCCGCGAAGTCGATGTCAGCCTTGCGCTTATCGGTGATGGAGTAGGTGCCGACGTAGTAGTCGACGTCACCGTTCATAATCGCCTGCTCGCGGTTCGCTGAGGCAATCGGCTTGAACTCGATCTGATCCTCGTCGAACCCGAGCGAAGCGGCAATCCAGCGCGAAATATCGACGTCGAACCCGGTACGCTCGCCGGTCACGTTATCGAGGTAGCCGAGACCGGGCTGGTCTTCTTTCACACCGATGACGACCTTGCCGCGCTCCTGCATCGCGTCAAAGGTTGGGCTGCCTTCGAGGGTGAACCCTTCGGCTACTTCCCAGATTGCGCTGCTGCTCCCGGTGTCCGAGCCGGTGTCGGTCTCACCCTCGGGTGCCCCCGGTGTGCCACTGTTACAGGCGGTCAGTGCGAGCGCTGCGGCGGCAACGAGGCCGACCGAAGCGAGCATTTTCTTGAATCGCATGATGCGTTCCCTTCTTGGTGTGGGGACGACCGAAGTGGCGCCCCTCGGTGAACTAGTTGGTGATGAGCTTTGACAGGAAGTCCTTTGCCCTGCTCGTTTGCGGGTTGGTGAAGAACTCGTCGGGTGTTGCTTCTTCAACAATTTGGCCATCAGCCATAAATACGACCCGATCGGCGGCCTTGCGCGCGAAGCCCATCTCGTGGGTGACCACAATCATGGTCATGCCCTCCTTCGCAAGGCCCACCATGACGTCAAGCACTTCGTTGATCATCTCCGGATCGAGCGCGCTCGTGGGTTCATCAAAGAGCATCACCTTCGGATGCATCGCGAGCGCTCGTGCAATCGCCACGCGCTGCTGCTGTCCACCGGACAACTGCGCAGGCAGTTTCGACGCCTGCTTCTCCACGCCCACGCGCGTGAGCAGTTCCATTGCTTCTTGTTCCGCGGCCGCTTTGCTCAGCCCACGCACTTTGATCGGGCCAAGAGTGACATTCTCAAGAATGGTGAGGTGCGCGAACAGGTTGAATGACTGAAACACCATGCCCACTTCCGCCCGGAGGTGCGCAAGCGCCTTGCCTTCGGCGGGCAGCTCAGTGCCATCGATGCGGATCGAGCCGCTCGTGATCGTCTCCAAACGATTAATGGAGCGGCACAGGGTCGACTTCCCCGACCCCGAAGGGCCGATGACCACGACCACCTCGCCCTTGTTCACGGTGAGATTCACGTCGGTCAGTGCTTGAAACTCGCCGTAGTGTTTCTGCACGTTCTCAACGACGACGA
>CAZJOZ010000040.1:0-11725 GCA_964547775.1 uncultured Leucobacter sp.
CCTGATCTTGGAGCCTTTGCTCCTGGTCAGGGGCTATTTTCTTGTGGTGGCGGATGAGGGATTCGAACCCCCGTAGGCATTGCCAGCTGATTTACAGTCAGCCCCCTTTGGCCGCTCGGGTAATCCGCCAGGGAGTGTGTATCGCAAAGCGAAACACCAGCAAGTAACGATACCGCGGGATCGCCCTGAACGGAAATCAACACGAGAAAGAAAAGAAAAATCTCACTCGTCAGCGCTGAATTTCCGAAATCCAACTCCCGATCCCGGCAGGCACCAGCGCGAGATCGTGACGGTGTGCCGCAATCGACACTGACTGCTCACGAAGGAACGTGAGCAGCTCAATCGGGCCCGCCATCGTCACGGGCTCCGCAAGGACGGTCACCTCGCCGAGCCCACCGATCCACTCGGCCGCTCGCACACGATCAGCACCAAGAAATCGCACCCGAGAAGCCGGCAACTCGTCATCCCCCGGCCCGCGCACCGACACTCGCTCGAGCCAATCGTCGTCGCGTTCCAGCGAGACCGTGACACCCTGCCAGGTCAAGAACTCACTGACCTCCGCCGGCAGCACGCGCCCGGTCGACACCGACATTGGGGCGCCGACGAGTAGCCCCGCAGCGATCACTCGAATGAGATCGACCAGCGGTGCCTGCTCCGCAAGGCGCACGTGCGTGCTGACGGGTCGTCGACGCAACAGGTTCCGCTCGATTCCCAAGCCCGTCACATCCTGCACGGTGCCGAGGCTGGTGCGCCAAGCAATCGCATCACTGAGCGCAGCGCGCCGCACCCGATCAAAACTCCGGTAATCCAGCGACGGCTGGGCCGCCTCGATCAGCACCTTCACTTCCGGGGAAAGACCGCGGAGGTGCAGTGTTGGGCTCGCTGTACCCTCACGGAGTTGCCATGAGCCCAACGTGAAGAGGCGGTTTGGTCCCCCAGCGAGTGCGATACCGCCGATGCCGGCCTGTCGCCACCCACCCCACGGTTGACGTTCGACACGCACGTCCGTCGTTGCACGACCGAGCGACAGCATCGCAGCATCAGCACGTTCGAGCCACGGCACCACCTCAGCGGGGTCATTCGCATGCAGGGCAGCAACCCCGCCGGCACCGATTCGATTCGTGAGCGCAATCGCCTCGCTCATCGTGTGCACGCTCGTGACCCCGATCACCGGCAACGACGCCGTCTCTTTCCAGAGCGGCGAGGACTTGCTTACGCCATATCGCAGCCCCGGCCGCCACAGCCGGTTCGCGTCGTCGAGTGGCACCGGTCGCACGAGCCATTCCTCGCCGGGCTCAAGATGAGTCAGGGTGCGTCGTTGCTTCTCGGTCAGCGGTCTCGGTAACGGCCCGACAGTGAACGCGAGCGGGTCAGCACCACGCGGATGCGCGGTGCTGCCAACGTTTACGGAGGAGACCGCATCTGCGAGCGCGTCACGGAGCGCGTCAGATCGTGCTGCGGGGCCGACAAGGATCACCGCTCGCGCAATACTCGGGTCCCCGTGGCCCGCGCCAAACGCCGAGCGAACGACGTGCCGGGCCGCCGCAATCGGATCCGCAGTGCCCGTAATGACGATCACACCGGGCGCGGAGAACCAGCCAAGCACGGGAAGTTCAGGTCTTCTTCGGAGCAGCGCTGTCGCCAGCTCACGTCGTCCGAGAACCGTCGCACGCGCGATGAGCGGGTGTGCACTCACACGAGTCGCGAGCTTCGTGAGAGGTTCGGGTGATGTCTCTTCGGACGGGGGCAAGCCGGGGTCAGTAGACACAAGCAGCTGCACGATGCCTTCGGGAAGTCCCGCAGCCTCCAGCACCTCAATCAGCACGGCCGAGGATCTCGCCACCGAGGGCTCCACGACCAAGACCACGGCTGCACCGGCCGCGACCGACGCGAGCACTGCTTCGGCGCGGTCACGCAGAGAGACACCAGCCTCAGCAATCACAACGGCGGCCCGATCCGGCACAAACTGGGCTCCTCGCAAAGCAGCGAGCCCGTGGGCGAGTTGCCCGAGGTAACGGGCTGCATCGACGGCCCCGCTGATCTCCGCGTCAATGACGTTCAGTGGCGCACCCGACTCTGCGACGAGCACCTCGATGAGGTCAGCGCGGGCCGCTGCGATGGCCTGTGCCCATCCGCTTACCTGCCGCCCTCGTTCCGGGTGTCGCAGCTCACGCCATGCTGCGGCTGCGGAAACCGCCTGCTCGACTGAAGCATCAGCGAACTCGGCTCCCGCCAGAGCAGCGTTCACCCGGTCAAGCCCAAGTGTGCTGCCATCAGCGCGAGCGACGAGAGAAGTCGCCCACTGTCGGTTGTCGAAACGAGTAGCGTCAGTGATCGGCTCGCTCGCGAACCCGGTCGCAGAAAGTACTGGCACGCGCTGGAGAGGGCCGGCGAGTTCAACCGTCAACGCACCGGTGTGTGCGCGGGTGAGACTTAGCACTGCTGCGGTGAGGCCTGCCGTAGAGCCGGTGACCGGCTCGGTCGGGTCGCGATAGTACGCGGCAGTGTTGCGGGCATCGTCACTCCACTCGACCGCACGCTGCTGCACCCGGTGGCTCGCAGGCGGAGGCTGCAGTGCGATGCTCAGCGCTTCGCGCAACCGTTCGGAGCTCTGCTGCAGCGCTCCGGCATCTGCCGCGAGCAGTGCTCGAGTGTAGGTGAGTTCCGAATCGTCGTTGAGGGTCTCTGCGGCGAGCGCAATCAAGTATTCCACCGCACCGGCAAACCCGGCCTTGGTGGCCAGCGGCAGTCTTCGGCGCACCGTGAACCCGTGTTCAGCGAGTGCCGCTTCGAAGGCGGGAGCGATCCCCGCCCTAAGTTGCAGGGTAAGCACGTCTCGGGTTCGCCATGCGGTGTGGTCTTCAGCGATTTGTGTGGCGAGGGCGAGCAACAGCGGATTGTCTGAGGCTGCTACGGTGCGCACGGCGTCGCTGTTCGCGAGCAACAGCGAGACAATCCTGATCCACTGTGCAGTCTGTTGTGCCCTCCCTTCGAGAGTGGCCACTGGCAGGCCGTTCAGAAGAGATGAGATCTGTTCCCGCCCATCGATTCCCGCTACGCGAACGGTCACCTCCAGTGGCAGGTGACCCGCTCTTACCCGCGCACGCGAGAATTGAATGAGTGCCTCGGCGGTCTGGAACGACTCGGGGAGTTCCGCAGGAAGGCTGATGCCCGCGCGCGCGTGCGCGAGGTTCGGATCACGCAGCGCCTGCACGAGCACCCCTGCCGCGAGCAGAGAGCTTCGGTAATCGCTCGATTCGAGGATCACCACTGTGCCATGCTGCTGGGCCACGCGCAACAGTTCCTTCAGCACGTCGGCACCCTGGGTGAGTTCCTGGTCAAGCGCCCATGCGTCAGCGAGCCCGCAGGGAATGATCCTGGCGATGTCTATGGCCAAGTGCGTAACTTCGGGTCGAGCAGCGAGCGTGAAGAGGCGATCCCGCTCATGCTGCGCCGCGCTGGAACCGATCACCTCCACGCCGGTCGGAGCGAGCAGCGTCTGGCCGGGAGACTCGAGAGCCGTCTTCAGGGCCCCGCGCGGCGAATCGGTTGTGCCGGGTGACCCGAACTTTGCAATGACGGCCAAGTGTGAGACTCGTTCGCGCAGCCAGGTTCGTGCCGCGGGGAGCACCGCCCAGGGCATGCCAAGGGATGCGAGTCCCCCAGCTTTCACGGCAATGCGCTCCATGACCGGCATGGATCGCGGCAGGTCGCGACTGGCCTCGCGCAAGCTGAGTGCCGCAGCAAAATGGTCGCTTCCTCCGACGACGGCTTCAAGGAGGCGTCGCGTGAAGGCAAATGAGTCTTCGCCATCGCCTGCGACGTCAAGCAGGTCGAGCCGTGCGATGGGTTCGTCCTGCGACAGCGCGATATCGGGCAGTGCGGCACTGACGCCGAGCGTGGCCAGCCATGCCTCGGTGCGGGCGGTCGCTGCGGTGGTCAGGCGTGCGGCTTCGGTCATCGTGGATTCGTTGAGCTCAGCCATACCTCAACTCTAGGAGTTGACCGGTGCGATGCCCTGTAATGCCGCCAAGAAGCGATCATTCATGTCTTGATCGCCGATGGTGATTCTGATGCCCTCCGTGCCGTATGCCCTCGCAACCACGCCGCCCCGCTGCAATGCTTCGTCGATCTCAGGGGTGCGGTCCCCCGTGCGTAACCAAATAAAGTTGCCGTACGAATCTGGCGTGTGCCACCCTGCGGCACGAACCGCCTGCAGGAGCCGGGTGCGTTCACTCACGATTCGGTCAATGCGCTGTTGCAACTCGGTTTCCGCGTCGAGAGACGCAATTGCCGCGGTTTGGGCGAGATCGCTCACACCGAAGGGAACGGCGACACGGCGTAAGTTTTCAGCGATACGTTCACGCGCCACCGCATAGCCAATGCGAAGCCCAGCGAGACCGTATGCCTTTGAGAACGTGTGGAGCACCGCCACGTTCGGGTGGCGACGGAACATCTCGAGCCCATTCACCGAGTTCGGGTCGGTATCGAAATGGGTGTAGGCCTCGTCAATCACGACGAGCACATTGCGAGGAACTTGGGCAAGGAATGCTTCGACCTCGTCCGACGTCAACGTTGTGCCGGTCGGGTTGTTCGGTGTGCACAGAAAAATCAGCCTGGTACGCGGGGTGATCGCCGCTGCCATTGCCTCGAGGTCGTGACGCTCGTCTGAGGTAAGCGGTACCCGCACGGGCGTTGCGCCAGCAATCTGCACCAGGATCGGGTACGCCTCAAACGACCGCCATGCGAAGATCACCTCATCCCCTTCGCCTGCAGCGGCATTGATGAGCTGCTGCGCCACTTCGACCGAGCCGGCACCCACCGCTACCTCATGAAGCGCGACGCCGAGGTGGTCTGCGATGCGCTGGCGCACCGCAACAGCGCCCATGTCTGGGTAGAGATGAAACTCGCCGAGTCGCGCCTGCGTTGCCTCAAGCACCGAGTCCAATGGCGGGTAAGGGTTCTCGTTTGAAGACAGTTTCACCGCATTCGGCACCGACTTACCTTGCACGTAGGCGGGTAACGCTTCGACGGCTGCCCGCTGCGTGACCTGAGATGTCGAGGGGTCGGCGTTCATGCGGCCCCACCGTATTCCCCGGTGCCCACCAGGATCGCGCGACCGATCACCGCATCACGCATCATGAAGCCAAGCACCGCCGGCGTGGCCTGCGGGTCGATGTCGATGTGCGGAACATTGAGCGCGTGCACGACAAACCAGTAGTGGTGCACCCCAGTGCCCTCGGGCGGCCCCGCACCAATGAACGCGGGCACTCGCACCTCGTTCGGCAGGGTAATCGCGCCCTCAGGAAGCAGCCCCTTTGCGGGGTCTCCTGCTCCCGCCTCGAGCGAAGTCACCTCGGCCGGAATATTCGCAACAGCCCAGTGCCAAAACCCGGAGCCGGTCGGGGCATCTGGATCAAAGCAGGTCACCGCGTAGCTGAGCGTACCCTCGGGTGCCCCGCTCCAGCTCAACTGCGGTGACTCGTCCTTCCCACCAGCATCTGCGCCAAATACCGATGCAGGAAGAGGTTCCCCCTCGCGCACCTGGGCGCTGGTGAGCTCAAACTCTGGCACCGCACGCAACAGTGCGTATGGGTTGATGACGCCTCGGCCGCCACTGGTCATGGTTCCGCCTTTCGCTTCTTCGGTGTATGTCTTCCAGCCTATGGCGGAAACGTCTCTCGGTATACTTGGGCGAGGATCCGCGCTGACGCGCGACGTGCATCAGGAGGTGAAGCGTGGCCATTCAGACGACCGGCTCCGAACGGGCACGTTCGACACTCGCCTATCTTCGACGCCACATTACGACAGGCGCGTGGCCGGTGGGGAGCCGCATTCCCATCGAACCGGAGCTCGCTGAGCAAATCGGGGTGGGGCGCAGCACCGTGCGCGAGGCGGTGCGCTCGCTCGCATCGATCGGCATGCTTGAGACCCTGCCCGGACGTGGCACCTTTGTGCGCTCCGCCGCGCCAACGAGCACACTGCTCAACGAGTTCCTCAATGACTTCACCCTCGAAGAAATTCTCAGTTACCGTCGCGCACTCGAGATTGAGGCTGCGCAGCAGGCATCGCTGCACCGAACCGATGAAGATCTCGAGGCCCTTGAGCAGGCGATGATTGAGGAGCGCGGCTGCACTCGATGCCCCGTGCTGATGAGCGGAGGCGAATCCACCGCGTTTGACAGCAAGTTCCACCGGTTGATTTTCGACGCCGCCAAGAACCGTCTCCTCGCCGCGCTCTATGCGGGAACCAATGATCAGTTGCGCACCCCCGCGCACCGGGGTCGGCTTGCCAATGTCGCCTCGGCAAGCGAAATGGAACGTGACCACGCGCGCATTCTTGACGCGATTCGTCGGCGCGATTTCATTGACGCGGTGCACGCGATGGCTGACCATGTCGATCACGACGTGGTGATTGTGACCGACCAGCACGAGGTGGTGCCGGCTCTGGTGCGCAGCCCCGAGCAGCAGCAGCGCATCGATGACGCCCGCAAAGCGGACGAAGAGCGGGTGCGTGCAGGCTGACACACCTCGGTCATCTCGCCCGCGGAATCGATTTACCATTGAAGTGTGTCTGAACCAAAGATTCTGCTCTATTACGCCTTTGCACCTGTCGCCGACCCGGAAGCGGTGATGCTGTGGCAACGCGAGCTGTGTGAATCGCTCGGGTTACGGGGTCGCATCATCATTTCGAAGCACGGTATCAATGGCACCGTTGGTGGGGAAATCGATGCGTGTAAGCAATACCTGAAACGCACGCGCGAGTACGCGCCGTTCAAAGGTCTCGACGTGAAGTGGAGCGACGGCACCGGGTATGTGGAGACCGCACCGCAGCTCCTGAAGGGCATCGATCGCAGCCCGAGATGGCGGCAGATCAGTGATTTTCCGAAGCTGAGTGTGAAGGTTCGAGACGAGCTCGTCGCCTTCGGAATCCCCGATGAAACAATCGTCGACGAGCACGGCGTCGTGGGCGGCGGGCAACACCTCAGCCCGGCAGAGGTCAACGCCCTCGTTGAGGAGCGAGGCGACGAGGTCGTCTTCTTTGACGGCCGCAACGCCTGGGAGGCTGAGATTGGTCGTTTCAAAGACGCCATCGTGCCCGATGTGCGCACCACGCACGGGTTCATTGAGCAGATTGAATCGGGCGCCTTCGATGACATCAAGGATCGACCGGTGATCACCTACTGCACCGGTGGCATTCGTTGCGAGATCTTGTCGGCGGCAATGAAGAACCGCGGCTTCAGCGAGGTCTACCAAATCGATGGCGGCGTCGTTCGCTACGGCGAAGCGTTCGGTAACGATGGCCTGTGGGAGGGCTCGCTCGCCGTCTTCGACGGGCGCGAAACCCTGGACTTTGCCCCTGGCGCGGCCGTGCTCGGCCGCTGTGCAGTATGCGGCGCCCCCTCAAACCGGGTCATTGATTGCCACGAGCGCCGCGACTGCCGTGCGCGGTTTGTGGCATGCGACAACCACCTCGATGCGCGCTGCGAATCACACCGCGCTGATGCCGTCGATCCTGCTGGCGCCTAGCGTCATTACCAAATGCTGACGCGCTCTTCCGGTGCGAGCCAGAGCCCGTCACCGGGTTTGGTGCCGTAGGCTTCATGGAACGGTGTGAGGTTCGCGACAATCTGGTTGCAGCGGAACTCATTGGGCGAGTGCGGGTCGATCGTCAACAGACGCACGGTCTCCTCGGGACGTGATTTCTGTTGCCACGCTTGCGCCCACGCGAGGAAGAATCGCTCTGCGCCCGTGAGACCCTCAACCACAGGGGGCTCGGCACCGTTGAGGGAACGCAGGTAGGCCTTCCACGCTATTTCAAGTCCTGACAGGTCGCCGATGTTCTCGCCGATGGTGAGTTCACCGTTCACCGTCTGACCGTCGGCTCCCTCGGGTGAGAGTGCGTTGTACTGCGAGATGAGCGCCGCTGTGCGCGCTTCAAAGGCTGCCCGGTCCTCTTCGGTCCACCAGTCGGTGAGCTTTCCGTCACCGTCATAGCGTGACCCCTGGTCGTCGAAGCCATGCCCAATCTCGTGACCGATCACTGCTCCGATCGCACCGAAATTTGCCGCGTCATCCCATGCAACATCGAAGAATGGTGGCTGAAGAATTGCTGCGGGGAACACGATCTCGTTGAACCCAGGGTTGTAGTAGGCGTTGACCGTTTGCGGGGTCATGAACCATTCGTCACGGTCAATAGGTTTGCCCACTTTGCCGAGCTCACGGTCGAATTCCATCTCTGCAACCCGTCGCGAGTTGCCCAGCAGGTCTGCCGCGTCGACGGTGAGCGGCGAGTAGTCACGCCACTTCGTCGGGTACCCGATCTTCGGGGTGAACGTATTCAACTTCTCGAGCGCACGCTGCTTCGTGTCTTCACCCATCCATTCAAGAGCGACAATCGACTCGCGGTACGCCTCGATAAGGTGGTCAACGAGCACATCCATAGCCGCTTTCGAGGACTCGTCAAAGTGACGTTCCACATACAGCTTGCCGACGGCCTCGCCCATCGCCCCCTCAACGAACGACACGCCGCGACGCCAGCGTTCCCGTTGTTCTTGCGCACCGGTAAGCGCGGTGCCGTAGAACTCGAAGTTTGCTCGCGAAATTTCTTGCGAGAGCAGCGCCGCCGATCCGCGCACAATCTGCCAGACGAGCCATGCTCGCCACGCTTCAAGTTCGTCTTCGATGAGCAGCTGTGCGAGCCCTGCGATGGCCTCAGGTTGTCCGACCACCACTTCGGCAAAGGCTTGCTCCGGTGCGCCGGCATCACCGAGATACCGCTTCCAATTCAGGGCTGGGGTGAGCTCTTGGAGTTCGGCAAAGGTACGCAGGTTGTACAGCTTCTGAATGTCTCGGCTGTCGACCCGGTTCCAGTGGTGTGCCGCGATGCGCGATTCCAACCCATAGGAGAGTGCCGAGAAATGCTCTGCCTCGCCCTCTGCAAAGCCAACCAGTTGCAGCATGCGAGCGATGTGCGCGCGGTACTGCTCGCGAATCTCAGCAAACTGTTCGTCGCGGAAATACGACTCGTCGGGCAGCCCAATGCCACCCTGCATCACAAACACAATGTAGCGATCCGGGTTTCCGGGGTCATTGTCGACGCCCATACCAAAGAAGCCACCGAGGCCCTGCCGCTCAAGCTCTGCGACGAGAGACACAAGTTCCTCGACCGACGACACCGCGAGCGCACGCTGCAGATCTTCTTCGATCGGCGCCGCACCGAGCGCATCGACACGCTCCACGTCCATAAAGCTTGCGTAGAGCGCCGCGATCTTCTCCGCCTCGCGTTCCGCTCCGCCTTCGATGAGGCCAGGTTCGGGTGCGCTCATCCCGGTGATGATGTCACGCACGGCGGCTTCGGCGTTCTCGGCGAGTACTGCGAATGAACCGTAGCGTGCCTTATCGGCGGGAATCTCGGTGCGCTCAATCCACCGCCCGTTGACGTGGCGAAACAGGTCATCCTGGGGTCGAATCGCCGGATCGAGTTCTGCCAGGTCGATTCCCGAAGGGCCGTAGGTACCGGGTGAGGTCACGTCTGTCGCTGCCATGTATCTCACTCTAGCGAGCCGGTACCCTGGTCTGATGCAGCAGCACCGCGCAATCGACCGCCGCATTGCCTCGCTGGCCGTGCCGGCACTCGGTGCGCTCGTTGCCGAACCGCTGTTCCTGATCGTCGATTCAGCTTTGGTTGGTCACCTCGGTGCGACCCCGCTTGCTGGTCTCGCTATCGCCAGCACCATCCTGCAGACTGCGGTGGGGCTCATGATCTTTCTCGCGTACTCGACAACACCTATGGTGGCGCGTCGGCGAGGCGCCGGCGATCTTCGCGGCGCGGTGCAGGCCGGCATTGACGGGCTGTGGCTCGCCTTCGGCCTCGGCGCCGTTCTGGGAGTGGTGATGTGGGGGCTCGCAGATCCGCTGATCTCCCTCTTCGGCACCGACACCGCGGTGGCCGCCCAGGCACGTACCTTCCTAACGATCTCCTGCGTCGGCATGCCGGCAATGCTGTTGGTCTTCGCCGCAATGGGTTTACTGCGTGGCTTACAAGACACCCGCACCCCGCTCATCGTCGCAGGCATCGGGTTCACCGTGAATGCGCTACTGAATTGGTGGTTTATCTACGGTCTCGGCTGGGGCATCGCGGGCAGTGCCTGGGGCACGGTGGTCGCCCAGTGGGGCATGGTGGCGGTCTACCTCATGGTCATTGCCGGGCATGCGCGACGACACGGCGCAGGGATCCTGCCGCGGCGGGATGGCTTCACCCAGGCGGGCATCAGCGGCGGGTGGCTCTTTGTGCGCACGATCGGCCTGCGTGCCGCATTGCTCCTCACCGTCGCGGCAGCAGCGACTCACGGAACGATAGCCACCGCGGGCTATCAGATCATCTTTACGCTGTTCTCAACGGCTGCCTTTGCGCTTGACGCGCTGGCCATCGCGGCGCAAGCCCTCGTCGGTGATGCGCTCGGAGCGCGGAACGCCGCTCGGGCACGGCAGGTGCTCCGACGAACCGTGTTTTGGGGAATCATCTGCGGTGTGGTGGGTGGCGCCCTCCTCGCGGTAACCAGTCCGTTCCTCGGCGCGGTGTTCACGAGTGATCCTCAGTTGCTCTCCGTGTTGCCACCCTCACTCCTCGTGTTGGGGGTGTCACTGCCGCTGGGCGGGTATGTCTTCGTGCTCGACGGTGTGCTGATGGGCGCCGGGGATGCTCGCTACCTGGCCTGGACGAGCCTCGTGAACCTCGCGGTATACCTGCCGATCCTGTGGGCGGTGACCGTCCTTATTCCGACGGGCACCGCCGCGCTTGTCGCGCTGACCGCAGCGTTTGCGATTGCGTTTATGGCCGCGCGTGCGGTCACTCTCGGTCTGCGAGCCCGCGGCGACCGGTGGGTACGTCTCGGAGTGTGAGCGCCCGGTCCCGCGCGTTACCCATCAGCGCAGACGGTGCCCTCAGCAGGCAGCGTGCCCCGCACGAAGAAGTCCGTTGCGATCTGGTCCGAACAGGTGGATCCTCGCCCGAAGGTTGCGATGTGTCCAGTGCCTTCGAGGGTCACCAGTCGAGCGTTTCCGAGTTCTTCAACCATCTGCACCGCGCCGGCATACGGCGTGGCATGATCGCCGGTCACCCCAAACACCAAGACGGTTGCATCGCTCTCATTGGTGAATTCCAGGTGGTCCTCGCCGCGGTCAGGGTGCGCTTCGCATGACAGGTTCAAGAACGGTCGCACGGTTTCGTCCGTGACCTGCGGACCCCCCAAGAGCATCGGGAGCCCACGTTCTTCAATGTAGTGGTACAGGCCGGCAAGGTTGGTGTTCACGGGTGCGGAAAGACAGCGCACCAGCATTCCGGATGCCCCAACGCTCGCGCCGCCGCCACTCATCTGCGCTGCGATGGAGTCAATCGCTTCCTGATCCCCTGTGAGCGCTTGACCGAACGTCTCGAGCGCTTCACTTCGACCATGGTTCAGGCTATACAGCGTCGAGACTAGGTACCCGTAGAGCAGTGTGCCGTCGACGTTTGTGCCGTCAGATGCGAGAAGTGGTTGAGCATTCCTCGCCTCCACTGCCTCATTGAGTGCGGCCACGGTTGTGAGCGGGCATGCCTCCACCACGTAGGTGGTTCCGCACTGCTCCAACATTTCTGCTACTGCAAAAGCGATGGCCTCCTGTTGTTCGTAGGTGCCCAAGGCACTCGACCAGTCGCTTGGCCAGGCACTATCGAGCATGAT
>CAZJOZ010000041.1:0-11460 GCA_964547775.1 uncultured Leucobacter sp.
AGTGTAGAGAAACCCGAGAAGGTTGTCGAATGACCGGTTCTCTCCCATGAGTACCACAAGGTGATCAAAACCGGGGTGGCTTCGGGGGCGCGGAACATTGAACTCTTCTGGGATGTATGCCTGGCCGTATCGAGGCTGACGCAGCGAGCCCATGCCGAGCATCGCGCCGGCACCACCGGCAAGGCTTGCCGCGACAATGCCCCCGCTGGTGAGCAGGCTACGCCGGCTCGGCTTTCCCTTCTCGCTGTTCATGGCGTCGTCGGTCACGGGTGTGCCGACCTGCTCATCCTCACTCACGGCTTCGTCATTCCGAAGTGCTCACGCCACCGTGTTTCGAAGGATGCCAATCCCCTCAATTTCTACTTCTACGGTGTCACCCGAAACCAGTGGCCCCACACCTGCAGGGGTTCCCGTCAAGATCACGTCACCAGGGAGCAAGGTAAATGCATGAGAGGCGTGAGACACGATATCTGCCACTGAGTGCACCAATTGCGCAGTCGATCCTCGCTGACGAACCTCACCGTTCACCCGCGTTTCTACGGGCGCGTCGCTCAGGTCAAGATCGGTTTCAATCACGGGGCCCAGCGGGCAAAAGGTATCGAACCCTTTCGCCCTGGCCCACTGGCCGTCACTGACCTGCAGGTCACGAGCCGTCACATCATTGGCACAGGTAAATCCAAAGACAACCTCGAGAGCCCGTTCGACCGGGACCTCCTTCGCAACGGCACCGATCACGACGGCAAGTTCACCTTCGTGTTCCACTCGCTGCGTCGCCGCCGGTATCACGATCTGATCGTCGGGGCCCACTACCGAGGTATTCGGCTTGAGAAAGAGCAGTGGCTCCTCAGGGATCTCAGCCGCACCGCCGCCGGTCACGTGCTTCATCTCTTCGACATGATCTGCGTAGTTCTTGCCTACGCCTACCACTTTGGAGCGAGGAATTACCGGTGAGAGCAGGCGTGCTTCGCTGAGTGGGATTCTGCGGCCCGTGGTTTCGTAGCCGGCAACCATCGGATCTCCAATGAGTTCCACGAGTTCGATCCCGTCACCGTTCTCCGCTTCATCGAGCACGGCAAAGCCAAGCTCACCTTCGAAACGAAATCGTGCCACCTTCACTGTGCGACCCCCTACGCGGTGACAATACGATGCACCCACTGGTGCGCATCTGGTTCAGTGCCGAATTGGATACCAGTGAGTTGCTGACGGAGCGACATCGTGAGTTCGCCTGGTGCGGCGTCTCCGAAGTCAAGAATTGTCCCTGCTTCACCGATCAACGATTGAATCGGCGTGATCACCGCTGCGGTACCGCAGGCGAACGCTTCGGTGATGGTGCCATCAGCGACGCCATCGCGCCACTCACTGACCGTTACCGCGCGCTCTTCGACCGTGTGGCCGCGATCCTTGGCGAGCTGAATCAGGCTCCGGCGGGTAATGCCGTCAAGAATGTTCCCGTTGAGTGCTGGCGTGATCACGGTCCCGTCCGCGCGAATCAAGAACAGATTCATGCCACCGAGCTCATCAATGGTGTCTTCCGTAGCGGTATCAGTGAAGAGCACTTGAGCGCAACCGTGTTGCTGCGCGATTCGAGTCGGGAGCAACGAGGCAGCGTAGTTGCCACCGCACTTTGACGCACCGGTGCCCCCGCGACCCGCACGTGCAAGATCTTGTGACAGCCAGATCGAAACTGGCTTGACCCCTCCCACAAAGTATGGGCCAGCTGGGCTTGCGATCACCATGAATCGAGCTTTCTCCGCTGCCCTGACTCCGAGGAAGCTCTCGTCAGCAATCATGAAGGGACGCAGGTAGAGGCTCTGGTCTGCGCCCGCAGGCACCCAGGCAGCGTCGATCTTTACCAGCTCTTCGAGCGAGCGGACAAAGAGCTCCTCGGGCAGCTCGGGGAGCGCCAAACGACGTGCGCTCTCGTTCATGCGCCGCGCGTTCGCCTCCGGCCGGAAGGTCACGATGTCACCATTCGTGTGCCGGTACGCTTTGATTCCTTCAAAGATTTCTTGGCCGTAGTGCAGCACCGACGCCGCGGGGTCCATTGGGATCGGCCCGTACGGCATCACACGAGCATCGTGCCAGCCTTCATCGGCGGTCCAGGTAATCGACACCATATGGTCGGTAAACCGCTTGCCAAATCCGGGATCAGCAAGCACCGCCTCACGCTCGTTATCGGGGAGTCGATCAGCGGTCTCGATGCTGAATTCGATCATGGTGTCTTCTTTCTGTGGTGATGCCGTGGGTGGGAACGTTGCTGTCGCCTAGAGGTTGTTCATGATCGCGTCAGCAATCGCACTGGTCGAACGACGCTGATCACCGCGCGTAGCAAGGTCTTGTTCAACTGCGGCGCGAATCCGTGCTGCTTCGTCTGCAAGATCGAGGTGGTCAAGCATGATCGCTGCCGAAAGGATCGCCGCGGTAGGATCTGCGATCTGCTGACCAGCAATGTCAGGGGCTGAACCGTGCACCGGTTCGAACATGCTCGGGAACGTTCCCTCAGGATTGACGCTACCGCTTGCCGCGAGCCCGATGCCACCGCCGATTGCGCCGGCGAGATCAGTCAAGATATCGCCGAACAGGTTGTCAGTCACAATGACATCAAAGCGAGACGGGTCTTGCACCATGAAAATGGTTGCAGCGTCAACGTGCAGATAGTCAACCGATACCTCAGGGTACTCCGCAGAAATGGCCTGCACGATGCGCTGCCAGGTTGCCCCTGAATGCACCAAAACGTTGGTCTTATGCACCCACGTCAGCTTTTTTCGTTCGCGTTTCGCCGCGAGCGCGAATGCATAACGGACCACCCGCTCAATGCCGTAGGCAGTGTTCACAGAGACTTCTGTCGCGACCTCATGTGGGGTGCCCGCGCGGAGCCTGCCTCCATTGCCTGCGTATGGACCCTCGGTTCCCTCACGTACGACCACAAAGTCGACATCGCCAGGATTTGCGAGCGTGCTCCGCACGCCGGGGTACAGCTTGCAGGGACGCACATTGGCGTAGTGATCAAAGTCGAAGCGCAGTTTGAGCAGGAGCCCGCGTTCGATGTTCGCATCCCTGAGTCGCGGGTCACCCGGCACACCCCCCACTGCACCGAACAGGATGGCGTCATGGGCAGCGATAGCCTGCTGGTCAGCCTCGGGAAAGGTCTCGCCGGTCTCGAGATAACGATCTGCACCAAGGTGAAACTCTGTGCGCTCCAGCGTCACATCGCTGCCTGCCAATACTGCATCAAGCACCCTGTTCGCCTCGGCAGTGACTTCACGGCCGATGCCATCACCTGGTACAACTGCGAGTTTGATCGTACGAGACACTGACTCTCCTTCGATGGAATCCTGTTCTAAGCCTACCGCTGGAACGGAGGCCTCAGCGTCACGAATCTCGTCGTTTGGAGCAGCGGCTCCAAGATCCACATCCCGCGCGTCAGGCACGGTCTTGGCCCACGAAACTCGGTCACATTGGCCACTCAGGTCGGTCGCTATGCTGGCCATGTGGGGAAGGCTGCGATCGGAATCGACATTGGCGGCACCAATATCAAGGGTGCCGCGGTTGACGTGCGTTCTGGCGAGCTGCTGACCAACCGTTTGCGTATTCCCACTCCAGACGGCGGTATGCCGGAGGATATCTCTCGTGAAGTCGCGACGATGGTTCAGCACATTCGCGCGCAATACGAGCAAGAAACGAATGAGGCGCCCGAAGAAACGGTTGGTATCGCGCTTCCCAGTGTGGTGCTCGATGGAGTGACCTACACTGCGGCAAACATCGACGCCAAGTGGGTCGGCCTTGACGCCTCTTCCCTCTTTACTGCAGCGCTGGGGTACCCGTGCGAGGTACTCAATGATGCAGACGCGGCAGGCATCGCTGAAGCGGCCGTGGGGGCTGCGAAAGACGTTTCCGGCACCGTCATCGTATTGACTTTCGGCACCGGCATCGGAAGCGCTTGTCTGCACAATGGCATCCTGGTTCCCAACTTCGAGCTCGGTCACCTCCACCTCGATGGGAACCGCGACGCGGAACGATGGGCATCGCCTCGGGTCATTGCTCAGGAGGGAATTACTCTCGAGGAGTGGGCACAGCGAGCGGCGCGCTACGTGCAGCATGTCGAACAGCTCATACACCCCCAGTTAGTGGTGTGCGGCGGGAGCATCAGCAAGGATGCAGATCAATACCTCCCTTTTGCCGGTGTCGCCACCCACACCGTGCCCGCGAGGTTCCGGAATAATGCCGGTATTCTCGGGGCCGCGTTGACCGCCGGCCGCTACTCGGGGTCTTCGTAGCCTGCTCCCCCGGCCTGGGTTGGCGGGAGCGTGGGAATGTGGATGGTGCCGGTGAGGGGCAGGATCTCATCGTCTGGCCCGGTGAGAGATTCGCCGTCGCGTGGCAAAATCCCTGCCGAGAGCCCCCTGAAGACTCCAAGGTTCGGCCCCTGATTCGCGAGTGCGACGGTAACCTTCTGCCCGGAGTGTAACGCCACTTCTGCGCCGCGCACCCACACCGAAATCGGCGGGTCATCTGGAGCAGTTTCGAATTCGATCGACTCCTGTCGGAGGGTGACTCGAATCGACCGTTGCCGCCACTGCAAACGAAAACTGACGCGTTGCCAGTGCGCAGGTAACCGCGGGTCGAAGCTGAGGGTTCGTTCCGCGTCGCGCATTCCCGCAAATCCTTGTACGAGTGCCATCCAGATGCCCCCTGCGGAGGCAATATGCACCCCGTCGACCGAATTGTGGTGCAGGTTTGCCAGGTCGAGCTGGAGGGCATGGGTGAAGTACCGGTAGGCGAGGTCTCGGTAGCCTACTTCGGCGGCGATCACTGATTGCACCACTCCTGACAGGCTGGAGTCGCCGGTCGTCAGCGCGTCATAGTACTCAAAGTTCCGTCGTTTCTCCTCGTCACTGAACTCATTGCTTGCGAGCAGGAGCGCAAGCACCACGTCCGCTTGTTTGAGCACCTGAAAGCGATAGATCACGAGGGGGTGAAAATGCAGGAGAAGCGGCTTTTTATCAGGCGGAGTGGCCGCTAGATCCCACACCTCGCGCTCCAGAAAATGAGCATCCTGGGGGTGGATTCCGAGCTCCTCTGCATACGGGATGCTCATGCCGTCGGCGGCCTTCTGCCACGCATCAATCTCGTCTTGTGTGAGTCCAAGACGCGAGGTGAGGTGTGCGTAAGCTTCGGGGTGCTCCTGCTGAAGAATGAGCGCCGTCGAAACCGCAATTCGCAGGTTGAAACGTGCCATCACGTTCGTGAAGAGGTTGTCATTCACGACGGTCGTGTACTCATCGGGTCCAGTGACACCGTGAATATGGAACCTCTCCATCCCATCGGCGTCTGTTGCCCAGAACCCGAGACTCACCCACAGTCTTGCGGTTTCGATGGGGATTTCTGCGAAGGCGAGCAGAAAGTCGAGATCGCCCGTGGCAAAAAAGTAACGAGCACACGCGTAGGTGATATCTGCGTTGATATGGTACGCGGCCGTGCCCGCTGCATAGTACGCACTCGCCTCATCACCGTTAATCGTGCGCCAAGGAAAGAGCGCGCCCTCTTCACTCAGTTGTGTTGCTCGGAGCCTCGCTTTTGGCAGCATGCGTAACCGCGAACGAAGCGCATTCTTCGCCCAAAGTGGCGTGGTGTAGGTGAGAAATGGGAGGACAAAGATTTCAGAATCCCAGAAATAGTGCCCGCTGTACCCGGATCCGGTGAGCCCTTTTGCCGCGATCCCTCTGCCGTCAGCTCGGGCTGCTGCCTGTGCGAGCTGAAAGAGGTTCCACCGAACAGCCTGTTGCACACCGGGTTCGGCATCGATCGCGACGTCGCTTCGCTCCCAGAATTGCGTGAGAAATGCCCGCTGTTCTGACCATCGCCTCTCAAGGGGCTCGGTTGCTGTCCGGTCAAGGGTATGCACGCATCGATCCGCAATTTCTGAGAGGGTCGCCGTTTCAGATGCGTGGTAGGTGATGGTCTTCACGAGGGTAATGGTGTTGCCTCGCGTGGCTTTGCCCTGAAAGACGTGCCTCACCCGATCTTCGGCAGTCTGCACCCTCGTTTGTGCCAGCCCTTCCCCGATCACCTCGTGGTCAATTCCCACGCCGAGCACCATGCCTGAGTTACGTACTTGAAAACTCATGACACTCCGTTGACCATCCTGTAGAGCTGGCCCGGGGAGCAGCGTACGCTCGCTGAGCTGCTCACTCTTCCTGGGATCAACGACCCGCTCTCCAGCGTCGGAAGCGGCGTGGTCAATACGTCCGAGATCCTGGCGATTCACAATCAAACTCGACACGGTGAGTTCGGCGTCATCATTGAGCACGGTGATGCTCATCGTTATCGTCGCCATGTGCTTCGAGGTGAATGACACCATCCGGCGGGTCTCGACACGAACCTTCTTGCCGGTAGCGGTCACCCAGAGCAGCGATCGATCGAGAGTGCCTTCGCGAAAGTCGAGGGTCCTACTCACCTCGCGAAGGTCTGAGGACCCAAGGTTGAGTCGCTCGTCGTCGATGTAGATTCGGATTGTTTTTGCGTCGGGAGCATTGACCATTGTTTGACCGTGCTCGGCAAAACCGTACGCATACTCGGCATGCCGAATTGGCCAGGTCTCGTGGAGTCCGTTAATGAAGGTGCCGTGACTTCCAAGCGGCAACCCTTCCTCATGGTTCCCGCGCAGACCAAGGTAGCCGTTTGACAGAGCAAAAATTGTCTCATCTTCAGCAGCGAGCGCCGGGTCGAGCTGAGTTACCCTCAGGCGCCATGGATCTGCCCCGAAGTCGCGGAACGGTTGCACCGGCGACCTGCTGTCACCCGTAACGTCGTAGGAGGCGAGGTCCTGAACCACCAGGTGGGCGCCGGCACGAAGCAGTGCTGCGCGACCGGCCCCACGATCAACTCCGATGACCGAGGCGAAGCCTCCGCTCCGTGCCGCTTGCACCCCTGAGACCGCGTCTTCGAATACCGCTGTATGTTCAGGGGCCACCCCAAGTAACGCTGCTGCGTGAAGGAACGTATCGGCGTGAGGCTTTCCCGGAAGACCCTGCTCCGCAGCGACGATCCCGTCGACGACCACCGGGAAACGATCTCGCAGGCCTGCGGCTCGTAATACTGGTTCTGCGTTCTTGGAGCTCGAAACGACAGCGAGTGGAACGCGAAGTTCCGCAAGTCGATTGAGGAGCAGTAACGAGCCAGGGTACGGCTTGATTCCATCACGGGTAAGCAGTTCGGTGAATGTGCGGTTCTTCAGATTGCCGATACCGCACACGGTGTCAAGACCCTCATCGTGTGGCTGGCCCTCGGGGAGGGTAATCCCCCGCGCAGCAAGCAGGGTCGCTACGCCAGCAAACCGTGGGCGGCCATCGAGAGACTGAAGGTAATCTTCATCACGAAACGGCTCACTACCCTGCGCTGCAAACACCTGGTCAAAGACAACCTGCCATGCTTTGCGATGCAGGTCGACCGTCGGAGTGAGCACCCCGTCGAGATCGAACAAGTATGCTTCAATTCGGGTTGACACCGGGTAGCCTCCTATCGCCGGCCTGCCTCACGCGTTTCCAGCCTAGCGAACGGTGTCGAGAACGCCTTGTGGGGATCCCCTGTTAGGTTGGTTTTATGACACCGGAGACCATCGTTTCAGTGAGCTGGTGGATGATTCTGCCCCTCGGTCTGATTGGCAGTGTGTTGCACTTCACCTTCGATTGGTCCGGACATCATCGACTCGTAGCGATCTTTAGTGCGGTCAATGAAAGTTATTGGGAACATATCAAGATCGCGATATGGCCGGTGTGCGCACTGCAGGCGGTGCTGTTTGCGTTCGGTGGCTACCGCTTCCCTTCGTTTGTTCCGGCCGCGACGATTGCGCTGTATTCATTGCCGGTGAGCATGATTGGTCTTGTGTTCCTTTACAAGAGCGTGACGAAACGAAACGTGCTGTGGCTCGATATTGCGGCGTTCTTTGTGATCATCGCCATCGCACAGGCGATCTTCGTTCTTCTCTTCGAACAGCTCAGTGCGAGTGTGGTCACCATCTCGATTTCGGCGGTGTTTCTTGCGGGGCTGCTCTTCGCATTCTTTCGGTTCACTCTTCGACCGCCGAGCGAACCCGATGTGTTCATTGATCCACTCAACAAGAAGTACGGACTTCAGGCCCACCCTGATTACGACCAGTCGACCGGCTCCTGAGGTCGTGTTGTCTCTCGCTTCGCGATGGCAGAAGTGATGTTCCTTTCACCATTGCCGAGCATAGACCCACCGAGACCGGCGCTCCGACTACCCGACGTTGCCTGAACCGCCTGGTCTCCCTGAGTTGACGTTGTTTACGCGGAGTCGCGGCGCAAGAAACCAGAGCACCAAGCCAAGAACTCCCCATGCGCTGAGAGTCAGTGCCGCAACCGTGCCGCCAGCACCCCCAAAATAGGCGACGGATCGCACCAACGTCCCAGCCGCACCGGGTGGCAGGACTTGACCGATGATCGCGACGCCCGCCGGCAACCATGTTGCACCAGTCGCGATGCCAGCGAACGGGTTCCCGAGGAACATCATGGTCATCGCTCCGATCGTAAATCCTTTCCCGCCGAAACACTCATTCAGGCCTGCCAGAGGTAGCGCCAGTGCCGCTATGCCAAGCGCCACGGCGGCAGCTACCGGCCAAAACGAGTGCTCGATGCTGCCGAACATGAATTGAAGCACCGCCGCAACCACCACCCCACTGAGAGCGGAGAATCCGAGAAGTCCAGCAAGTATCCAGCCCCTTCGTCCCGCCATGACTGATCGGTATGCAACGACCGGCACAATTCCGCCAAATACCAGGGGGAATGCAAGCCCACCAATGCCGATGCCGGTTGGATCCGAAGCGGGTAGCGGCACCACGTCAATGACCTGTGCCTCGAGAGCGAATCCGTCGGCAAGCGCGTTACCGGTCGCGGTAATGGCTCCAGCGAGCGCGGGTGAACTTGCGCTCGCGACGTAGATATCGATCGTTTCGGGAGCGCTGAGATCGAAGCCCCCATACAGCGAGCGCTCTTCAAGAGCGTCACGGAGGGCGCTCGTGGAAGAAACCGATTCAATGTCGTAGGCATCCGGGGAATGCTGATTGAGCGTTTCTGCAAGCTGCTCGCTGATGCCCGCCTCGCCAACAACACCGATGGGCACGTGCTTTGGGCCCGACTTCAGCGAGGGCAGGATGAAGAGCATTAAGAGCAGGACGAGAACTGCTGCCAGCCCCGCGGTCAGTCCGGTCCATAACACGATTGCTGGCGGTTTTGGCTTCGCTGCAACTTCACGGGCAATTTGGGTGGCGGCGGCCATAACGCTTCTGCTCCTCACACTTTCGGAGGAATTTCCTCCACTTAAATACCGGATAATTTTCCTCCGGTTTATGCTTGATGTCAAGCCCATGAACAAGAGGAGTGCGAATGCGCGCGGATGCCCTACAACGACGAAGGAGAATCCTGCACGAAGCGCGACAACTCTTCTCTGCGCACGGCAGTGACATCTCCCTCGAAAGCATCGCCGAGGCGAGTGATGTGGGCATCGCGACGCTGTACCGCAACTTCGCCTCACGAGATGCGCTCATCACCGAAGTGACCCTCGACATTGTGAGCGACATTGAGGCTGCCCTCGACGAAGCGGGAGACGCGATCGAGGACTCCCCCAGTGACGCGTGGAACGCACTCGTACACCGCCTGGTTGAACTCAATCTCGGCGCTCTGACGGATGCACTCGGAGGCTCAGATTCCTCCGAAATTTCCAGCACCGTCGCCGAAGCCCAAAGGAGCGTCCTCGTACGGTTTGATGCCGTCCTTCACGACCTCGCCAAAGCGGGGGCCATCAAACACTCCCTGACGGCTATCGAGGTCGTTGTGGCAGTAGGTATTCTCACCAGACCTCAGCGCCCACCGATTCAGCAGGCCACTCCCCACCTCGTTGAGCACCTCATTGAGGCGTTCCTTCAGTGGAGTCGCCCCTAGCGACACAACATTGTCTGTACACCTCGGGTGCTGAGTGGCTGGGGTGCCACCGGAATGACTGGGGTGTCACCGGAATGACTGGGGGTGTCACCGAATCCGTGCGTCGATTAGATTCGCGATGCAGCGATCTCGGCGCCCTGCCCGAGCGATGCAAGCTTGGCCCATGCAATCTGCTGGTGCACCCGGCCACCGAGCCCGCAGTCTGTCGAGGCAATCACGCGCTCCGGGCCAACAATGCTCGCAAACCGCCCAATTCGCTGCGCAACGAGTTCGGGATGCTCGATCAAATTTGTCGAATGCCCCACCACCCCGGGCACCAGAATCAGGTCATCTGGAATGAGATGTGCGTGTTCCTCCCAGACGACCCACTCATGTTCATGACGCGCGTTTGCCGCTTCAAATGAAATCTGACCAACATTCGCTTGGAGCACGACCTCAAGAATGTGCTTGAGCTCAATGTCGGTCGCGTGAGGTCCGTGCCAAGAGCCCCAGCATAGGTGCAGCCGAATCTGCTCCTTCGGTAATCCCGCGATAGCCTCGTTGATCGCGTGAATGCGCTCCAGGGTGAATTCCTGATACTCAACGACGGATGGTTCGGGGTTAATCTGATCCCAGTTCTCCGCAAGTGAGGGATCATCGAGCTGCAGGAGCAAACCATTGTCGGTAATCTCCCGATATTCTTCGCGAAGCGCCTGCCCCCAGGCAGCCATATGTTCCGCGTCGGTCGAATAGTACTCGTTTCGCACTCGAGCCGCGGAGCCTGGCGCGATTGCCGTCAGGAACCCTCGCTCCCCGTCTCGCAAGGCCGAACGCAGATTGCGCGCGTCAGCAGCGACCGCCTCCTGTCCACGGTAGGTGATCGCTCCGGTCGTGGTCGGAAATGCGGTGGCCGTCCGCCCGGTCGCTACCCCACTCCGAGGATCAGCGTAGGCCTCCGCAAACAGGTGCCGGTCGCGACGGTCGAGAAATGCCGTGAGCTGAATATTGCCAGGGCTGGAACGCCGAGGCGGCTCATTTAAGACGTTCACCTCGGTGAGTTCAAGACCAGTGACCCGCTGAAATGAGTACCCCCACCAGGCCCCGTAATCGACAGGGTTCGACATAGCCTTGCCAAATTCCCCATCACCGGGTTGAGAAATGCCAAGGTCTCGCTGACGAGCCACCACATCGCGGACCGCCTCAGCAACCAGCGCCTCGTACTCAGGCGTGCTCTTGAGGGTGAAGCCATCTGCTTCAAACTCTCGCGCAGCGTTCGCGTGAATCAGCGCTTGCGTACGCGGGAGACTCCCCGCTGTCGTCGTCTCAATGCGTGTCATGTCTATAGTTCTACCGCAGCACGGCGTCCGGTTCACCATTCGTGACGAAGCCTTACAGTGCGGAGCGGCGAGACACCTGTCACGATGCGTTATACGTGCGCGAGGGGGGACTTGAACCCCCACGTCCGAGGACACTGGAACCTAAATCCAGCGCGTCTGCCAATTCCGCCACTCGCGCCAACCCC
>CAZJOZ010000042.1:0-2270 GCA_964547775.1 uncultured Leucobacter sp.
ACGGTGACGCCCATGTGCTCACCGACGTCCCAGATGCGCGTGCTGCCGCTGTCGTCACGCAGGATCGCAGCGGGAGTGTGAGCAGGACAGTAAGCATGGGTGGGAGCAGGATGAGATATGTTAAACGTACGCTCTCACGCCGTTTACTTCACGTGATTCTCCATGAACGGCAGCTAAAGATACGTGAGTGGGGATAACGATGCAGAGCAGTCGCAAGCCAATCGATGCAGTGCGAAACGACTCACCCCGCCTCGATGCAAAACGCGCGCTGATCGACAGTATTCCCGGGGTCTATTTTGCGTACGACGCCCATGGCAAGCTCGTCGAGTGGAACCAGGGATACCTGGATGTCGTCGGTATCACTGAAGAGGAATGTTTCGGCCGAGGCACCACCGCAGATATCGCACCCGAAGATCACGATGCGGCAGAACGAGCGTTGGAAGAACTGGCACAGTTTGGTCGCACGACAACCCGCGCACACATGGTCAATGCGAAGACCGGCGAACGAACCCCATTCTTCTTCTCTTCGCGAACCATTCCGACTGAGGATGGTTTTCGAATCGTCGGACTCGGTGTTGACATCTCTTCAACCGTCGAAACAGAACATGCGCTCCGAACTGAACAAGCATTTTTCCGTTCGGTGCTCGAAAGCTCGATCGATGGATTTGTGGTGTTCGACCGAGACCACGTGGTTGTCGCCCATAACCGATACTTCCTCACCGGCGACCTGTTCGACGAGGATCCTGTCGGCCGGCGTCTCAGCATCGAGCGGGTTGAATCGATCGCTCCAGAAATCGAAGACTCGTCCACCTTCCTGTTGCATATGACACGCATTATCGAGCAACCGCTGGAGCATCACCGCTTCACCTTTCAGGTGGCAAACGGTCAGATCCTCGAGTGCGCGTCTTCTCCCGTGTTGAACGACGCCGGAGATCATCTCGGGCAGGTACTCACCTATCGCGACACCACCACACTCGAGGCAGCGAATCGGCGATACGAGCATCTCGCCACCCACGATGCGGTCACGGGCTTACTGAATCGAACAGCAACTCTCGATGTGATTCAGGAACTGATCACAGAGGAACGACCATTCGGGATCCTCGCACTGGATATCGACCGGTTTGAGCGATACAACCACGCCTATGGCTACCTCTTCGGCGATGAGGTGCTGCATCTGATCGGTGAGCTCTTGGAGTCAGCCACTGATCTCGACCACATCATCGGCCGTATCGGGGGAGACGAGTTTCTCATCATTGTGCCGGGCGGGGACGACCCGCAAACCATGCACCGTGTCGCAACGAGTGTCTTTCAACAGCTCGACAGCGGTGGTTCGCTGAAGGGCCGCGACCTTGACCTGCACGCTCACATTGGCGCCTGCTGCTACCCGAAACACGGAGTCAGCACCGCTGAATTGATCTCTCACGCGAATTACGCCGTGTCCTGTGGCCGAGTTCCCGGCCGCAATAGCCTGACCGTCTTCAGTGACGTTATCGGCGCTGAACTCAACCGCCGAATCACCCTCGAGCAACATCTTCGGCAAGCAATCAGCTCGATGGATTTTGATCTCCTCTACCAACCAAAAGTTGACATCGATACGGGGCGGATCACGGGTGTGGAAGCGCTTCTGCGCTGGCACGACCCTGATCTTGGGTGGATCAGTCCCGAGGATTTCATCCCTCTCGCTGAAGAAACACGTCTCATCCTGCCGCTTGGTGATTGGATCCTAGCCACCGCTTGTGCACAGATGAAAGAGTGGCTCGACCTCGGAATCGACCGGATCTCTCTCGCGGTGAATGTATCGATGATTCAGATGTATGAATCGGACTTTCTTGCCACCGTCGAACGCACCCTCAACCAAACCGGTCTCGCGGGCAAGTATCTCGAAATTGAACTCACAGAGACGGTGCTCGCGCGTGATCCTGAGCGTGTGAACACGATCGTGAATGCATTGCGTTCCCTTGGAGTGTTGGTGTCAATTGACGATTTTGGGAAAGGGTACTCGAGTCTCAGCTACCTCAAGGATTTCCAGATCGACAAGATGAAGATCGATCAGTCGTTCACCCGACACATTCAGAAATCCGACGAAGACAATGCGATCATTCAAACGGCAATCTCTATGGCGCGAAGCCTGAAACTCATCACCATTGCCGAGGGGGTCGAAACACGGGAGCAACTCGCGTTTCTCCGTGAACACGGGTGCATGCGAGCACAAGGCTACCTCTTCAGCGGTCCAGTGCCCGCCTCTGAAATTGTGCAGATGTTCACCGACG
>CAZJOZ010000042.1:2370-8491 GCA_964547775.1 uncultured Leucobacter sp.
TACCTCTTCAGCGGTCCAGTGCCCGCCTCTGAAATTGTGCAGATGTTCACCGACGGGCGAAATGGTGTTCTCCATCCACATTCGCCGGCGTCTCGATCACACAACCCACTCACCTTTCACCCGTAGGATGCTTCTGTGACCATTCCTGCGCTGATCGCTTTTGACCTCGATGACACGCTCGCCCCTTCCAAGTCGCCGGTTGATCCGCGCATGCTGGAGGTGTTTACTCGTCTGCTGCAGCGCACGACCGTTGCCGTGATTTCCGGGGGGAATTTCGAACAGTTTGAGACGCAACTGGTGTCCCGACTGAACGACGTCGATGAGCATGCGCTCGAGCGGCTGCACTTGCTCCCAACCTGCGGCACTCGCTATGAGCGATTCGAAGGCGGAGCATGGCGCACGATCTATCAGGAGCATCTCAGCGAAGAAGAGCGCGAAGGGGCACTCACCGCGCTTCGCGAGGAAGCGATGCGTCTCGGGTTGTGGGAAGCTCAGACGTGGGGCGAGATCCTTGAAGATCGTGGATCACAGGTGACCTTTTCTGCGCTCGGTCAGCGAGCACCGGTGGAGGTTAAGCACGCCTGGGATCCTGACGGGTCCAAGAAGAACGCACTCCGTGCGGCAGTCGCCGATCGTCTCCCACACCTCGAGGTGCGCAGCGGCGGCTCCACGTCGGTTGACATCACGAGAAAAGGTATCGACAAGGCCTACGGTATGCGCAAACTGGAGACTCACACCGGGATCGCGCTCGACGACATGCTCTTCATTGGTGATCGTCTTGACCCTGAGGGGAATGACTACCCGGTGAAAGCCATGGGTGTCCGGTGCCACGCGGTCACCGGTTGGGAAGACACCGCCGCGTTCCTCGAGGACCTGTTGCGCTAACGCTCTCCTCGCAGGTAGGGAACCGTCAGTGCTGGCGGTAGAGACGCACGGCCGCCACACAGGGCCAAGACGATCATGACCAGGATGAACGGAATGATCGAGATCAAGTCGTTCGGCAATTGCACGGTGGTCAACTGCAACGACGTCGCGAAAGCCGTGAGCGCACCGTAGGTGAGCGATATGACCAGCACCCACACCATACGGCCTCTGCCGAGCATGGCGACCACGATTGCGAGAAATCCAAGCCCGTGAGTCATGCCTGGCGTGAACGTGCCCGCGGTGACGAGCGCAAGGTAGGCCCCACCGAGCCCTGCGAATGCACCATTCATGAGCACCGCAGCAGAACGAATTCGTGTCACATTTCCGCCGACGGCGTCCAACGCCTCGGGGCGCTGCCCTGCAGCACGTAACCGCAAACCGGGCATCGTTCGTTGCAGCCAGAGGCCGGCCGCAATCATCAGCGCTCCCGCGACAGAGAAGGCGAGCGGCTGCCCGAACACGGCTTCTCCGATGATCGGTATATCCCGAAGCGCCGGGCCGAAAAGCGCGGGAGGCGCGCCGAGCCGCGGCCTGGTCTCAGCAAAATAATGGTCGTACAGCAGGCTACTGACACCGGTGCCTGCGAGGGTTAACCCAATGCCAACCACGATCTGGTTCATTCGAAGCCACACGGAAAGCACCATCATGAGGCTGGTGAGCGTCGCTCCCGCGAGCGCTCCCGCGCAGAATCCGAGCCAGAACTGACCGGTGACGAGGGTGACCGCAAATGCCGCAAACGCGCCAACCAGTAGCACCCCTTCCAGCCCAATATTCAGCACGCCAGCTTGTTCACCGATGGTTTCCCCGATTGCAGCAAGCAACAGCGGCATGGTGCTCGCGATCATTGCGACGAGGAAGGCAGCCACCATCGCACCGTTCATTGACTCGTTCATCACCGAGAGAGTCATCATGATTGCGCACCCCCAAACAGGCCACGCGGGAGGTAGCTCCTCCCAAGCTTCCAGCGAGTGCCGAGCACCTCGATGAGCAGCATGAACACCAGCACGAGTGCCACGATGAGGAGCAACACATCAACCGACACACCGGCTCGACCAGCCGCGATCGTGCCGCCGGTCGCGAGCACCGCGTACGCGCCCACGAGTGGTACCGCAGCGAACGGGTGCAGTCTCGCGAGAAAGACAAATGGTAAAACCTTGTCACCGTAACCTGGGTTCCACCCCGCACGGAAGTACCCCCACTGCCCGAGCATGTCAACCACTGCCGCGAGCGCAAACAATCCGCCTGAGATCACGAACACCGCGACGGTCATTCGGCGCACGTTGATGCCCAGGTGGCGGGCTGCCGCAGGGTTCGCACCCATGATGTCGGCGCGCAGGCCGAATGGGGTGTGGAGCATCAGCACGTGCACAACGCCCACCGCGATCAGCGCGAATACGATTCCAAGGTGCACCCGTGTACCCGGCACAAACGGAAGCATATGTGCGAGCTCGAGCACTCTGGTTTGCGGCACAGACACCGTAGGATCCTGCCACGGGCCTCGCACGAGAAGGTTTGCTCCCCCGATGGCAATGAACGACATCATCAGACTGGTGATCACTTCGTTTGTGCCGTGTCGTATTTTCAGGAGCGCCGGTACGATACCGAGGGCAGCCCCGACAGCCAACGCGATCACCAGCGTAAGCGTAAGCGCAAGGCCAAACGGGAGCTCCGTGAACAGCGCGGGGGCAAGTCCCGCGGTGACCGCGGCTGCGAGCAGAAACGTCCCTGCGTAGCCAAGGTTCCACAGTTGTGCGCGAAATGCCACGATTTGTCCGAGCGCGATACAGAGCAGTGGGGCCATCGCCGTGAGTGAGTGCTGCCATCCGTCACCGAAGAGTCCGAACAGCAGGACGTCGTGGTAGAACGTCAACGGGTTCGCGCCGAGCAGCGCCAGGATCAAGCCGCCGGCGAGGAGCGCGAGCACTACCGGCGCAACGGTGCGCACCAACACGTCAATGGTTCGTGTGATCACGGTCACGTCGTCACCTCCGCGAGAAGTGACGTGAGCCGCGCACGTGTCTGGCGGTCACCAGTCGAGAGCGGTGTTGTCAGCGTGCCGCCGGTGAGCACCGCAATGCGGTCTGACAGGTGCATCAATTCGTCGAGGTCTTGGGAGAGTACCAGCACTGCGGTGCCCTGATCAGCGAGTTGACGCAGCTCGTCTCGAATCCGTTTCGCGGTGTAGAGGTCGAGCCCGTGGGTGGGTTGATGGCACACTAACACGCGCGGTGCTTGGTCGATGGCCCGCGCGAGCAACAGCTTCTGCACATTGCCACCCGAGAGTGTGCCGGCGGGGACCGCGGGATCGTCGGGGCGGATCCCAGCGTGCGTGATCAGCCGCTGTGCGTGAGCACGCACCGTGTCACGCTGCATACGGAGCCCTTTCCAGAAGGGTCGTCGACCGATGTGTGTTGCGATCGCGTTGAGCGCAACGCTCATGGACCCGATAATGCCCTCACCGAGGCGGTCCTCAGGCACATAAGCGATGCCGAGCCGCTGTCGCTGCGCAACCGTTCGACGATGAATCGGTGTGCTATCGAGAAAAATTTGCCCTCTCGTACACGGAATCTCTCCCGCGATGACCCGAGCGAGCTCGCGCTGGCCGTGACCTTCGATGCCGGCGATGCCCATCACCTCGCCCGGCTGCAATGCAAGGTCGACCCCGGTGAGGGGTGCGCGACGCTCCGGAGACCCTGTAGTGACTGTACCGGAGCGGGGCCCCTCAACGGTTACCCCGGTGAGGCGCAACACGGGCGACTGCTGGCTCTGTGAACGAGACGGCAGTGCATGATCGTATTCGGCAGAAGGGGGCAGGTGCTCAGCTTGCCTCTCCCCCATTGGGTTCTCGCCGAACATTGCTGACACGATTCGCTCGCGAAGAGACGTTCCGGTCACTTCCGATTTCCACGCGTGGGAGTCATGAAGCGTGGAAGGGTCGATTCGATCCACGACCGTGCCTGCTCGGAGCACGGTGATGCGGTCTGCGAGTCGTTGCACCTCAGAGAGTTTATGGGTGACGTACACCACTGAGCCGCCTCGAGAGGAAAACGCAGCAATGCTGGCGCAGAGGGCATCACGGTGATGAGCGGCAAGGAGGGAGGTCGGTTCATCAAGCACCAACACAGAGGGCATTTCTGCGAAGGCTCGCTCAATTTCGAGGAATTGTCGTGTGCCCAGGCTGAGCTCGCTCACGAGGGTTCGTGCTTCACCTTCGAATCCGTGCCGTTCTCGTAACTCGTTCACGAGCAGGGTGACGTCCCGGGTCACATGCCGGCGGCCGGGGTTCCTCGCATCGTCCGATGCGTGCCCCGCTGTGGCGCCAAGACCCAGTTGGAAATTCTCGGCGACCGTCATCGTCGGTACCAGCATTGAGTGCTGGTAGACCACACGGATCCCGTGCCGGCGTGAAACCGCGGGGCCCTGGATCACGGTCGGCACTCCATGCAGCTCGATCTGCCCAGTATCAGGCTGTTGCATACCAGCGAGCATCGCGATGAGTGTGGATTTCCCCGCGCCATTCTCGCCGAGCACACAGTGCACTTCTCCCCGATGAATGTCAAGACTGACACCGTCAAGCGCGAGGACCGCCCCAAACTGTCGCCCGACAGCACGTAACCGTATGACCGGCTCCTCACCGCGCGTAGCGGGTTGTCCTGGTCCTATCGGCGACGCGTCGTGCGAGGTCACCATTAGCCCTCGCGTGTGTCGAGAATGGCCTGTACTGCATCCTTGGTGTCGGCGTAGGCGACGGTGATGCTGCCGTCGGTGATCCCCGCAGCAGCCTGTGCTACCGCGGCGCTCATTTCGGCGGTGAAGCCTGCGTTCTCTTGGAGGCTCAGTCCCCCGTTCGCGACGGTGAGTTCGTATCCGTGCGTGCCAAACGTGCCCGCTTCAATATCTGCGATGGCCTGGAGGTAGGTGTCGGTGAAGTCCCATAGCACGGTAGCGAGTACCGTCTCCATGTCGGGGGCGATATCACTCACGTCGCCGATCGTGGCGATGTAGGAGATCGGGTACGAGGTGTCGGCTGTTTCGATTGCTTGAAGGTAGCCGATGGTCGCACCGTTCCCCATGCCCATGATGACGTCGGCACCTGCCGCGATCACCTGTTTGGTCGTCTGCGCGGCTCCGGCGGAGTCGGCATAGTTCGCGGGTCCAACATAGGCCATCACCACGTTGATAGACGGGTCTACGCTTAACACTCCCTGCGCGAAGCCCCCGGCCATGAGGAACCAGTTCAGGTTTTCCGCTGATGCCACGATGCCGACGGTTCCGGTTTCAGTGCGCATTGCGGCAGCTACCCCTGCAAGGTAGGCGCCCTCCTGTGGTGCTGGAATGGCAGTGGCGACGATCCCCGGCTCATTGTTTTCGTAGTCCACGACAAGCGTGGGAACACCGGTTTGTTGCCCCACTCGATGGCCCGCGGCGTTAAAACCGCTCGCATGCGCGATGATCAGATCGACGTCGCCACCGGCAACCTGGGTCAGAATACTTTCGGTGTTGTCGTATCCGACGTTCGTGTGTGCGTCGAGCGCAATGCCGCGTTGCTCGGCAGCGGCCTCTGCAGCGCGAAGTCCCTGCTGATTCCAGCCGTGATCGGATTCTTTCTCGGGTGTGACAATCGCGATCCGCGCAACGCTCCTGGACCCATCCGTGTCGCCAGCGGAGGTGGCAGGAGTTTCAGCTCCTCGTCCGGCACATGCACCCAATGCGATAATCCCAGCAACCGCGAGCACGGCAGTGAGTGCTCGCGCGCCACCGCGGTGCGAGCCAGATAGGCGACGAGAAACAATCGATGGGTACGGCATCCGGTGTGTCCTCTCTGCGACGAGCCGCGCGAGAAGCACACGCGCGGTCTATGCATCGATTCTGGATCACACTTTGCAAGTGGACCACCGCTCGGCGGTCAACGAGTGAAGGTGGTCTATCCGGTGATGTGGCCAGGTCATACCGAAGCCTGATCAGGCAGAAACCGTGGTCTGTGCCGTCGGAGCATGCAGGCCGAGGACCTCCGCAGTCTCGGCCAGCGAGGCTGCGGCAAGCGCTGGCTCGTGGTTGAGCCCGATTCCGTACGCCGGAATCTGCGTGACGATCTCGCTCTTCCACTCATTCTCAAACTTCTCGGGGAAGCACTCTGCCATCACGTTCAGCATCGCGTGCACGGCCGTAGAAGCACCCGGGGATGCTCCCAGCAGGC
>CAZJOZ010000042.1:8591-11340 GCA_964547775.1 uncultured Leucobacter sp.
ACGTTCAGCATCGCGTGCACGGCCGTAGAAGCACCCGGGGATGCTCCCAGCAGGCCTGAGATGGTGCCGTTCGCTCCGGTGATGACCTCGGTGCCGAACTGCAGCACCCCACCCTTCTTGGGGTCTTTCTTCATCACCTGAACGCGCTGGCCTGCGGTAATCATTTGCCAGTCGTCGGCCTTTGCCGAGGGCATGTATTCGCGCAACGCCTCGAGTTGCTTCTCGCGGCTCGCAAACACCTCTCCCATCAGGTACTTCACGAGGGAGAATTCCGAGAGTCCGACTTTCATCATCGGCCAGAGATTGTGCAGGCGAACGGAGCCGGGCAGATCCCACCACGAACCCTTCTTGAGGAAGTTCGGGCTGAACCCCGCATACGGGCCGAAGAGGAGGCTGGTCTTGCCATCAACCACGCGAGTGTCAAGGTGGGGCACTGACATCGGGGGCGCGCCAACTGCGGCTTTGCCGTACACCTTCGCCTGGTGTTCACGAACTACCTCGGGGTTGTCACAGCGCAGGAATTTGCCACTGATGGGGAACCCACCATAGCCGCGAATCTCAGGGATACCTGATGACTGCAGGAGCGATAGCGCCCCTCCGCCCGCACCGACAAACACGAATTTCGCATTCACGGTACTGCTGCCGTATCCAACACGATGGCGCACATTGACATCCCACGTGCCATCGGCTCGACGAAGGAGCTTGGTCACTTCCTCTTCGAGACGAAGCACTGCCCCTTGGTCAACGAGATGATCAATGAGCTGGCGAGTGACCTCACCAAAATCTACGTCAGTGCCGCTGAGCGACCGTGTCGCCGCGAAGACTTCACTCTTCGCACGGCGCTCAATGAGCAGCGGCGCCCACTCAGCGATCTGCGCTGCGTCTTCGCTGAACTCCATATCAGCGAAGAGTGGCTCTTGCTTGAGAATCTCATACCGGCGACGCAGAAAATCAACGTTCTTCTCTCCGCGCACAAAGGTCATGTGAGGGGTCGCGTTAATGAAGCGCTTCGGCTCGCTCAGCACACCAGCTTTCACCAGTGACGACCACCATTGCCGCGACAGCTGGAACTGTTCGTTAATGTCGATGGCCTTCGCAGGGTTCATGCTGCCATCGGCCGCTTCGGGCATATAGTTCAGCTCGCACAGTGCAGCGTGGCCAGTGCCCGCGTTGTTCCAGGCGTTACTCGACTCCGTTGCGACCGCATCGCGCGACTCGATGATCGTGATGGTCCACTCGGGCTCGACCTGCTTAATGAGGGTGCCGAGGGTGGCACTCATGATGCCGCCGCCAATGAGGACTACGTCAACCGTGTTTTTGCTCACAACCTTGAAGTCTACCTCGCCAAATTGTGTGCCTGCTGACGCGCCTGCCTCAGAGTGCCGATGGACGAGTCAAGGATCGTGCGATAGCCGAGCCGTGCCGCCTCGTTTGCCCGCTGCACGCCACCGACGACCGAGCGAATCTCGCCGGCGAGACTGAGTTCACCAATTGCCACGAGATCGTGTGGAAGTGGCTGATCTTCGACCGCGGAAATGACTGCCATGGCTATCGCAAGATCGGCGGCAGGCTCCGTTAAACGAACCCCGCCGACCGTGGAAACATACACCTCTTTGTCATGGAGACGCACCCCCACTCGCCGCTCCAGCACGGCAAGGATCATCGCGACTCGCGCCGCATCAACGCCACTGGTGACCCTTCGAGGGTTCGGAGTGGTACTCGCCGCAACAAGGGCCTGCACCTCGACGGGAAGTGCTCTCCTCCCTTCGAGGGCGAGCGTGGCACACGTGCCGCTCACCGGTTCGGTGCCGCGACTCAAGAACAGGCCCGAGGGGTCTGGTACTTCGGCGATGCCGGCACTGGTCATTTCAAAACAACCGATCTCGTCGGTTGGACCGAACCGGTTCTTAAGGCTTCGCAGGAACCGGAGAGCGCTCTGTCGATCACCCTCAAAATGACACACCACGTCGACAAGGTGCTCCAGCAGGCGTGGCCCCGCCACACTGCCGTCTTTGGTCACATGACCAACCAAAATCACCGGCACGGATCGAGATTTTGCTTCACGAATCAGCGCACTCGCGACCTCGCGCACCTGCGCGGGACCACCGGCGCTCCCTTCAACCTGGTCGCTGGCAAGGGTCTGCACGGAATCGATGATGACGAGGTCAGGCTGTACCGCGTCGAGGTGGCCCAGCACCGTGCCAAGATCATTTTCGCTCGCGAGAAACAGCGTGTCGTGCAGGGCGCCCGTTCGTTCTGCGCGCATACGAATTTGCCCCGTTGATTCTTCACCGCTGGCGTAGAGCACCCTGCCGCCCTGGGCGGCGACACGCGCCGCGACATCGAGCAGCAGTGTCGACTTGCCGACCCCAGGTTCCCCCGAAAAGAGCACCGCGGCACCCGGAACGATGCCCCCGCCGAGCACCCGATCGAGTTCCCCGATGCCACTGGGCCGATGAGCCGCCGAATCGGCAGAAAGCTCAGTAATCGGTTTCGCCTCCCGACCGGCAGCAGGGGTCGTCGACTGCACCGTCTTGCCGAGGGTTGCCCGTGGAGAACCAATCTCAGTCATGGTGCCCCATTGCTGACACTCGCCACACCGGCCGACCCACTTGGGTGCGCGCCACCCGCATTCACTGCATGCGACTCCGCCAGACTGTTTTGCCATGCTGTGACCCTACCGCTCGCCACTGACATTCGCGGGAGCACTGGAGGGCGTACAGTGATAACACCACACTGTACACCGCGA
>CAZJOZ010000043.1:0-1838 GCA_964547775.1 uncultured Leucobacter sp.
GCGAGGGCTGCCGCGTGTGACTCAACGATCCCTCGGAACTCGAGCGTTTGCAGCACGTCGTCGCGTCGTTCGCGCAGCTCAACCAGCGCTGAGCTGACGCTCCCCGTTTTCGGCAAGACGAAAGCGCCGCCGCTCGCTCCGCGCCGCACCTCGATGAGGCCGCTGCCTTCGAGCACCCTGAGCGCCTGACGGAGTGTTTCGCGTGCCACCCCCAACTGTTCGGAGAGCACCCGTTCCGCAGGGAGTTTTTCGCCGGCCACAATGTTGCCGAGGGCGATTTCTCGCTGCAGGTGTTCGGCGACCGCCTGATAGCTGGTCGCTGCTTTTGGCGTGTGGCCAAATACGCGATCAGTCGAGGGTTCCATGGTGGCTTTCGTCTCGGTAGGGATGAAAAGCTGACAGGTTCACTTCAACGGTTGGTGCCCGTCGGGCGTCTTTGTCAGATGGGCAGGTTTGCTGCGTCGGTTCCCACGATACGCCACCCGGTGAAGAACTCGAGCACCTCATCGTTACCGTGGCCGCCAAGACCGCTTTGAGCGAAAAAGCCTTGTGCGGAATCGCTTGCCATGTCGAGCACACTCGTGCCGTTCACCTTCACCTCGCCCGCATCGAGCGCGAGACCAAGCGCCAGGCCGCGCGCCTCGTCTCGGGTGAACACGTAGCCGGCGAGGCCGTATGATCCGCTATTGGCGAGTGCCAGCGCAGCGGTCTCGTCGTCGTAGGGCACGACGGTGAGCATGGGGCCGAACACCTCATCCTCGAGCTCAAGGCCTTCGCCCGACACGATCGTTGGGGGGAAGAAGCAGGCGCCCGCAGGTGCGGCCTCGACGGCACGCAGTCCGCCAGCGGCCCGGTGCACGCTGGCTCCCTGCGCCTCGAGTGCGGCGAGCTGCGCGGTGAGCTCTGCAACGCGCGCGGGGTAGGCGAGTGGGCCGACCTCGCTTGCCTCATCGAGGCTCGACCCGACTTGCAGCTGGTCCACCCGCTCGGCGAGTGCGGCCACGAGGGGCTCGAAGACGTCGCGGTGCGCGTACACGCGCCGCGGCGCCTCGCACCACTGGCCGGACAGCTTCGTGACCCCGCTCACGAGCTGCGATGCCGTGACGTCGAGGTCTGCGTCGGCGAGCACGATGGCGGGGTTGTTTGAGCCGAGCTCAAGCTGCACGCGGGTGAGGTTCGCCCCCGCGGCCGCGGCGATGGCCTTGCCGGTGGGGGTTGAGCCCGTCATTGAGATCGCGCGAATACGAGGATCACTCACGAGGGCACGCCCGATCGAACCGCTGCCGGTGACGAGGTTCACGCTGCCGGCGGGGAAGCCGGCCCGGTGCGCTGCGGCGACGACGAGCTGTGCGCTCCACGGGGAGAACGACGAGGGTTTGATCACCGTGGTGGCTCCCGCAGCGAGCGCGTAGGCGAGTTTCTTCGTCACCATGAACGCGGGCGCGTTCCACGGCAGGATGAGTGCCGCGGGTCCCCACGGCACCCGGGTTTTCACGACGTCACGATCTCCCGAGTCGGCCTGCACGGAGTCGCCACGTCGGCGGAGCCGGTCTGCCACGTCGGTCACGACGTCGACGATGCCGTCGGCGAAGCCGTGGGTGACGCTGATGGGCACGCCCGAGTTCAGTGCGTCTGCCGTGGCGATGTCGTCGTGCAGGGCTCGCAGCTCTTCCGCGAAGCGGTCGAGCACCTCGGCGCGCTCGTTGGCGCTCAGGGAACGCCAGCGAGCGTCGAGGTGTGCTTCGTGCGCGGCCCGAATGGCGCGCTCGACCTGGTCGGGGCTCGACGAGCGAGACGCCTGCAGTGCTTCGCCCGTGTTGGGGTCGAGCAGGTGGGTT
>CAZJOZ010000043.1:1938-10755 GCA_964547775.1 uncultured Leucobacter sp.
AGACGCGGTCGAAGTAGCGTCGCAGGTCGAAGTCAGACACCTGCTTCATGAAGACGCTCCATTCGTGGTGGAGCAGGGTCGCGTAGTGCTCGGTGACGACATCGCCGATCATGCCGCGCACGAACGGTGACGATTCGAGTGCGGTGGCCGCCTCGTCGAGGTTCATGGCCTGCCCGCGTTCGGTCATTTCGGAGGTTGCGGTGCCCTTGATGGGGGCGCCGAGCGGCAGTGTGCGTTCGATGCCGTCTCGTGCGCTGGCGAGTACCCCGGCGAGTGCGAGGTAGGGCACGGTGTCGGCGCCGGGCACGCGGAACTCGAAACGGATCTGCTCTTCCTGGTGGCCGAGCACGCGCACCGACGCGAAGCGGTTGTCGTAGCCCCAGGTGGGGCCGCTGCCCGACAGGTCGTCGGCGAGACCGCGACGCCACGCGTTAATGGTTGGCCAGTACCAGCCCATGAAGTCGGGGGTGTGCTCGAGGGTGCCGGCGACCGCGTGACGCATGGTTTCGCTCATGTTGTCGTCGGTGTCGTCGCTCCAGAACAGTGAGGTGCGGTCTGCGGTTGACTGCATCGACACGTGAATGTGGCACGAGGATCCTGCCTGATCCGTGTATGGCATTGCCATGAAGGTGGCCGACATGCCGGCTGCTGCTGCGGCGTCGCGCACGGCCATCTTGTACAGCGAGTGACGGTCAGCCATTTCGAGTGGCTCGCCGTAGGCGAAGGTCATCTCCCACTGGCCGGTGCCCCACTCTGACTGGGCGGCTTCCATTTCGATGCCGCTCGCTTCGAGGTCGTCGCGCAGTTTCTGGAAGAACGGCTCGTAGGCGTTGCCCTCGTGCAGGTGGAAGTCTGCGGAGTACTGGGTGGTGGGGTCGAGGTCGCGGAACCCGTTTTCGCGGAGCGCGCGGGGTTCGTTCTTGAAGAGGTAGAACTCGAGTTCGGTGCCGGCCATCGGCTGAATGCCGAGTTCGGCGTAGCGGGCGAGTTCTTGCTTCAGGATCACGCGCGGTGACAGGGTGAGCGGCTCGCCGGTGTGCGGGTCGTAGGGGTCGGCGAAGCAGACCGCGACGTTTTCGAGCCAGGCGGCGCGGCGCAGCGTGTTGAGGTCAACCTTGAGGGTGACGTCTTTCACGCTGTTGTGCATGCCGGTGATGGGGAACACGTTGGCTTCGATGAGTTCGAGGCCCTGTTCGACGTCCCAGCCGTACACGCAGGTGCTGATGTCGACGCCGTTCTTGAGTACCGAGGGGAAGCGGCCGACCGGTACACGGCGCCCGATGAGGCGGCCGTTGAGGTCGGGGCTTGCGATGATGACCGTGCGAATGCCTTCGGCCTCAAGCTGGTCTGGGGTGAGCAGGTAGGGTTTCATCGGGTCAGCCATCCTCCGTCTACGGGCAGTTGAATACCGTCGATCCATGATGCCTCGTCTGAGAGCAGCCATGACACCGCCGAGGCGATATCTTCGGGCTTGCCGAGCCGCGGCACGAGGAGGCGCTGCATGGCGAAGGCCATGCCTTCGTCGCTGGTGAGTGCTTCGAGGTCGAAGAAGTTCGTCTGGATCGGGCCTGGCGCCACGCAGTTGACGCGAATGTTCTTCGGCGCGAGCTCAACGGCGAGGGCCTTGGTGAGCATGGGCACTCCGGCCTTGCTGGCGTTGTAGTGGGGCTGTGCGGTGGAGCCTGAGGTGACGACCACGGTCGCTTCCACGGTCGACAGGTTCACGATTGCGCCGCCGCCTGAGGCTTCGATCAGCGGCACGCTCTCTTGTGCGACGAGCCACTGGCCCTTCAGGTTGACGTCGAGCACGAGATCCCACGCCTCTTCGGTGAGGGTTTCGAAGTTGTGCTTCGTGACGAGGCCTGCGTTGTTGACGAGCAGGTGCAGGGCGCCCCAGCTCTGCTTGACCTGGTCGACGGCTGCGGTGATGGTGGCGCGCTCACGCACGTCCACCTGCGCGGCCTGCGCGGTGCCGCCCTGGGCCTGAATGAGGGTGACGGTTTCGTTGGCGGAGTCGAGGTTCAGGTCGGTGACCATCACCTTCGCTCCCTCTGAGGCGAGGCGGAGCGAGATTGCTCGGCCGATGCCGGATCCTGCGCCGGTGACGAGCGCCACCTTTTCGCTGTGTCGTGTCATGTCGCGACTCTTTCCTGTTATGCGGTTTCGGGGGCTACGCCGGCGGGTGCGTCGGCGGCGGTGGTGTTCACCGCTGCCGGGGCGACGGTGTCTGCGTGGGGTGGCACGTCGGCCGCGGCGACGGCGTCGTGCAGGTCGGGCTGTGCGGCGCGCTGCTTGGCGGATTTCACGAGCCACTCGAAGATGGGGTCGCCGCCGAAGCACTCGGGGTGCCATTGGATGCCGACGACGGGGCGTCCTGCAACTTCGTAGGCTTCGATGATGCCGTCGGATGCCCTGGCGACGGGGGTGACCCCTTCACCGGGCCGGTCGACGGCCTGGTGGTGGAAGGAGTTCACCATGGTGCGGTCGCCGTAGAGCGAGTGCAGCAGGGATCCTGGTTCGATGTCGACGGGGTGCGCACGGTGTGCGCGGTAGTAGGTGAGGGCGGCGTGTGACTCGCCGGTGCCGACCTCGAGGTGTTGAATGAGGCTCCCGCCGAGGGCCACGTTGATGAGCTGGTGGCCGCGGCACACGCCGAGGATCGGAATGTTGCGTTCGAGGGCGCGTTCGACGAGCGCGAACTCGTATTCGTCGCGGGCGACGCTGTAGGGGCCTGCCTGCGGGTGGGGTGCTTCGTTGTATCGCCGTGAGTCAACGTCTTCGCCGCCGGCGATCACGAGGGCGTCGATGCGGTCGACCACGTCGGCGCTGCCCGACGGGCTGAGGTGAATGGGGAGGCCACCGGCCTGGGCGACGGAGTCTGCGTACTCGGTGAAGTAGAGGTCCATGGGGGCGTCGGAAAACCCTGGTGGCACGTCAATTTGGTACCCGAAGAGCTTCCTGCCTGAGATGCCGATCAGCGGCTGCTCTTGGCCGAACCGTTGTAACAAGGCGATAACCCTCCGCGTTCTTCGTCGATCTCTGGTTGCTCCAGCCTATTGGTACAATATATAGTCCATTCAGGGCAATGGTTCAACATCGCCTGTTTCGTCAACGTAGAGGAAATACGAATGAAGAAAACGAAGCTTCGCTTCTTGGCTGTGGCCGCGATCGGGGCGCTCGCCCTGTCCGCGTGCAGCTCAGCCGATTCGAACAGCGGTGGAGATGCAGCCGAAGACACCCTCATCATCGGGTACGCTGCAGCGCTCACCGGTGACGGTGCTGCGGGCGACATTGCCACGGTTGCTGGCCTGCGCTACGGCGTCGAAGAGGTCAACGCTGCCGGCGGTGTGAACGGCACCAAGCTGAAGGTGGAAATCAAGGATGCGCAGAGTGACGCTGCGCTCGGTGGCACCGCTGCCCAGGAGCTCGTCGACGCAGGCGCAAGCATCATCGTCGGCCCACCCTTCCCGGGCATGGCAAGCGGCGTGCTGCAGGTTGCAGCCGAGAACGGTATCCCCGTGATCGCTGGCGCCTCAACCCAGCCCGAATACACGATGATGAGCAGCGGCCCCGTGTTCCTCGCGGCCTTCGGTGACAACGTGCAGGCAGCCGCGGTGGCGGAGTACCTGACCGAGCAGGGCCACAAGTCCGCCTTCCTCGTGTCGTCACCTGACATGACCTACACCAGCAATGGCGCCGAGTTCTTCGGCGAGGCCTTCACTGAACTGGGCGGCGAGATCACGGCCGAGGGTACCTTCAGCATCGGCCAGACCGACTTCAGCCAGCTGGTTACCCAGATCGCCGCTCAGAAGGACTTCATCGACGTGATTTACGCGCCGATGTTCCCGCCGGATCTCCCCAGCTTCGTCCGTGCGCTGCGCGCCGCGGGTGTTGACACTCCGCTCGCCGGCCCCGACGGCTTCCACATCGCTGACGCCCTGGCCGCAGGCCAGGAAGCACTCGAGGGCACCGTCTACGCCACCCACGGCTTTGACACCCCCGGCACCCCGCTTGCCGACCTCGTCGAGAAGGCCAGCGAGACGGAACCCGACGTGAACGAGGCACCCGCCCTCGCAGGCCTCGGCTACAGCATCGTGCAGATCATCGTTGCCGCGCTCGAAGAGGCCGGTTCGACCGACCCCGAGGCGCTCGGCGCAGCGATCCAGAACCTGCAGGGGCTCGAGACCGTAACCGGTGAAATCACCTACCAGGGCACCAACGGTGTGCCCCGCAAGTCGGTGACAATCGGTGGCATCGAGAACGGCGAGTTCGTGTACATCGAATCGTTCGTGCCCGAGTTCATCCCGGCACCGTAACCGGCGCATGTTGCACCTGGATGGCCTGACCGCACACTATGGGCCCATCACCGCGGTTCGTAATCTGACGCTCACGGTTCAGCCGGGAGAGTTGGTGGCCTTGCTTGGCGCGAATGGCGCCGGCAAAACCACCACTCTCGGCTGCATCATGGGCCTGGTGCAGCCCTCGGCTGGCACCATCACCTTCGAGGGGAAAGACATCACCCGTCTCTCACCCGAAGACACCGTCTGGTCAGGACTATCCCTGAGCCCCGAGGGCAGGCACATCTTGGGCGGTCTCACCGTTCTCGAAAACCTGACCCTCGGGGCCACCCCCCGAAAAGACCGTTCCAACGTTCCCGGTGACTTGGAACGCATGCTGGACAAGTTCCCGATTCTGCGGGAACGTGCGAGCCAGCAGGCCGGAACCCTCTCTGGTGGCGAAGCACAGCAGCTCGCGATTGCGAGGGCCCTAATGGCCGCGCCGCGACTGCTGCTGCTCGACGAGCCCACCCTCGGGCTCGCGCCGCAAATCGTCGACCGAGTGTTTGACGTGATCCGCGACCTGAAAGAGTCCGGGCTCACCATTTTGCTCGTTGACCAGAACGCAACCCGGTCAATGCAGCTCGCCGACCGCACCTACGTGCTGCGTCAGGGCGAGCTGGTTGCTCAGGGCACCGCCGAAGAAATTGGCGGACCAGAGGGTCTTACCCGCGCCTACCTCGGCAGCCAGGCCGACGCCGCAGAAGGGTCACACGCATGACGGAACTCATTCAACAGCTGGTCAACGGTGTCAGCCTCGGCGCAACATATTCTTTACTCGCGCTGGGGCTCGCGATTGTGTTCACCACCTTCGGCCTCATCAACTTTGCGCATGGTGAACTGATCACCATCACCTGCTACTCGACCCTCGGCCTCACCGTGGTGGGGGTGCCATGGTTCATTGCGGTGCTCGGCGGCATGCTCGCCGCGGTCGTATCGGCGATTTTGATGGAGCGCCTCGCGTTCCGCCCGGTGCGAGGCAAGCCCTCGTCGACGTCACTGCTGACCTCCTTCGGCGCGAGCCTCATTATTCAGGCGATCATTGTGATCCTCGTGTCACCCCGCACGAAAACCGTTGAGCAGTGGTCATGGCTCGGCGGCGCAGACTTCATCGGTGACTTCGTGTTCCCCCGCTATCAAACCGTCACCGTGGTGGTCGCGCTCGTCGCGCTGCTCGCGATGGTGTTCGTGCTCAAGAAAACGTCGCTCGGTCTGCAGATTCGCGGCGCTGCCGAAGATCTTGAGGGCGTGCGCCTGCTCGGTGTGCGCAGCGGCCGCCTCGTCATCATCGCCTTCGCGGTCTCTGGCCTGCTTGCGGGGCTCGCCGCCGTGCTGATGATGGCGCGTACCGGCGGATCCATCAACCCACACATGGGGTTGATGCCGATGCTCAGCGCCTTCGTTGCCGTTGTGCTCGGTGGGTTCGGCAGCCTGGGGGGTGCCGTGCTTGGCGGGTTCCTGCTGGGCATCCTCGAGGTGATGCTGCGTGCCTGGCTGCCACCGTCGGTGTCGGGTCTCACCACCGCGATCATCTTCGCGCTGGTCGTGGTCGTGCTGCGCATGAAGCCCTCGGGCATCATGGGCAAGGTCATTGAGGAGAAGGTATGACCCAGGCAACTGCATCAACGGAAGGCCGTTCGGTCGCCACGGGCATGCGGCTGAAGCCGGTGCTCATCCGCACCGTGATCCTTGCCCTGCCGCTCCTCATCGGGCTCGCCGTGGCACTCGGGTCGGGCGGCAGCACGAGCCGGCTCATTACCGTCGCCCTCATCAACCTGATCATTGTGCTCGGGCTGCAGGTGTTCATTGGGAACACCGGCATCGTGTCGTTCGGGCACATCGGGTTTGCGGCGCTTGGCGCCTACTTCACCGCCATCTTCGCGTCGCCCACCGAGATGAAGTCGTTCCGCATTCCGAACGCCCCCTTCGGGCTCGCCGAGTTCTCGCTCGGGCCGGTTCTGGGGCTCATCGCCGGGGTGCTCGCCGTCACCGTGATCGCGTTCCTCATTGGTACGGCGATCAGCAAGATGAACGGCGTAAGCGCCACGATGATGACCCTCGCGGTGCTCATCATTGTCTACTCGGTGATGAACGACTGGGTTGATTTCAGTGGCGGCGCCGAAGGGTTCTACGGCATCCCCACCGCGGCCTCGCCGCTGTTCGTGTGCATTGTGGCGCTGGTGGTGCTGTTCGCGACGTCGTTCTACCGTGAGTCTGTCGTGGGGCGTCGCGCCCAGGCGGTGCGCGAGGATGAGCTCGCGGCGACCTCCATGGGGATCAACGCGAGCCGCACCCGCCTGTGGAGCTGGACGCTGAGCGCCGCGATCGCCGCCACCGGCGGCGGTATGCTCGCCCTTTTTCTCGGCAGCATTACTCCGCGTGACTTCTACCTGAAACTCACCTTCGCGACCATCGCCATGTTGTTCGTGGGTGGGGTGCAGAGCGTGACCGGTGCGGTGGTCGGCGTGATCATCATCACCATCGGCAACGAGATTTTCCGCTTTATCGGTGACGGGTTCTCGATCGGCGCACTGACCATTCCTCAAACGCCTGGCGTGACCGACATCTTCCTGGGGCTCGTGATTGTCGCGACGATGATCTGGCGCAGCAGCGGTATCTTCGGGCACCGCGAGGTGGAGTCATTCCTGAGCACCCTCTCGAAGCGCAAGGCAAAGGGTGCGGCCGATGAGACGGCGGCACCGGCGGCACCAGCGGCTGAGGGGGCGGGTGGCGCATCACACGCGGAGACTGACGCGGAGACTGATGCGGATGCTGGCACGGATGCGCCCACCCTCACGCGCTCAGCGCCGCGCCTTGAGCCGCTCGGCGACCCGAATGTCACGCTTGAGGCCTATCGGGTGTCACGCTCCTTTGGGGGCCTCCGCGCGGTCGAAGATGTCACCCTCACGGTGAAGAAGGGCGACATCATCGGGCTCATCGGGCCGAACGGTTCGGGCAAGTCGACGCTGCTGAACATGATCTCCGGGGTGATCCCCCCAACGATCGGTGGCATCAAAGTTGGCGGCACGCTCCTGCCGAAGGGCGCTGAGGCGGCGGCACGTCACGGCATCGCACGTACCTTCCAGAACATTCGACTGTTCGGTGAACTGACCGTTGCTGAGAATATCGAGATCGCGCTCGAATCGGTGGGCACGAAGCGTGTCGACCGGGATCGCGCCCGCGACTACATCGATGCGGTTGTGCAGCAGCTGGGTCTGTTCGAGGTGCTTGACCGCCAAGCGAACACGCTGCCCTACGGGTTACAGCGCAAGCTGGAGATTGCCCGCGCGATGGCGCTGATGCCCGACTTTGTGCTGCTCGATGAGCCGGTGGCTGGCATGAACGAGGTCGAGTCGCAGGAAATCGCCGAGGTGATTCGTCTGCTCGCCAACGACCTGGGTGTGGGTGTGGTCGTGGTCGATCACGACCTGCCGTTCATTCTGGGTCTGTCGACCTACATGGTCGTGATGGAGAGCGGTAAGAACATCTTCTCGGGTACCCCCGAAGAGACCCGTCAGAACGAATCGGTGATCGCCGCATACCTCGGATCGAGCGCGTAGCGGTGTTGAGCGTGTCGGCTCGCGCGAAGATGACGTGTGAGCCGACACGCCCGCACAAGGGATGAGCGTGCGCGGCTTCCGCTACGCATACAGCGCAGGCTGACGCTGCGCGAGCAGCTGCACCTCGTTGGCGACCGCATCGCCAAGCGTCAGGTCCACCGTGAAGGTGTCGCGCTGTTCAGCGTCGAACTCCTCGAGGATCTCCCCGTTCGCGCTGATCGCGCGACTGCCGCCACAGAAGTGGTGCCCTGATTCTTGGCCGACCCGATTCGCGTACACCAGCGGGAGGCGGTTCTCGAGTGCACGCGCGTGCGTCGCCACCCGATGATCCATCGAGTACGGGTGCATGTTTGCTGACCCGGTGAGCAGCACCTGTGCGCCGCGCAGCGCGAGGGTGCGTGCCACCTCGGGGAACTCCAGTTCGAAGCAGTTCACGACCCCGGCCTGCACCCCGCACAGGGTGATCGGTTCGATGCGGTCACCCGGCACAAACACGTCCCGCTCGCTGCCAAAGAGGTGGGTCTTGCGGATCGCGGGCAACACCGTGCCATCGCGGTCAATCGCGAGGTAGGCATTGTATGGCCCCTGCTCACCCCGTTCGATGAAGCCGCACAACACCGCACGGTTCAGGGTGCGGCAGGTCTTCGCGATCTGCATGATGAGTGGGTCGTCGGTATCGAGGTGCAGCACGCCGAGACGTTCCGTCTGATAGCCGGTGAGGAACAGCTCTGGAAACACCACCACATCGGCGTCACTGTCGTGAAGCATCCGGGTGACGGTTGAGGCGTTCTCCGCGAGATCGCGGGCGTGAGGCGCGTCTTGTACGACGGTGACTCGAAGCGTGGAGAGGGTCATGGAGCGTTCCTTATTCAACGATCCACTCATTATTGCAAGAGGGAGCGGGGGATGCGCCACTGTGC
>CAZJOZ010000044.1:0-3564 GCA_964547775.1 uncultured Leucobacter sp.
GGCGCTCGGCGCTCACGGCTCGTCCAGTCGATCACCGGTCGGTGTGCATCGTGCGGAACGTATCCGAGGCGGTACAGCGCCATGAGTTCCAGATGGTCGGGCACCTCGAGGAGGTCAATCAGGCGTTGCCACTGACCCGGAGCCTCCATCGGGAACGAAATAAACTGCATGCCCATGCCAAGCTCGACGGTGGTGAGCCATAGGTTTTCCATGGCTGCCCCGAGGCTGAATTGACAATAGAAGTCTGCGAGCGGGTGGGCTTCCCTCTCTTGTCGGTCCAGCATGACTCCGAGAATGGCGCCAATAGCGTTCGAAGAACGATCCTTCAGCGATCACCTGAGTCATCGACTCACCACTGATCCGAGCAATGGCCTCGATGGTCGAGCGCTGCTCAATGACGACGAAGCTCCACGGCTCAGGATGCCCTCGAGCGCGCTGGCATCTTCGCCTCCGAGGTTACCCATGTGGTGACGGCCTCGCGCAACAGACGCGCAGCACCGCGATACCCTCAGAGAGTGACCTCCGTACAGCACGTCCGTCGACCCGCGACCTCTGACACTCCCGCGTTTGATCTTGCCTATGTGCGCTCCGGTCCGCCCAGCACCGCGCCGCTCGTGATCGTCCCGGGTGGTCCGGGTCTCGCCTCGCTCCGTCCGTATCGCGCGCTGCGGCGGATTGCGGCAGCGGGTGGGCTCGATGTCATCATGGTCGAGCATCGGGGCGTAGGGCGTTCGCGCCATGATCTCCGTGGCAGGCCGCTACCTCAGTCGGCAATGTGGGTGAGTCACGTCGTTGACGACATTGCCGCCGTGCTCGACCACGAAAGGGTCTCCAGCGCATACGTGGCCGGCTCCTCGTACGGAAGTTTCCTGACAACCTCGTTTGGCATGCGCTACCCCGAACGAGTTGCTGGAATGCTCCTTGATTCTGCACTCCAGTCGACCAATGATCTGCAGCTTGAGCGATCAGTGATCCGGGACCTTTTCATTACCGCAGATACCCCGCTTGCGCACCAGGTTCGCGAGCTCCTTGGCACTCAGCAGGCACGCACGGAGACGACGAACGCCCAGCGACCTCCCCGTCCCGAAGAGCGCGAAGTCCTCGACGTCGTACGGGCTGCGTACGAGCTTGGAGGGCACACCCTTGCCGCGTCGGTGGCGGCAATTCGCAGGAGGCGTCGCATCAGTCCCAGCTGGTGGGTGCTCAGTCGATACGCACTCCGGGACGAGTCAATTGCGCACGTTCGCGGGCACTACGAGTTCGATATTGCCGGAGCAATCGGGTTCCGGGAGTTGAACTACGGCGCCACCCCAGACGGCCTCCCGCTTGACCCGGCACTCACCTATGCCCCTCTCGCGCACCGTTTTCCTCCGTTTGTGGGCGCCCCGGTTGAGCTTCGCACCGATACGTTCGCCTGGCCACTCGTGCTGCTCGTCGGAGATCGCGACATTCGCACTCCCCCTGCCATTGCACACCGAGTGGCGACACAGGCACCGAATGCGATCGTGGTGGAAATACACAACGGCCACAGTGCGCTAGATACTCACCCGATCGCGTTCCTCAATGCCTGTCGCGAACTCGTTGCAGGCAGGCACGAGCGCCTCCCAACCATCGCTGACCGTCTCAATCGTTTGCCGCTTCGAGGTATGGCTGCTCGTTTGCCGCGACTCCTCCAATGCATGACACGCATCGAAGATTTCGGCAGCAGGCGACCACGCTGAACGTGTCACGCACTGTGGTGCTGGCTGCCCACATGCAGTGCAGCACCACAGTGCATGACCCCGTCAGACTCGTTGGGCGTGCACGGCCTCCAGCGCCGTCGCATCTGCGTCTGTCATGCCGTCAATGGGTTCACCGTTCCAAACGATGTCATCGCCGAGGGCACCAAGCAGTTCTTTCCGCTTTCCATGACTCATCTTCGCGCCGTGCACGAGCGTTGCAGGGCTCCACAGCATCGCAAGCGAGTCATGCCATCCCGCGCCCACATCTTTCACGTGGAAGAGGTCGTGCAGGCTGGTCTTCAGGTGTTTGAGTGGCTCAGTAAACGCATCAGCGAGCACCGCAAGGGTAATCTGCCGCTCTTCGCCCGGCACTGCCACTACCGTCTCCTCGACGTCTCCGGTGAGCGCGCGAGCAAAGTCTTCGGCGCCGATGAGAATGACACCGTTGGTCGGGCGAGGGTTGCATTCGATTGCATACAGTTGCCCCTCATGGTTCACATAGTCAAACGACAGCTGGCCCGTGAAGCTGGGATCGAGCGTGTCCACGATACGCTGCGTGTATTCGAGCGTGTCGGTGCTGTCGACGGCGAGGAACGTGATTCCGGTGCTGTGAGCCCACTGCTCAGGGGCAACATAGGTGCAGTGCGCAGTCACTCGGCCGTTCACGATCACACTGTAGCTACACACCATTGGCCCGTCGGTGAATGGCTGCACTAGCCAGGGCTGGTCGGGGGTGGGGTGACAATCATCGACAGTCATGTGACCGGCGAGGGGGCCGGTGTTCGTAAACAGTCCAACCCCACCACGGGAGAACGCCGCACGGGCAAAGAAATGCTCAAACTTTTCCGTCGCTGCCTTCAGCTCTTCATCGCTGGTCGCGACAACAGTTTCTGGCACGGGAACCCCCGCGTCGGTGACGAGGCGTTTAAAGCTCGCCTTGTCGTGCAGGCGAGCGAGCTTGTCAAAGTTCCCCGCAAAGAGCTGGACTCCCTCGGGAAGATCGTGAACTCGTGCAGCGAGGTAAAAGGCTTCCTCGAAGGTCGGAATGATCAGCTCAATGTCATGCTGCTTCACAATCTCCACGATGTCAGCGATGAACTGATCGGTCTCGAAACGTGGTGACGCAGTCACGGCATGTGCTTTCACGTATTTCGAATGGCTCCCAATGGCGCCATGGTAGGTGTCAGTCGCGACGACCGTGTGGCCAGTGCTTCCCAACTTTCGAATAATGTCAAGAGCGAAGGTGTTTCGTGAGCTGGTCACCAGTACGCGCATATCGGCCTTTCACAGTGTGCGAGGGAGTGGAACATACCGTCGGTTACCCCACAGTTCTCTCACCCTACCGGTTTCACCGACCGCACCGCAGCAGTGCGCTGAACGGAATACCCGCAGCGGTGCTCCACACACTTCTGGTGACCTCCTCTCCGATGTCCGCAGGTGTGCCCGTTAGTGTTGACGCAGTGATTATCTTGCGACGAGGGGGCGGCCCGTTTTCTTGGTTCGTATACGAAGGAGTGTCCCGAAATGAAGATCGTGGTATTCGGATCGACTGGGGGTGTGGGTCGGCATGTGGTCCAAATCGCGCATCAACGCGGCCATCAGGTGACCGCGTTTGCTCGTTCTCCCGAGAAACTCCCGCCGCATGAGGGAGTTGACGTGGTCAAGGGCGATGCCTTCGATGCGCACGCGGTTACTGCAGCGATCGCTGGTCAGGAAGCGGTCATTTCGTGCCTCAGTTCTTCAGCTCCGATGAAGAAATCGACGGAAGTGCAGCGAATGACCGCAAACATCGTGCAGGGAATGCTCTCTGCAGGAATCGATCGGATTGCCTACTGCGCGTCCG
>CAZJOZ010000044.1:3664-10722 GCA_964547775.1 uncultured Leucobacter sp.
GCGCGTCCGTCGCTGACTTCCTCGTCAAGGCGATCGAACAACCTGAACGGTACTCACACACCTCAGTCGGACTCTCGCTCTGATATATCCCGCAGGCCTTGGTTGCCACCGCGGCAGGGTGCGCTGACGCTCCTCACCTACAATGGGAGGCCACGTTCCTCACCCACAAGGAGAGGTCACGTGACCGTGACTACTCCGCCTTGTCACGATTCGGGAGTGGCGCTGCTTTCCGCACAAGTGCCCGAAGTCGTTCTTCCACTTCTCGGCTCATGCCAACGATGGCGAATGAGGTCGCCCAAAGGTCTCCATCATCGAGTGTCGCAGCGGTGTTAAACCCGATAGACGCGTAGCGCTCATCAAACTTCGACGCTGGAGTGACGAATGTGACGACGTTGCCGTCAAGTGCATAAGAGGGAAAGCCGTACCAGGTTTTGGGGTCGAGATGAGGAGCCTCTTCGCTGACAATAAGGTGGTAGCGTTTGGCGATCTCGAGATCCAGCCCTTCGAGCGCCTCGATGGCGTCGATACATGCCTGAAACTCGCGCTCGCGTTTCGCTGCCCCCTTCATCCCTTTGGTCGCCCGGAGCTCCTCCGCGCGCTGCTTCATTGCCGCAATTTCTGCGTCACTGAACCCTGTCGAGTCCCCAGCTGCGGCACGACCGCCAGTGTTCCCCATATGCTGCCCCCTTCGTATTGACGGTTGGTCCGATTGTTCGGAGCAAGAGCTACGGTGCTGATCAGGGTACTCCGGTTCTTCCTGACAAACCAGAGCTACATGGCCCAACGCGGTACATCCAACGCCCTGCATCCAGGGTTGTCCAGACTCCGCAAAAACGCCTCGCTGGACAGCCTGAATATCTACACTCGGTATCGAGGCCCGCGCTGACCCCAAACTTCGCGGGCCTCACCTGTTTCTCCAGCGCCGCAGAGTAGCGCTTGGACTCGTAGAGCGCAATGGTATTTCGCTGTGTACGGTGCGGTGGTGAACTCGAAGATGATCACCCATCCTGATGTACGTCAGGGTTGACCACCGATGAACAGGAGAAACATCACTATGTCCCACCTCACAGGTACCCGTGTTGCCGTCTTAGCGACGAATGGATTTGAAGATTCAGAACTCACGTCCCCTGTGGCAGCGTTACGTGAGCACGAGGCAGAAGTCGTCATCGTTGCTCCAGAAGGCGGTGTGATCACCGGCAAACACGGGCACGAGGCGCAGGTGCATCACACGACAGCCGATGTCAACGCCGCAGATTTCGATGCTCTGGTGCTGCCCGGCGGGGTCGTCAACGGGGATCAGCTGCGACTCGACGAGAACGCCGTTTCATTCACAAGAGACTTTTTCAGTCAGCATAAACCGGTAGCAGCGATCTGCCACGGTGGCTGGATTCTTGCTGATGCAGATGTGCTGCAGGGTCGAAAGGTGACGTCGTATCCGAGCCTCAAGACTGATCTGCGGAACGCCGGCGCAGAGTGGGTCGACGAGGAGGTCGTCGTCGATGAAGGCCTGGTCACGAGTCGCACTCCCGATGACCTGCCCGCGTTCAATGCGAAGCTCATCGAAGAGGTGGCAGAGGGAAAGCACGCAGGCCAAACGGCCTAGGGTCGCCGCCAGGCGATCGTAGCCACGGCGCGAAATTTCTGGTGTGCCGCCTCTCGACATGGAGGCGGCACACCATCCTCAGTTCAGGCCCTCACCCGCTGCCCCGCCGCGCCCGAGTTCCGCAAACTTTGCCGCCATTGTCGGGTTGCCGTGGGTGAGCCGCTTCACGGTGAGGTCTTCTGCCTTATTATTTGCGAGTCGCAAATTGTTCGCTGACTTGTGCAGCGCCGCTTTCACCTTCTCCAGGTCCTTGATCGACTCATCAATCCGTTTGATGGCTTCCTCAAACCCATCCGAAGCAAGCCGCCAGTTTCTTCCAAATGCCGACTTGAATGCTTCGAGTTCTTCCTCGAAATGAGTGATGTCTATGTGTTGCGCTTTCACCTCGGCAAGTTGGTTCTTGTATTCCAGTGCGTTGAGCGCGGCGTTTCGCAACACGGTAATCATCTGAATAAAGAACTGTGGCCGAATCACATACATCTTGGGGTAGCGATGCGACACATCAACAATGCCAGTGTTGTATAGCTCATTGTCTGGCTCGAGAAGAGAGACGAGGATCGCGTATTCGCACCCTTTCTCCGTTCGGTCTTTATCGAGCTCTTTGAGAAAGTCCTCATTCCGTTTCTTCGTTGCAGTGGTGTCGCTCTCGTTCTTCATTTCGAACATGATTGACACGGTCTCGGTGCCCCGCGGATCCATGTCGCGGAAGATGAAGTCCCCTTTGCTTCCGGAACTCGCGTCGTTGTCTTTTTCGAAGTACGCATTGGGGAACGCCGTTGCGCGAATTCGATTGAATTCGATCTCACAGTGTTGCTCCAACGTCTCGCCAACCATCTTTGTCGAGAGTTTTGCTTTCAGGTCTCGCAATCGTTCAATCGCGTCGTCACGATCCTTGAGTTGTGCCTCGTACTTCTCTTTCAGCGCGGTCTCGGCGAGCTGCTTTTCTAACGCGGTGCGCTCAAGTTCACCCTGGAGTTCGTCGCGCTGTTTCTCAATCGTGCTGACGGCACGGGTGATCTCCAGTTGTTTTTCTGTCGCCGTGAGCTCAAGTCGTGCGGTCAATTCAACAATCGCTGCGTCTTTCTCTGCGATCGCCTTCTGCAGATCAGCAGCGGATTGTGACGCTATGCGTTCGACCGCTCGCTCCTGCTCTCTTTGTGCCTGGGCGAGCTCGGCCTTGAGGGCGTCACGTTCCTTCTCGACATCGTTGAGTGCTTGCGCGACCGCAAGCTGCCGTTCCGTCTGTTCCGATTCCAGGCGCGCTCGCAATGCAAGAATCTCGGCCTCCTTCGCCGCAGAAGCCTCCTGTAACTCCGTTCGCGCATGTGCCGCGGCAAGCTCCAGCGCCCGACGTTTGTCGTCCTCTGCGATCGCAAGTCGCTCGTGCACATGCCTTTCGAATTCGGCGTCTCGCACCTGACGGGCAATATCTGCGTAACTCGCCTCGTCAATCGTGAAGACTTCACCGCAGTGCGGGCATCTCACGTCGCTCATCTTCTCCGCCTCTCGCACGCTCCATCAGGATCCCGCCGCGCCTCGCCATTGCGATGCTCGTTCCCGCATCGGGCAGGCATCTCACGTCTACGCTAGCGTGTCATGCGGACGTGAATCCGCTGCCGAGCACCTCCTCGTCGCGGTAGAGTGCACGAGTGAACACCACTGGCTCCGATGCGCTTTCCCCCCGACGTGCCGGTGCGCTCCTCCTCGCTGCAGTGATTCTCGTTGCGGCAAATCTTCGCATGACCATCACTGCGGTGGGGCCGCTGCTCGATGAAATCAGCGCTGACGAAGGCGTTTCTCCGGCGGTTCTCGGCCTGCTGGGCGCGTTGCCACTGGTGTGTTGGGGTGTCGTTTCTCCCCTGTCGCACGGATTGAGTGCTCGTATCGGAATGACCAGTGCCGTGTCTTGGTCACTCGTGGCGATCGGACTCGGCACCGCGCTGCGTTCGTTGCCAGGACTGGCAGTCAACCTGTGGCTCGGCACCGCACTGATCGGGTGCGGGCTGGCGGTTGCGAATGTCCTCATGCCTGCCGTCATTAAACGGGATTTTGCTGCGCGAGTGCCGCTGGTGATGGGGATCTATACGGCACTCCTGAGCGGCGCGGGTGCCCTTGGTGCGGGAATTGCGGTGCCGCTGTCTCAGGTCAACGGGGTCAACGGAGAACCAGCGGGGTGGCGGTTCGCGTTGCTCATCATGGGCGCCCCTCTTCCTGTGGCGCTGATCCTGTGGTTGCTCGCGAATCGGCGTCGCACGAGGGCATCGCTCCCAGTGTCTCCCTCACGCCCATTCGATGATGCGGCACCGTACCTGGCGAACCAATCATCCGGACGGGGACGGAATCCCAGCAAGATTGGTGCCCGCATTTGGCGCGATCGGCTTGCCTGGCAGGTTTCCCTGTACATGGGCGCACAGTCTTCCATTTTCTACACGCTCTCGAGTTGGTATGTCCCCTATGAAATTGCACGCGGGGTGCCAGCCGCGAGCGCTGGCGCCCAACTGATGACGTTTCAACTGCTTGGCATTGCGGGCTCACTGCTTTTTCCGCTTTTCGGCCGCCATCTTCGGCTACGGCGATGGTTGCCCGCCGTGCTACCGACGATCGGATTGTGTGCGTGGTTCGGTATCCCGCTTGCACCACAGTTCATGCCGGTGTGGATCTTCATCGGAGGACTCATTGGTGGTGCGCAATTGACGGCGTCGATGATGCTGATGGCAACCCGGGCCAGAACTTCGGATCACTCCGCGGCGTTGTCGGGCATGGCCCAGTCCGTCGGTTACCTGATTGCCGCGATCGGCCCGCTGTTCTTCGGGGTGCTGCTCGATGCGACGGGCAACTGGATCGCCCCGTTTATGCTGATCTGGATCGCTGCAAGCGGTCAACTCGTGCTCGGCTTGTTCGTTGGTCGTGGGCGGTTCATTTTTGACCGATAACCCCGGGACGAAACGGATTGATCCGATGCGCCATGTCGCGTGTCGTTGGCGGTGATGTTCCTGCCTCTGCGCACGCGGCGCTGCCGCGACGGGACCGCTAGCTGGCGCGGCGTGATTTCACCTTGCGTACCAACATTTGCCCAGCAATAAACATGAGGTACAGCGAGAACAGCACGTTGCCCCAGAACGGTTCAACGAGTCCTGCCAACACTGCGCCGAAAGGCACGCACAGACTTGCCGTGATACCGACGAATGCCGCGGCACGGAGATCGACGTTCTTCCGCCGCACGTTACCGAGCGTGCCTGACACGGACCCGGGAATCATCATGACCAGGGAGCTCCCCTTGGCCACGAGGTCACTCGCTCCGAAGAAGAACATCAGAATCGGCACCACAATGATGCCGCCTCCGACACCGAGCAACCCCGACAGTACGCCGGTGACCAATCCGGTGAGTACCAGCATCACGATCTGAAGGATCCCGATGTGGATGTGGGCGTCTCGCTGCGGCACAACAAACCACAGGCTGACAATCATGATCACGAGGAAGACGATGAAGGCCCACTGCAGCGCTGAGACTGGCGCCTTTGCGAGCAGGTAGCTCCCGAGCTGAGCACCGACCACGATGCCAATGGCGAGACATGCTGCGGCGATCCAATCGACGTTTCCCTGCACACCGTAGGTGGTCGCGCCAACAATTGCCGTCGGCAAGATCGCAGCCACCGAGGTTCCTGCTGCGAGCCGCTGCGGCATACCCAACCACAGGGCTAGGGCGGGCACGATAATGGTGCCGCCGCCGATGCCAAAGAGTCCTGACAGTAATCCGGCGGCAAGGCCAACCAGGATCAATGCGAGCGCGGAAGGACTGCGCTGCTCTGTCGCGTTCATCGGGAATTGCTTTCAGCATCTGCGGTGACCACGATCGCCGAACCGTCAGATCGGGGGTCACTTGCAGCGAGGTACCCGTCGCCGGTGCGTCTAATCACGTTGGAATGGCCGAGATCCTCGTTGTGCGGGGAAACAAGCGTGATGTCAAAACCCGCAGCCTTGATCGACTCGAGGGCGATAGGGTCAATATCTGACTCGGCTGTCACTCGAACATGTCCGTCAGCGGTCACCTCGTCGACCATCCATCGGGGTGCATGCGTCGCTTCATGAGGCGTTGCACCTGCCAGTTGGCGGAGCAACAGCTGAGCGTGAATTTGAGGCTGGGCTGATCCGCCCATCGTTGACGGCACCATCTCAATTTCTTCGCCGCGCAACACGAGCACTGGCATCAGCGTGTGCCTGGGCCGTTTGCGTGGAGCAAACGAGTTTGGCGACGTGGGATCAAGCGAAAATGACGTGCCACGGTTTTGAAAGATGATGCCGGTGTCTGGCTCGAGAATGTGGGCGCCGAAGCTCCAATACACGGAGTTAATGAAGGACACCGCCCAGCCGTCTGCGCTCACTGCAGACAGACCAACGGTGTCACCGCTCGCCTTCGCTGCGCCAGGCAGTTCGGTTGGCGCAGGCATCGCAACCAGCTCCTCGCCGGTTGCCCCGCCCACCCGTGGGTCGGCAAGAGCCGCGGTGCGCACCAGATTGCTATGGTAAAAAGCGGTTGCCAGCTCCCCTGCTCCCCCGGCGAGCGGGTCACTGATCCCCGCCGCGACCGCATTCAGCGCTCGGAGCAGCATGAACCCAGAGGAGTTCGGAGGACCAGCGAGTACCCGCAACCCGTCGTACTCACATTCGATGGGTTCATCCCAGAAGGCTTCATAGGCAGCAGCGTCGGCCATGGTGATCTTGGATCCGAGTCGCTGCAACCCTGCAATCCACCGCTTCGCGGTCTCGCCCTCATAGAACTCACTCGAACCACCGTCGGCGAGTCGTCGCAGGGTCTGTGCAAGCGCAGGTTGCACCAGCCGCGCGCCCTCGGGCAAGGGGTTCCCGTCTGGGTAGAAGATAGGGCGAGCTCCGGGATCCTGTGCAAAGGTCGCTTGATCTTCGACAAGGGACGCAGCAACGGAGCGCGCATTGGGGAAACCGTTCTCCGCGAGTTCAATAGCCCGCGTGAAGTGATCTGCCCACGCGCGTGTCGCACCGTATTCATGGAGCGCGTTCCACCCACACACGCCGCCCGGCACGGTCACGGTGTCGATGCCCCGAAGCGGCAATGCGTCACCGTGACGAGCGCGCAAGGACTCCAGCGATTCACCCGAGGCAGCCTCACCGGTGGCGTTCAGGAACCGGATCTCTCCCGCAGGGTTTCGCACGAGCACAACGAGGTCGCCGCCGAGCGCCACATTGTTCGGATAGACCACGCAGAGTGTCGCAGCAGCCGCGAGCGCCGCATCAAGAGCATTGCCGCCCTGACGCAACGCCTCCGCACCGGCCTCGGTGGCGAGGTGGTGTGAGGTGGAAACGGCTCCCAGAACGTTCTGTTTCACGATGATTTCTCCTGCTGTTGTGCCGGGGTGGCGTGCTCTCCGGCAAGTGCGATCTGTCGGCTGATATCGAGTACGTGATCACGAGCCTCAAA
>CAZJOZ010000045.1:0-10683 GCA_964547775.1 uncultured Leucobacter sp.
TTGGAATCGTCGGCCTGCCTAACGTTGGCAAGTCCACCCTGTTTAATGCACTGACTCATAACGACGCGCTCGCGGCGAACTACCCGTTTGCCACGATCGAGCCCAACATCGGGGTGGTGAACCTCCCCGACCCGAGACTCGAAAAGCTCGCTGAGATCTTTGGCAGCGAACGAATTCTTCCCGCTCCGGTGAGTTTCGTCGATATTGCGGGCATTGTTCGTGGTGCAAGTGAGGGTGAGGGGCTCGGCAACCAGTTCCTGGCGAACATTCGTGAGGCTGACGCCATCGCACAGGTGGTGCGAGGCTTCAGCGATCCAGACGTGGTGCACGTCGACGGCACCGTAAACCCGGCAAGTGACATGGAAACGATCAACACGGAGCTGATCCTTGCTGACATGCAAACCGTGGAGAAGGCTCTCGTGCGCTACGAGAAAGAACTCAAAGGCAAGAAGATCGACGCCTCGGTTGTTGAAACTGCTCGCGCCGCGCTCGACGCACTCAACGACGGAAAGCTCCTTTCGCAGACTGGCATTGATCTTGAACCGATTCGCGAACTCGGTCTCTTGACCGCCAAGCCATTCCTATACGTTTTCAATGTTGATGAGCATGTGCTCGGCGATGCAGCCCGGCTTGCAGAATTGGCTGCGCTGGTCGCCCCAGCAAAAGCGATCTTCCTTGACGCGAAACTGGAGAGTGAGCTCATCGAGCTCTCCGAAGAAGACGCGAAAGAGCTGCTCGAATCAACAGGCCAAACCGAAAGCGGCCTGAATCAGCTTGCCCGCATCGGTTTTGACACCCTGGGATTGCAGACCTACCTCACCGCAGGACCGAAAGAGGCACGTGCGTGGACCATTCCGAAGGGCGCCACAGCCCCGCAAGCAGCCGGTGTGATCCATACAGACTTCGAGAAGGGCTTTATTAAAGGCGAGATCATCTCGTTTGATGACTTGGTTGAGGCTGGGTCGGTCGCCGAGGCCCGAGCGAAGGGCAAAGCCCGCATGGAAGGTAAGGACTACATCATGCAGGATGGGGACGTCTGCGAGTGGCGGTTTAATGTCTGAGCCGTTGCCTCCTTGTCCCCAGTGCGGCGAGACATACGCCTATGAGCAGGGTGCCCTCCTGGTGTGCCCGATGTGCGGCCACGAGTGGTCACCTGACGACACACCAGACAACGACGAAGGTCACTCAGAAGTCGATGTCATCCGTGATGCAGTCGGAAACGTGCTGAGCGACGGGGACACGGTCACCCTGGTGAAAACCGTAAAGGTATCAGGCGGCGGTGGCGGCACTATCAAAGTAGGTACCAAGGTGACGGGCATCCGCTTGAATCCGGGCGGAGCCGGCGGTCACGACATCGATGCACGAGTGCCAGGATTTGGCTCCATGCAGCTGAAGTCGAGCGTCGTGAAACGCGTCAATTAATCTGAGGAGCCACCGAACTGGTGGGTCAGTAAGTGACTCATCCTTTCCGCTTCGGCCGGTCGCAGTTGGTGTGCATTCCCGGAGAACGGTCGATACGGTGACCGGCTGCAGGTAGCGTAGAAGGGTGGCTGAGCATTCCGTAGTCCATTCGGTGCTGGTGGGTGATCCCGCCAGTGAACAACGTGTGGTGTTCTTGCACGGTCTCTTCGGTCGCGGCAAGAACTTTCAACGGATCGCGGCCGGGCTCGAGCCTGCAGCGCAGAGCCTGCTGGTTGACCTGCCGAATCACGGTTCATCAGCGTGGACTGACACGTTCAGTTACGAAGACATGGCTGACCGGGTGGCGGAGCACCTGAGGCAGGGGTTTGCTGCTCACGGGCCGGTCGACGTGGTGGGGCATTCCATGGGCGGCAAAGTTGCGATGATGCTCGCGCTTCGGCACCCCGAGCTGGTGCGCAAACTCGTCGTGATCGACATTTCACCCGTTGCCTCGGACAGCTCACGTGGCGAGTTCCGTCACTTGCTCTCCTCGCTGAAAGCCCTCGACCTCACATCGGTGCGTTCCCGCACTGACGCTGATTCCGCACTGAGTGAGGCAATCCCACACCCCACGGTGCGGGGCTTCCTGCTACAGAACCTCCAGCGCTCCAGCATGGGCTTCATCTGGCAACCAAATCTCACCCTGCTCCACAGCGAACTCGACACCATTATGGGGTTTCCGGAAGCATCGGGGTTCACGTTTCTCGGTCCGGTGCTGTGGATTCGCGGTGCGCGTTCGGACTATGTTCGGGACGAAGACGCGACCACGATGCGGGCTTTCTTTCCAAAAACCGTGCGCGTGACCATTCGCGATGCGGGGCACTGGGTGCACTCAGAACAACCAGAACAGGTCATCGCTTCCTTGCGACACTTCCTGGGGGACGACTGAGGCTCATAGGCAGTTTTCTTGCGGATTCTGTAGTCTGTCAGGGTGAATGACGAAGAACTGCGTGCGTTTCTGAATTCTGCACGACCAGCAAAAGGGGCCGCTCCCGAAGACGGCGCCGCTCCTGCCGATGCTGAGGCGACACCCGAAGGAGCAGCCTCTCGCGGTGAGGCGGAGCCACAAGCGACGCAACCAGGGCGGGGTGCCGAAGCCTCGAAGGGCCCGGCTGAAGGTGGGCTGCGGGTGCCAAGCTTTGACGAACTGATGGGGTTTGGCGCGCCCGAGTCCGCTTCACCGCCGTCCAACGCCGCCCAGCCTTCCGAGCCGTCTAGCTCGCCGGCGCCGCGGCCAGCGCTGATCACAGACCCGGCCCCTGCTTCACCAACTGAGCCCGCGGCCACCGCACTAAGCGATGAGCCTGACGATGACTCGGATGAGCTGACCTTGGAATCACTGTTTGACGTCTCCGATGAGACGACATCGACTCACCTCGATAACGGTGACGACGAAGAGTTGGTACCGCTCGTGCTTCCTGGATTCTCGCCCGAACCGCCCCGAGCTGAACCTTTGCCACCGGTGTTCAGCCCAGAACCGTCGGTGCCCGCAGCACCGACGGCCCCGCCGTCATCGAGCGCAACACCGAACACCGTGCACGCCGATCCAGCGCCCACACAACCGTTTGAACTCGAACCGGAGACTCCGGCGACGAATCCAGCACCACCCGTCGCTTCGACGTCGCGCGCTTCTTCGCCTGCCGCCCCGGTGAGCGGCGTTCCAGACTCTGTTCCCGCAGCGCCGACACGACCGTCCGTCCCCGTCGTGCCAGTAGCCGCAACATCCCGCCGAGCTCCTGCATCGTCAACCGAGTCTGATCCTGATGTGTTGGCTGCACTCGGGCTCGCCGGATCGGAGGCATCCGCTGCCACCCCCGACTCCCGCGGTGGCGACGACGAGTACGAGCCAATCGCGGTGACCGGCGGTCGGAGCGGCGGTCGAAAGGCTCTGCCGTGGATCATCGTCGCCGGTGGCGCAATCATTGCCATCGTGGCGTCGGTGCTCGTAATCAACGGAGTCCGTGGATCAGACACCGATCCCATTCCGACACCCGCACCAGCGCCAACGACGACGCAAGCGCCGGTGGAGACGGAAGACCCAGAACCGAGCGAAACGGAAGCACCTGAGCCTGAAGTGCCGACCGATGAGGTGCCCGTCGTGGAGGTGGGACCAACGTGGACCCTGTCGATCCCGCAGTGGAACCTCGACGTTGAAATGTCGAATCGGTATGGGGGACGTACCCCGTATGTGTTGACCGACGGCGGCACCAAAGCAATGTTCACCTTGCCGCTGGCCGAATCATTGCCTGACTCGTGCGCGGCTGCTCGTGAGCCTAATGTGTGGGGATTGCTGCGAAAGGAAGACGGTACCCTCGAAGCGATTCGCCCCGAGCCACGCTGCACAGACCCCGACGCGGCCGCTGTCTATGACACGCTCTGGGGACTGATGGATGCAACCGCGAAGAGCGCCCGACCGATGTAGGCGATGTAGGAACGTCACTCAACGCGCGGGGAGCGACATCATGCCCCCGCGCGTTGAGTGGGTTCGGTCAACGGCGATGCCGAGCACTCGAGTGACCCGGCGGGGTTAGCTGGCAAGTCCGAAGAATTCGGGCCACCATGCGACCGCAAGTGGGTACCCGACGAAGCTCACAATGTCGAGCACCCAGTGCGCAACGATGAGGGGGAGTGCTCGACCCCAACGGTGATAGGCCCACCCAAAGACCAGTCCCATGATGACATTACCGAGGAACCCACCGAACCCCTGGTACAGGTGGTAGGTGCCTCGCAGTACGGCACTGGCGACAATGGTGGCGACGGGTCCAACTCCCAGGAGCTTCATCCGATTGAAAAAATAGGCCACAACGATGAGCTCCTCGCCAAGCGCAGCCTTCAATGCCATGAGTACCAGCACCGGCACCGTCCACCAATAGGTATTCAGCGCCGCGGGTACGACGGTGACGTTGATCCCTATCTCGCGGGTGAATACGTAGAAGACGAGCCCGGGAATGCCGATGACCGCGGCAAGCACGAGGCCAAAGCCGGACTCCCGTAGCCACCAGCCCCGGCGCGTGCCGGGTTCCTGGCCGAGACCGAGTGCTCCCAAGTGTGGAGGGCGCTGGCGCCAGAGGAGAAAGATGACGAGGGCAACCGGCGCCAGCCCGAAGACGAAGTTCAGGAGTTGATAGGTCAGGTCAAAGTACTGACGTTCTGCCAGGGGCCGATTAATCGTTGCCGACTGGGAGGCGAGCGCCGTTTCTCTTGTCACTCGCTCAATAATCTGCACCACGGCATACACCGCCGATGCCCCAAATGAGAGCGCGAGAACAATGGCAACTTCCCAGCGGAGGCGCGTGGCGGTCAGGTGCGAGGTCACGGGGCTATCGTATCGACCCCGCCGGTCGGTCGCGCGTCGAACCGCCTTCACCACATGGTCTCAATCAGTTCACGATCTGGTTACTCTCAGCTTCCCCTGAGGTGGCGCAGGAAGGCCGGTAGCTACGCTGGAATCGTTCCCAATTCATTTGGTGTGTTGGTTTTTCATAGACCTTCGTCCAGGTGGTTTTCCCCGTGTAGGCCACTGTTGGGTGCGTGAGCATTGTCGCGAGGCAGTGCATGCGTGTTCACTCGTGGTCGCAAGAGGGCTTAGTCCATCCGACTAGGCTGGGACAGTTATTCACAATTTCGCTGATCGGCGTGCGTAATCCGCGCGCGTCGATGCGAAACATATGAGGAGGAAGATCAGTGAAGACATCACGGATCGGATTGGGCATTCTCGCCCTGGCCACCGCGGGTTCGCTGGCTCTCGCAGGCTGCGCATCAGGCGACAGCGGCTCGAGCGACAGCGCAGCAAGCGGCGGCATCATCACGGTGAACGGAACGGAGCCTCAGAAGGGCCTCCTTCCTGCCGACACCACTGAGGTCGGCGGCGGTAAGGTCGTCGACGCACTGTTCGAGGGTCTCACGTACTACGACGCCGAGGGCACCTCGCACATGGCAGTCGCAGAGTCAATCGAGCCGAATGAAGACCGCACGGTCTGGACCATCAAGCTCCGCGAAGATGCTGTATTTAGCGATGGCACCCCGGTGCTTGCGCATAACTTTGTGGATGCCTGGAATTACGCGGCAAACATCGACAACGCAATGGGCAATCAGTACTTCTTCTACCCGATCAAGGGATGGAGCGAGACTGAAGCCGTTGAGGAACTCGAAGGTTTGACCATCGTTGATGACTACACCTTCACTGTTGAGGCAACGCCTGACTTCCCAGATCGCCTGGGGTACTCAGCTTTCTACCCGCTGCCAGATGTCGCGTTCGAAGACATGGAAGCATTCGGTCAGTACCCGATCGGTAACGGATCCTACGTGCTGGATGGTGACGACGCTTGGAAGCACGACGTTGAAATCAAGATGGTGAAGAGCCCAACCTACGTGGGTCCCCGTGAGGCACAGAATGACGGCCTGACGGTCATCATGTACGCGTCGCTCGACGCTGCCTACACCGATGTGCAGGCAGGCAACCTCGACATCATCGACCAGATCCCTGAGTCGGCGCTGTCAACCTTCGTCGATGACTTCGGTGATCGTGCAGTGAACCAGACCGGTATGCTGCTCACCACCCTGACTATCTCGCAGAACCTGCCCCACTTCGGCATTGACGAAGAAGGCATCCTGCGCCGCCAGGCACTCTCGCTTGCTACCGACCGCGAAGAGATCACCTCGGTGGTCTTCAAGGGAACCAACCTCCCTGCACGCGACTTCAGCTCGTCAGCAGTTGATGGGTACGACGACAACCTTGAGGGCGTAGAGTTCCTCGAGTTCGATCCCGAGCGTGCGAAAGAGCTGTGGGCTCAGGCCGACGCAATTTCGCAGTGGGAGGGCGTGCTGCCCCTCGCAACGAACGGTGATGGCCCACACGGCGTGTGGATCGAAGCGCTGGCGAACCAGTGGATGAACACCCTGGATATCACCGTCGAGCCGAAGCTGTACCCGACCTTCGCAGCCTTCCTGGAGGACCGTGAACTCGACGCAGTTGGAGGCCCGTTCCGTGCTGGGTGGCAGGCAGATTACCCCGGTATGTACAACTTCCTCGCTCCGCTCTACGCAACGGGCGCAAGCTCGAACCACGGGTTCTACTCGAACGCCGAGTTCGATGAGCTGCTCGAGACCGCGAGCCGCACGGGTGACCGTGACGAGCAGGTTGCTGCACTGCAGGCCGCGCAGGAGATCCTGCTGGCTGAGCTCCCTTCGATCCCGCTGTGGAACCAGGCTACGACTGGCGCCTACAACGAGTCGTTGAGCAACGTAGCGTTCGGTTGGAACTCTGTCCCGATTTTCTACGAAATCGTCAAGAACTAACCACGCTCTGTGAGGCCCCGGGTCTTCATGCCCGGGGCCTCATCCCGTTCAGGGATCCCATCGGGACCGCTCCTCACGCACCCGTTTCGAGCGCCCGATTCGTGGGAGCGATACCCTTCGCGCCACAACTGCGAGAGAATACTCACCATGCACGTAACCTTTGACAGGGGGAGCAGCGAACCATGCTGAGATACATCCTCCTTCGAGTCCTGCAAGTAGTGCCAGTGCTGCTGGGCACCACCTTCCTCATCTACTGGATGGTATTTGCCATGCCAGGAGATCCTGTCGCCGCGATGTTCGGCGATAAAGTACCCAGCGAAGCCGTGCTGCAGCGGCTCCGAGCTCAGTACAATCTCGATCAGCCCTTCTTTGTGCAGTATTTGCTGTACCTCAAAGGCATCTTCGTCGGTGACTTTGGCATGAGCTTCTCGGGTGAACCAGTGAGTGCGATTCTTGCTCGCACGTTCCCGGTGACGATCAAGCTCGCCGTGATTGCGATTGTGTTTGAGCTCGTGCTTGCCGTGATCATCGGTCTCTACTCGGGCATTCGCAAGGGGAGCTGGTTTGACAACATCAACCTGATTATCGGGCTGCTCTTTATGAGTATTCCGATCTTCGTGATTGCGTTCGTCGCTCAGTACATTTTTGGCCTGCAACTGGGATGGTTCCGGCCCACCGTCAGCGGGGGAGCACCGCTGAACGAACTCATCCTGCCTGGCCTCGTGCTTGGTGTCAGCCTGTACGCGACGAGTATGCGACTCACCCGAGCTTCGGTGATCGATACGCTCAATCAAGATTTTGTGCGCACCGCCTACGCCAAGGGACTCTCGCGACGACGCGTGATCCCCGTGCACGTGCTGCGCAATTCCCTGATTCCCACCATTACGAACACGGCAACCGACTTTGGCACGCTGATGGTCGGTGCCACAGTGACGGAGGGTATCTTCAATGTGCCCGGCGTTGGCAACGTGCTATTCAACGCCATTTTGCGCGGTGAAAACGCGACGGTGGTCTCGTTTGTCACGGTGATGGTGCTCATCTATTTGGGCGTCAATCTGGTCGTCGACCTGCTCTACGCTGCTCTTGATCCGAGGATCCGCTATGCCTAAGCCGAATAACCCTGTACCGGAGCACTTCGTTGCGCCGTTTGATGAGACACCGGTCGCCGCGGTCGACGCGGTACGAATCTCGGAGAAGAAGTCGAGCCTCTGGCTAGACGCCTGGCGCGATATTCGTGTGCGACCCATGTTCTGGGTTTCTGCCGCGATCATCCTGCTGGTGTTGCTGGTGTCATTCTTTCCGACGCTCTTCACCCAGGTTGACCCTCGGGCTTGCGCACTGAAGTTCTCGAATGCTGCGCCTGAACCGGGGCATCCCCTGGGCTACAACATGCAGGGCTGCGATGTCTACTCTCGGTTGATCTATGGCACACCTACCTCGGTTTCGGTGGGCTTTATTGTGATCATGATCACCTTCGTGTTCGGGTCAATCATGGGCGCCCTCGCCGGATATTTCGGCGGATTCATTGACACGGTGTTGTCTCGTGTGGGTGACATCTTCTTCTCGATTCCATATATTCTCGCTGCGGTTGTCGTCATGAGCGTGCTTGCCGATTACCGCACTCCGGTGGTCATCGCCTTCGCGATCGGCGGCTTCGCGTGGCCGATTACCGCTCGCATTATGCGCAGTGAGATCTTGCGGGTGAAGAACGCCGACTTTGTGATGGCCTCAACCTCACTCGGGCAGTCGCAGCTGAAGACGCTCGTTCGTCACGTGCTGCCGAACTCGATCGCACCGACGATCGTGGTGACCACACTGTCGCTGTCATCAGCGATTGTCGCTGAGGCCACACTGTCGTTCCTTGGCGTTGGCCTGCCGCCCGGGCAGTACATCAGCTGGGGCAACGACATTAGTGCGGCACAGCTGTCACTGCGCACCGATCCGATGCCACTGATTTGGCCATCGATTGCGTTAGCGGTCACCGTGCTCGGGTTTATTCTGCTCGGCGAAGTGGTGCGCGATGCGCTTGATCCGAAGGCGAGGGCTCGTCGATGAGTGAAGAGAACGGCACTGCACAAGACGTGAATACTGCAGCAGAGGTGAGCGGCGCGCTGAACGATCCGATTCTGAGCGTGCGCGACCTTACCGTCGCGTTTCGGGTGGACAAGAAACTGAAAGAAGTTGTGCACGGCGTGAGCTTTGACGTCTACCCGGGCGAAACCGTCGCGATCGTAGGCGAGTCAGGTTCGGGCAAGTCGACGACAATGCACGCAGTCATCAACCTGCTCCCTGGCACCGGCACGATCACCAATGGTTCGGTGCGCTGGCAGGGTCGAGAGCTGGTAGGCATCAAACGCCGGGAGATGGAGTCGATTCGCGGACGCGAGATCGGGCTCGTGCCTCAGGATCCGATGTCAAATCTCAACCCGGTATGGTCGGTTGGTTTCCAGGTTGAGGAAGCGATTCGGGCGAATGGGCTCGCGAGCGGCAAGAAAGAAGTCCGTAAGCGCGCAATCGAGGTGCTCGAGCAGGCTGGGCTGAAAGACGCCGAGAAACGCATGAAGCAGTACCCCCACCAGTTCTCGGGCGGAATGAAGCAGCGTGCGCTCATCGGCATTGGCTTGTCGGCTGATCCTGCGCTGCTCATCGCGGATGAGCCGACGTCTGCGCTTGACGTGACGGTGCAGCGGGTGGTGCTCGACCACCTGGCTGAGCGCACCGACGAATTGGGCACCGCCGTCGTGTTCATTACGCACGATCTTGGTCTTGCCGCGGAACGTGCCGAGAAACTCATCGTGATGTATCAGGGCAACATTGTGGAGTCGGGGCCGAGCCGCGAGATTCTGCAACGACCACAGCACCCATATACGAAACGACTGGTTTCTGCGGCGCCAAGCCTTGCATCGCGCCGGATCGGGAGCACGGCTGACCTGCCGCCAGCACCTGTTGATACGTTCGATGTTGCCGCGATTGCAGAGGAACGTGAGGCTGAGGGTGTCGCCGAATCCGTGCTGCAGCGCACCCCGGTGGTTGAAGTTGAGCACCTCACCAAGGTGTACCGACTGCGAAAAGGCAACTTTGGGCATGAGGATCTCGTCGCCGTGGATGACGCGAATTTTGTTATTCACCGTGGCGAGACGATGGCGCTCGTGGGGGAGTCCGGTTCAGGTAAGTCCACCATTGCAAAGATGGTGCTCCAGCTTGAAGAGCCCACGTCGGGCACGATCCGCGTCAAAGGCAAGGACACCTCCAAGATGGGCCCGCGCGAGCTGTTTGCGCTCCGAAGTGAGTTGCAGCCGGTGTTTCAAGACCCGTACGGCTCGCTCGATCCACTGGTCAACATCGGCAACACCATTGCGGAACCGTTGAATGTGCATCAGGTCGGCGACCGTGCGAGTCGTCGTGAGAGAGTGCTTGAACTTCTCGATCAGGTTGCTCTGCCACGCGAACTGGCAACACGGTACCCGAATGAGCTGTCGGGCGGCCAACGCCAGCGAGTGGCGGTTGCTCGCGGGCTCGCGTTGAAACCGGAGATCCTCGTGCTTGACGAGGCCGTGTCGGCACTTGACGTGTTGGTGCAAGCGCAAATTCTCGACCTGCTTGCAGAACTCCAGCGAGAACTCGACCTCACGTACCTGTTCATTACTCACGACCTCGCGGTCGTTCGACTCATCGCCGACCGGGTGTGCGTCATGCAGAGTGGGCGCATCGTTGAGCAGGCTACGACCGATGAGGTCTTCGAGAACCCGCAGCAGCAGTACACCCAGAATCTGCTCGAGGCCATTCCCGGGCGTCACATCGAACTCGGGGTGTAGCTCAGGCGCACTCCCGTGGCTCGGCGGAACCTGGCAGGAGCATCCAAGTGCTTTGCCGCCAGATCAAGATGGAGGAAGACGCAATGGACGTCAGGAACAAAGTATTCGT
>CAZJOZ010000046.1:0-10631 GCA_964547775.1 uncultured Leucobacter sp.
TCAGCCCCGCTTTGGGTGCCTCGAACGCTACAGCTGCGGCGAGCGCGAGCGAATCAGCCCCACCCGAGAGCCCCACGAGCAGCAGCTGAGCCTCAGGCGCACCCGCGGCGCGTGAGCCGGTCTTCGCGAACCAGGTCGCGAGCGCGGCGATGATCTCGCGCACCGCCACGCGGGTCTCAGCGACGGCTGGGTCGAGCGGTGGCAGTCGGGTCATGCGTCCACGCTATCGCGCACGCGTACTGCCACACGATTCTGGTCGGCCGGCCTCACCGCGCGTTGCGTGAGCAAGGTACGCTGGAAGTGAGTGCGACACCGACGCGCTCGTTTTCGTGTTTCATTTTTCATTCACCAACGCAAGGAGCGCGCATGACCGCCGCATTCGACGCCGTCATCGAAATTCCCAAGGGAAGCCGCAATAAGTACGAGGTCGACCATGAGACGGGTCGCGTCTACCTCGACCGGGTGCTGTACACCGGCTTTGTGTACCCCACCGATTACGGGTTCTTTGAGAAGACGCTCGGCGAAGACGGCGATCCGCTCGACGTGTTGGTGCTGCTTGACTACCCCGTCTTCCCCGGTGTCGGTGTCAAGGTTCGCCCCGTCGGTGTGCTGAAGATGAGCGACGAAGCGGGCGGTGACGACAAAGTCATCGCGGTGCAGCACAAGGATCCGCGCTGGTCGCACATTCAAGATGTCGCAGACATTCCCGAGTACACCCGCAAAGAGATCGAGCACTTCTTCGAGCACTACAAAGATCTCGAGCCTGGTAAGTGGGTCAAGGTTGACGCCTGGGGTTCCGCTGCCGACGCAGAACAGCTCATCGTTGAGGCGCAGCAGCGTCTCGCCGAGCAGGGCCACTAAGCGCGATCCCCGCATGAGTGACACACCGCACGACGAACGGTCTCGGCGTGCCGTGACCGAGTCTGGTCATGAGTTTGCGCTCGCGACCCCTGACCAAGTCGATGTCACCCCTGAAATCGACGAGATCAGGGAGCTCACACGCAAGCTGAGTGAGTCTGAGGGCAAGAAGAAGCGGGACGATGGCCCCGATGCTCCCTGGCGTCAGGGGTACCCGTATGACACGAAGCTCGAGACGCGTGAGTACGAAAAGACGAAGCGTAAGCTGCAGATCGAGTTGCTCAAGCTGCAAGCCTGGGTGAAAGAACAGGGCGAGCGTATTGTCATTCTGTTCGAGGGGCGTGACGCTGCGGGCAAGGGTGGCTCGATCAAGCGTTTCACCGAGCACCTGAACCCGCGTGGCGCGCGCGTGGTCGCGCTTGAGATTCCCACCGAGCGCGAACGCACCCAGTGGTATTTTCAGCGCTACGTGACGCACTTGCCCGCCGCGGGTGAGATCGTGCTGTTCGACCGTTCCTGGTACAACCGGGCTGGGGTAGAACGGGTGATGGGTTACTGCACCCCGCAGCAGTATCTCGAGTTCACGAGAACTGCCCCGGAGTTCGAACGGATGCTCGTGAATTCTGGCATGCACCTCATCAAGTTCTGGTTCTCTGTGGGCAAGGCTGAGCAGCATGCCCGATTTGTCGCACGAAGCAGCGACGAGGTGAAGCAGTGGAAACTGTCCCCCACCGACCTCGCGAGCCTCGACAAGTGGGATGCTTACACCGAGGCAAAAGAGGCGATGTTCTTCTACACGGACACCCCATATGCGCCGTGGACCGTGGTGAAGTCGAACGATAAGAAGCGGGCCAGGCTCGAGGCAATGCGCTGGGTGCTCTCCCTGTTCGACTATCCCAATAAAGATCACGACGTGGTCGGTGTGCCCGACCCGAAGCTCATTGGGCCACCGTCGCAAGTGTATGACCAGGGCGAGTCACCAACCGGCAGCTTTCCGGTGGTGAAATAGGGGGCAATGGACATCATGCGTCCGTCTCGGTCTTCACTCCGTTCGTCGATTGCCGCCTTGCTGCCGTCGACGCAGGACTACCGTGGCCTGCGCACCAGTTGGCGGGCGGACCTCCTTGCTGGCCTGACCGTCGGGATTGTCGCGCTGCCGCTGGCGTTGGCTTTTGGGGTGAGCTCTGGTGTGGGTGCCGAGGCGGGCCTGATTACGGCCATCGTGGCAGGGTTGGTCGCAGCCATTTTCGGTGGTTCGCACGTGCAGGTGTCTGGCCCGACGGGGGCTATGGTGGTGATCCTCGCCCCGATCGTCGTGACGTACGGGGTGGAGTCGGTGGCGCTGGTAGCGCTGATGGCCGGCGTCATTGTGGTTGCTGCGGGGTTTCTGAAGCTGGGCCGGTCGGTGAGTTATCTCCCCTGGCCCGTGATTGAGGGATTCACCGCAGGCATCGGCATCATTATCTTCTTGCAGCAGCTCCCTTCTGCGCTCGGCGTGGGCGCCGAGGGTCACTCAACGAATGCACTCATGGCCGGCTGGCAGGTACTCACCGAGACGACCTGGCCAGACGCCCTCCTTCCCCTGGGTGTGGTGGTGGCGGTGGCGGTCATCATGCTGGCATTGGGTCGCTTCCTTCCCGCGATCCCGGGATCATTCATCGCGATTGTGGTGGTGACCGTGGTCGCGGCACTCATGCAGTTGCCCTTGGCCACCATCGGCGAACTCCCGAATACACTCCCTGCGCCGTCGATGCCCACCATCAGCCTGCCGTTGATCACGGCGCTGATCGGCCCGGCACTGGCGGTTGCGGCGCTTGCCGCAATTGAGTCACTGCTGTCAGCGCGTGTTGCTGCATCGCTGGCAAACACCGGTGGCTTTCACGCTGACCGAGAACTCGTCGGGCAGGGCCTTGCATCAATCGCCGCCGGATTTTTCGGCGGCATGCCCGCCACGGGCGCAATCGCGCGCACCGCGGTGAATGTTCGCAGCGGCGCGAAAACGCGGGTGGCTTCTATCGTGCACGCGATCTTGCTGCTCGTGGTGGTACTCGCTGCAGCAGGAATCGTCTCGCACATTCCGCTTGCCGCGCTTGCCGGCGTGCTCATGGTGACTGCGGCGCGCATGGTGTCGGTCTCCACGTTCCGCCGTGTTGCGAGTTCGGGCAAATCCAGTGCGCTCGTCTTTCTGGTGACGGCATTTGTGACGGTGGCCTTCGACCTCATTGTTGCGGTGGGAATCGGCCTCGCTGTGGCCGCGTTCTTTGCACTGCGCATGCTGAGTCGTTCGAGTGGCGCTCACTCTGAACAGTTGCCGGGTGACCCGCAGCCTGAAGACGAACACATCGCACTGGTTCGCATCGAGGGTTCGCTCTTCTTCGGGGCAGCCGAGCGCCTTCTTGATGAGATTGCCGCACAGGTGGGCGCGCAGGTGATCATTCTGCGCCTGTCGACCCTGCAGATCGTCGATTCCACGGGAGCAAACGCGCTCGCCGAACTCGTGGCCGGGCTGCAGCATCGAGGCGCGACCGTTCTGATCAAGGGAGTGCGGCCTGAACACCACCTCATGCTCAGCCAACTGGGCGTGATCGGTGCACTGAGGAGCGAGGATCACCTCTTTGAGGAACTCGAACCCGCCATCGAACTCGCACGGAAGATCGTGCGCGAGTCCACCTCCGGACTCACCCGCTAGGCGATCGAACGGGGTCTCATTCCCCGCGAGACCGCGAAGGAGCCACGGGCTCCGCCCCCTTCGGAACAAAATCGCCAAACGAGGCCGGCTCGAAGCCGAGCTGCGCGAAGAGCTCGCGGGTTCGTTTCTGGCGGGTGCGTGGGATGATGGTGAGCACGGTACCGGCACGACCGACGCGGCCGGTGCGGCCGGCCCGGTGCACATAGGCTTTCGGGTCGTCGGGTGGGTCAGCTTGCAAGACCAAGTCAACATCGTCGATGTGGATTCCGCGTGCCGCAACATCGGTTGCCACGAGCACCTGCGCGTTGCCCTCGGTGAATCGTTCGAGGTTGCGTTCGCGTCGTGCTTGGCTCAGGTTACCGTGCAGTGCAACCGCCTGTATCCCGTGGGTGTGCAGCAGGTCCGTGACCATTTCTGCATAGGCCCGCGTGCGGCAAAACACGATGGTGCGTCCGCCCTCTCGCACGAGTTCGACGAGCGCCTGATCCTTGTGTTCACGCAAGACGATGAGCACTCGATGGGTGACGTTTGGCAGCGGCGCCCAGTCGGGGGTTCCTGCTGCGTAAGACAGGCCGTCTCCCTGTGCCCCGCCATCACCGTCATCAGCGATCTCGTGGATCGCCGGTCGCGGCATGAACTCTTCGACGAGGGCGTCCACCCCCCGGTCAAGCGTTGCCGAGAAGAGCAGTCGTTGACCGCCGCGTCTGGTCTGTCGCAATACCCACTGCACTCGTTCGAGAAAGCCAAGTTCCGCCATGTGGTCTGCTTCATCAATCACCGTGATGACCACGTGACTGAGCTGCAGATGGCCGCGGCGCGCAAGATCTTCGATGCGACCCGGGGTGCCGATGGCGATGTCAATGCCCCGCTGCAGCGCGTGCAGCTGCGGTTCGAAGGGTTGTCCCCCGACGAACTGACCCGTGTAGAGGCCGACGGCTCGGGCGATGGGCTGCACGGTTCGGTCGATCTGCAGCGCGAGCTCGCGGGTGGGGGCAAGGATCAGCGCCTTGGGTGGTCGCACCGCGTGAGTGATTGGTGTGCGACGGGAGCCTGTGGCACGCTCTCCCCGTTTCAGGGCGGCGCGCGGCCGCGCAGGGTCGTCGGCGAATGCTCCCTCCGCACGGAGCCGGAGGAGCCGCTCGGCAACGGCTGCGCCGAAGGCGATGGTCTTCCCTGAGCCGGTGCGAGCTCGGCCGAGGAGGTGGTGTCCTGCGAGGGCGTCGGGAATGGTGGCTGCTTGCACCGCAAATGGCTGGGTTGCACCGAGTTCGCCGAGCGCGCGAACGATGTTGCCGCCGAGACCGAGATCGGCAAAGGACACTCCGGAAACGTCGCTGGTCTTCGTGATCGTTGCCTGCAGCGGACCGGGCAGCGGCGGCGTCAGCGGTGCCGGGCGCGGCACGCGTTGGCCCTCAGGCGCTCCCTGCTGCGACGCGGCGGTTCTCGCCTGCGTCGCCGCGCCCTGTGCCCGCTTTCCGGTCGTGGCGCGCCGCTTCCCCCCGCGTCTCGGGTCGTAGTCACGGGGCGCTTTATACCCTTTGCGAGCCACTCAGTCCCGCTCCGTCGCACTGCCGTCGGGCTCGCCCAGGGGCTTGTCCTCAAGCACGCCCAGGGGCTTGTCGCCAGACTCCCCAAGGGGCTCGTCTCCAGCCTCTCCCGAGGGGTCGACCTCAGGCTCGCTCGAGGGTTCGACCTCAACGGCCGCTTCATCACCTGGCAACGACTCAGCCCCAGGTATCAGTGCTTCGCCGACCGGCAGGTCATCGCCGGCGTCCTGTGCGGTCAACGCCGGTGCTCCCGCAACGGCGACCCGTCGCTGAGCACGCGGGGCGCGCGATGTACGCGCTGAACGCCGAGTCATCCTGCGGTCTCGCCCTCGTTCTCGTGCCCGTTCGACAACGTAGTACAGCGTCGGCAGCACGATCAGGGTCAGCACCGTGGATGACAGCAACCCACCGATCACCACGACTGCAAGCGGCTGCGAAATGAACCCTCCCGACCCGGTGATACCGATGCCCATGGGCGTGAGCGCAAGAATGGTGGCAAGCGCGGTCATCACGATGGGTCGTAAACGCAAGGATGAACCGCCTACGACGGCGTCGTAGAGCGCCACGCCCCGCTCTCGCTGCTGGTTCACGAGGTCGACCAACACAATCGCGTTGGTGACCACAATGCCGATCAGCATCAACACACCGATGAGCGAGGCCACCCCCAGTGGGATCCCGGTAATGATGAGGAGGAGCAGCGCACCGGTTGCAGCGAACGGCACCGAGACGAGCAGCAACAGGGGCTGGAGCAGGCTCTTGAAGGTTGCGACCATAATCACGTAGACAATGAGAATCGCCACCAGCAGTGCGAGGCCCAACTGTTCGAATGCCTCGCTCTGTTGCGACAGCACACCGCCAATGTTCGCGGTTGCCCCAGGCGGTAATTCCACGTTCTCGAGCGCCTCTTCGACCGCGATGCCGGCAACGCCAAGGTCGTCACCCTGCGAAAGCACCGACACGGTGGCGATGCGCACGGTGTCGTTCGTGCGCACGGTCACGGGTCCGTCAGCGACCTCAACGCTCGCGAGTGAATCGAGCCGAACCTCGCCGTTCATGGTCATGATCGGCATAGCGGCAACTTCCGCCTGATCAGCAGGTGCGACTCCCTGTGACAGGTAGATGCCGACGCTCGTATTGTCGAGCACGATCTGACCAATCTGCCGTGGCTGCATGTTCTGCGACACCATCCCTGCGACGGCGGCCTCGGTCAGACCCGCTTCTGAGGCTTTGGCTCGATCCACCACAATCGCAAGGTAGGGGCGCGACTTGGCGAGGTCGCTCTCCACCTGGTGGAGTCCCTCGGTGTTACGCAGAGCGGCGACCACCGCGTCGTTTGCCTCGGTGAGCGTGTCTTGGTCGGGAGCCGACACCGCAACCTCAATGGCACTTGACATGGTCATGCCACCACCCGACTGGGTGATCGCGAACTCACCGGCATCGTCACCGAGCGCGTCAACCGCTTCGCGAATCTTGTCCTGCACTTCCGTCTGTGAAGCTTCCTGGTCGGTGGTGATCGAGTAGTTCACCACGCCGTCGCCACCGCCACCGAAGATCGCCGTCATGCCGCCACTGGACCCAATCGTGACCTGCACAGTTTCGACCGCAGGTACCGTGGCGAGCGCATCCTCCACCCGCTCGACCTGGGCAAGTTGCGCATCAAGGCTAGTGCCGGGTTCCAGGGTCTGCGAGAGCCCGACGGAGTTCTGTTCGTCGGCGCCCATGAAGTTGGTCTTCATCAGCGGGGTTGCGGCAATGGTTCCGCCGAACACGAGCACCGCAAGAATGAGGGTGATCGCTGGGTGCGCGAGGGTCCATTTGACGACCGGCAAGTAGCCTCGCTGCATAGCGGTTGGTGTTCCCTCCGGCGACGCGGTTCCTTCGCCGGTTTGCGCCTGCCGTTCCTCTTGCGCACGACGCACCGAGCGGCTGCTGCGCAAGAACCAGTAGGCCAGCACCGGCACGATGGTCAGCGCGACGAGCAGTGACGCTGACATCGCAATGGTGACGGTAAAGGCGAATGGCCGGAAGAGCTCGCCGACCATGCCTGAGACGAATGCCACCGGCAGGAAGACCGCTACGGAGGTGAGCGTCGACGCGGTAATTGCTCCGCCCACTTCACGCACGGCGCCCACGATCGTGACGATGGGGTCGGATCCTGGCGGTGCCTCACCAAGGTGACGCTTGATGTTTTCGATCACCACGATCGAGTCATCAACCACTCGACCAATCGAAATGGTCAGCGCACCGAGGGTGAGCATGTTCAGGGAGTAGTCGGCAAAGTTCAGGCCCACGAAGGTGAAGAGCACCGACACCGGGATCGAGATCGCGGTGACAAGCGTCGCCCGCACGGAGAGCAGGAAAACAAGGATCACGAGCACCGCAAACAGCAGCCCGAGGAGCCCTTCGACGGTGAGGGTCTCAATTGATCGTTCAACATACGGCGCCTGGTCAAAGACAACCTCGAGCGTCGCTCCCCCGAGCATCGGTTCGAGCTCTTCGATCGCATCGAGCACCACATGCGACACCTCAACGGTGTTCGCCGTCGACAGTTTGGTGATCGCGATGGTGAGTGCGGGTTGCCCGTTCACCCGCGAGATGCTCTGCTCCGGGTTTGCTTCCCGCACGACCTCGGCTACCTCACCGATCGTGATCGTGGGGAGTTCCTCCGCCTCCGGTTCGACAGCCGGTTCCTCCATCGGCAGCGCACCAAACCCGGCACCGCCCGCACCGGCTCCGGCTGCCGCAGCAGCTTCGGCTGCGGCCTGTTCTGCGGCGGCTGCAGCGGCCTGCGCGCGAGCTTGCAAGATGCCGGCGTCTCGCACGAGGGGGAGGGCCTCAATTTCCTCGACCGAGTCGAGCGCAGACCCCGCCTGCACGGCGAGGGTTTGCCCATCCTCGGTGATGCTGCCAGCAGCCATGAGCACCCCGCTCTGCTGCAGTGCATCGATGATCGACTGCTGTGTGAGCGCTTCTTCGGCGAGGAGATCTGCATTCGGGGTGATGGTGACTCGATCGCCCCGGGCACCAATGAGTTGCGCCTCCCGCACTCCGTCCAGATCGTTCAGCTCTGGAATGGCCACTCGCTCCACGAGGGCCGCGGTTTCCTCAGGGTCGACCCCATCGGGTGACGCTACCGACAACTGCACAATTGGGAAATCATCGAACGAGCCAGACATCACTTGCGGGTCGACCGCTTCTGGCAGCAGTTGCGAGATGCGGGAGATGGCGCGTTCAACGCGTTGTTCGGTGACTGGCAGATCGATGCCATAGGTGAATTCCGCGAGCACCATGGATGCGCCCGTAGATGATGTGGCAGTGGTTCGTTCGAGCCCGGTGACCCCGCGGAGCGCGGTCTCAATGGGGGTTGACACGTCGTTATTGACCACCTCGGGTGATGCGCCCGGGTAGGAGGTGATCACCACCACTGCGGGAAACTGCACCGACGGCATCAACTCTTGTTTGAGAGCCCCCACGCCAATGAAGCCAAAGGCTGAGGCGACGATGGTCACGAGCGCGATGAGCGCGCGGTTCTTCAGGCTCAGCCTGGCAAGCATATGCATAGTCGCGATTATTCCATGCCCGGCTGAACCGGTTCCGCACGGCATAATCGGGGATATGGTTCGTTCGACATTTGCGCCGCGAAAGCGCACCCTTGGCGCGGTCACCCCTGCAGATTTTGAGCGACTGCGGAGCCTGCGCAGCATGCAGGCGGTTGCGCTCGGTCTGCTCATCGCCATGGCGATCGTGTTTGCCATTTCCTTTGCTCTCGAGGGCCACATTCCATGGCTTCGGTTCGTGCGCGCAGCGAGTGAGGGCGGCATGGTCGGCGCACTCGCTGACTGGTTCGCCGTCACGGCGCTGTTTCGGCACCCGCTCGGCATCAAGATTCCCCACACGAACCTCATCTCGAATAAGAAAGATGAGATCGGCGAGGGGCTGGGCTCGTTCATCGAGGAAAACTTTCTCGCCGACGACGTCGTTCATGACAAGCTCAGCGAGATCAGCGGTGCGCGCGCGGCGGGCCAGTGGCTTCAGCAACCGGACAACGCGCTTCACCTCAGCGAGATGGCGGCAGATGCCGCGCTCGGCATGCTGACGGTGCTCAATGACGACGATGTCCAAGAACTCATCGAGGGGCTCGTGCGTCAGCATGTCATTGCGCCACCGTGGGGACCCCTCCTTGGCCGCTCACTGGAATCCTTCGTCGCAGGGAACCACCACGAGGCGCTCCTCGAGGTCGCTGCGGAGCGGCTGGTCGACTGGCTCGTCACCCATCCGGAAGCATTCGAGCGTACGGTCTCGTCTCGGTTACCATCGTGGCTCCCAGGAATTGCCCAACGGTTTGTCGACGACCGTCTCCACAGCGAAGCGGTTCGGTTCGCGCAGGCCGTCCACGACGACGCTGATCACCCGTTCCGCCTCGCTGTGCGGAGTTTTCTTGAGGATCTCGCGCGAGATCTTGGCGAGAAGCCCGAGTTGCAGGCACAGCTTGAGTCGTTCAAACACGAAGTGTTCGATAGTCCCCGCATCCGCTCACTCGCTGCGAGCACGTGGGCGTCCACGCGGGCCGCGCTCGTTGCCATGCTCGCAGACCCTGAGAGTGAACTCCGTCAGCGGCTCACTCTCGCACTCCAAGATTTTGGGAGCAGGCTCGCAGCGGACCGCACCCTGCAGTTCAAAATCGATGTGTGGGTGATGCAGGTCGTCGAACATCTCGTACGCACCTACCGTCACGACCTTGCAAGCGTGGTGACCGACACCGTGCAACGCTGGGATGCGCGCGATGCTGCCGAGAAGATCGAGCTGCAGATCGGCAAAGATCTGCAGTTTATTCGCATCAATGGCACCGTGGTTGGCTCGCTTGCAGGTCTTGCGATCTACACCTTTGCCACGCTCGTGATTACGCCGTTTGCGGGCACGTAGCCCCCGCTTCTCGTTGTTTCTGACAGTCGGATACTATTTCCACAGAGGGGTGCACATGTGAGCCACCCTCCCACCACCGTTGTTAGGAGACACCATGGCAGATCAACAGGGCACCCCGGCCGAATCAAAGTCGAACACGAAGGCCATCATCGCGATTATCATCACGATTGTCGCGCTTGCGTTTGTCTTCTCGAATGTCGGCCCTGCGACGCTGCGGTTCCTCTTCTTGCAGTTCACGATGCCTGCGTGGGCGTGGTTCCTCGGGGTCCTGCTGGCGGGTGTGGTGATTGGTTCCCTGTTCCCGTGGTTCCGTCCGAAGAAAAAGTAGCGCTCCCCTGATCGCCGGTTCCGTGTTGCTCACGGGCATCACCGGCTGGCGAGTGGTCGGGGGCGTGTGACCCCTGACCTGCTCCGCCAGGCACCTCGCTGGGCTGTTTCCATCCGTGTACGACGGCGGTAAAGTCGCGGCTGATTCCCGCGCCCACGACCATGCCGATCGCAATAGCGATCAATGACCCAAAAGTCTGCAGAATCGTGTTTGAGGCTCCGGCGGTGCCAGCGGCGGCTTCACTAATGCCGATGAACCCCATCGCACCGGGCACGAGCAACCAGTA
>CAZJOZ010000047.1:0-10002 GCA_964547775.1 uncultured Leucobacter sp.
CCGTACAAGGGGCTGAAGGGGTACTCACCGAGCGGCATCAACACCCTGCCACCGTCGACCAGACCGTGCCACATTTTCTCAAGGCATGCCCGAGCGAGGAATTCATCACTGTCAAAGAGGAGCGGATCAACGTTCAGCATGAACGACAATGACGGGTTCGGGTGAAACTCATTACCTGCGTTCACGAGGGTGAATCGATACCCTGCGATCGTGAGGGCCACGGTGAGCGGCTGACCGGCAAGCGGCTCTTGAAAGTCGAGGAGGCCCGTCTCCGGATAGCGCGACTCGACCTCGAAAGACGCATTCTCAAAGGTTCTGGCGTAGTATTCGCCCGCCTCTTCCGCATTTCCGTTGCACCAGATGTTTGGCACAATGCGTTGCACAGTTGGGGTGAGTGCCGGTTTCATATACCCAGCGTCTCACCCGCGGCCGAAGCTGTCACCCCCTTGCATCCACGATTGTTTCCGTTGACAATGCCCTCAATTCGCCGTTTCACCCGCGAAGGGCGGGTCAACCATGGATCTTTGCAGGGTGACCCAATACGCTCGTGTTGGGTCACCCTGCTGTCTCGCCAAGGAGTTGATGACATGCCCACCTGGGAAGACATAACCGAGGGCCGCGACATCGTCGTGGTTGCCAACCGCCTGCCGGTCGATCGAGTCGTTCGGCCCGACGGGTCCGTCGTGTGGCAGCCTTCCCCCGGCGGACTGGTCACCGCCATGGAGCCGGTGGTCCGCGAACTGGGCTGCACGTGGGTGGGGTGGACAGGCGATATCGGCACTCACACTGAACCCTTCACCGAGGGGGCGATGCGACTCGTTCCAGTAGAACTGGACGAATCGGAGTTTGAGGGCTACTACGAAGGTTTTTCAAACAGCACACTGTGGCCCCTGTATCACGATGTGATCGCCCAACCTGGTTTCCACCGTGAATGGTGGGAGACCTACCGCAGGGTGAACCAGCGCTTCGCTGAAGCGGCCGCAGCGTCCGCTCCACAGGATTCAATTGTGTGGGTACACGACTACCAACTCCAACTGGTGCCGAGCATTCTGCGCGAAATGCGACCCGACCTGACCATCGTGTTCTTTCTCCACATTCCCTTTCCTGCGCGACAGGTCTTTGCGCAGCTCCCCTGGCGACGTGAAATCACAACCGGTTTACTCGGGGCTGATGTGATTGGTTTTCAACGGGAGCAAGACGCCACAAGTTTCCGTGCCGTTGCCGAGCGATATGGGGGTGCGTCCGCTCACGGGAATCTCCTCCTCCTCAACGATGAGATACTCGGGGCGCGCTCGATCCTCGCACAAGAGTTTCCCATTTCGATCGACGTGGAAGCCTTCGCGGCGCTTGCGGCACGCCCAGACGTACGCGAACGCGCAGCGGAGATCCGCCGCGAACTCGGCGATCCTCGACATATTTTGCTCGGGGTTGACCGACTGGACTATACAAAGGGCATCAGACACCGTCTGAAAGCATTTTCGGAGTTACTCGCCGACGGTGAGATCGCAGCAGATGACACTGTTCTGGTGCAGGTGGCAAGCCCCAGCCGTGAGCGAGTGTCAGCGTACCGTCAGCTCAGAGACGACGTTGAAGCAACCGTTGGACGTATCAATGGCGATCACGGATCGATTGGGCACACACCCGTGGTCTATCTGCATCAGGGGTACGCCAAGGATGAGATGGCAGCGCTGTACCTCGCTGCCGATGTGCTGGTCGTCACTGCGCTGCGCGACGGCATGAACCTTGTAGCGAAAGAGTACGTCGCCTGCCGCGACGATGAGCAAGGAGTGCTCGTGTTGAGCGAGTTCACCGGTGCCGCTGACGAATTACAGCGAGCATTGCTGGTCAACCCCCATGACATCGAAGGCATGAAAGCAGCGTTCGTACGGGCGATGCACATGCCCGAACAGGAACAACGACGCCGCATGCGGGCGCTGCGTGACACCGTTGCTCAAAATGATGTGCAGCACTGGGCGGAGAATGTGCTGCGAGCGGCCGCAGCAGCAGCCACACAACGCACTCACCTCACGCCCCCTGCCACGCAGCATGTTGAGGGCGGCCCAACGATACTGAGCCCCCACCTTGTCGGCCAACTCCGCCGACTTGCGACCGCGCACGAACTCGTCGTTGCGTGCGATTTCGATGGCACGCTCGCCCCTATCGTGTCACGTCCAGAAGATGCTCGAATTATGCCGCGAGCACAGCGAGCACTCGATGTGCTCGGATCAGCGCCTGGCGTTCACGTCACCATTCTGACCGGACGGTCAATCGGGAACCTGCATGACACCGGCATATCCACCGACGGGTTCACGGTGTCGGGGTCACACGGCATCGAATTGCTCCACGCAGGCCACCGCGCCGACACATTGCCCGAGCAGGGTGCACCGCATGCGGAACCACTCACCGCAGAAGAATCGGAACGGCTCACCACCTTGCAACGACGCGTGACTCGACTCTTCAACCGTGAGCAGGGAGTGCGCATTGAGATGAAACCCTACGGCTTGGCGGTGCATACCAGACGTGTCGACGATGAGGAGCGCTCTGACGAGCTCCTCGACGCTGCGGCCCGGGTCATGGAAGAAGCAGGGTTCGGGGTTCGCGACGGGAAACGGGTGCGGGAATGTTCGTTACGCAGCAGCGACAAGGGATCAGCGCTGCAACACATTCGTTCACAATGGCCTACCGCGCCGGTGCTGTTTCTCGGTGATGATGTCACCGACGAGGATGTATTTGCCTCGTTGCGCGTCGACGATCTCGGTATCAAGGTCGGTGAGGGCGACACGCTCGCCACGGAACGGGTGGCTGGTCCCGCAGCCGCGACCGCGGTGCTCGCAACGCTTGCCGAGCTACGCACTGGCGTGGTTGTCGGTACCGAAACGGAAGTATAGGAGGCGCGTCGCGTTCCGTTACTCTCGAATGCTCGCCCCGAAAGCGGTTGCCGCAGCAGCAACTCCGGCGAGCTTTGCCTCGCTTGCTTCCTCGGCTTTCAGGGTACGGTCGGGAGCACGGAATCGCAGCGCAAACGTCAGCGCACGCTGCCCCTCGGGAACGCCCTTGCCGCGATAATCGTCGACAATACGCGCGTGTTCGAGGAGATCTCCTGCACCTGCTACCACGGCAGCGCGCACGGCTTCTGCCGGCACCGTGGTGTCGACGAGAAGGGTGAGATCCTGCGTTGCTGCGGGGTACCGTGACAGCTGCGAAGTGTGCGGCTCGCGCGGCGCCACCTCAATCAGTCGGCTGAGATCAAATTCGAAAGCGCTCACGCGACCGGGCAGGTGCGAGGCTGCCACAAGCTCTGGGAGCAGTTCACCGGCGACACCGATCACCTCGAATTCGCCGTTCACCTCGACACAGAGCTCTGCCGTACGGCCCGGGTGGAAGGCACGATGCGTGCCCTGCCGAACGGTGATCTTGGCTGCAACCGCACCTGCAACCGCCTTCGCTGCATCAATTGCATCGGCCCAATCATAGGCGCGGGAAGATTCGCCTGGCTGCTTCTGCACGGCGTCACCGAGCAAGAGACCCGCAGCATGGCGCGGCTGGCCAGGTATGGAGGAGTTCAGTGTGGCGAGCGTCGCATCATCAGGGCGCGCCGCCAGCGGGGGCACGGTATCAGTGCCCAGCTTCACTCCAATCTCTGGGTCAAACACCGCACCAAACTCAACGAGGGCGAGATCGACGAGACCGCGTGACACATTGCGTTGAGCAGCGCCCACCAGCCCGGGGAGCAGCGATCTGCGAAGGAACGGGGATTCACCATCGAGCGGATTCGCGAGACGAACGGCGTGGATGCCCTCGCCCGCGTCGCCTGGCTTTGCGCCGAACTGATCGAGTTGTGCGCGTGACACGAACGGGTAGCACTGCACCTCATCGAGGCCATAGGCGGTAGCCACATCCGCAGCACGGCGCCGAAGACGCTGAGTACGGGTCAACCCTCTGCCTGCCGGGGCCACCGGTAACACGGATGGAATGCGTTCGTACCCGACGATGCGGGCAACCTCTTCGATGAGGTCCGCTGGCCGTGCGAGATCGCTTCGCCAGCTCGGCGGGGTCACCACAATAGTTCCCTCTGTCGGGCCTGCGACAACACCGCACCCGATCATGGTGATGGCGTTTCTTGCCTCATCATCGGTGATGTCAGTGCCGAGGAGCCCATTGACACGGCTGAGGTCTAGGGTGACGGGCACTGGGGTAAACGGAGCAACCAGGTTCACGCCCAGCTCATCGACGGTGCCACCACCCAACTCAACTAACAGGTCGACCATGCGCTGTGCCGCAGCACTCGCCACCAATGGGTCAACGCCACGCTCGTAGCGTTTCGATGCCTCACTCGGCAGCTTATGCCGGCGGAGCGTTCTGGCGACGGACACCGGGTCAAATGTCGCCGCTTCGATCAGCACATCGGTTGTGGTGTCGTCAGTCTTGGTTGATTCGCCGCCCATCACTCCGGCCAGCCCGATGGGGCCCGACTCATCGGTGATCAGAAGGTCCTCGGGGTGAAGCGTGCGCTCTTGACCATCGAGCGTCACCAGGGTCTCCCCCGGCTGCGCGCGGCGCACGGTGATACCGCCGGTAAGTTTCTTCAGATCGTACGCGTGCAGTGGCTGACCGAACTCCAGCATGACGTAGTTCGAGATATCAACCTCGAGCGACAGCGATCGAATTCCAGCGAGCAGCAGGCGTGACACCATCCAAGCCGGTGTGGGTCGTGTCGGATCTACGCCGCGCACCACCCGACCGATGAACCCGGTGCAACCCTGCCTACCTCGAATGGGTGACTGGTCATCGAGCACGACCGGGAACCCTGTACCGCTGCCAATTTCGAGCGACGTCGCAGGATCAGTGAAGGTTGCACCCGTTGCGTGTGAGTATTCGCGGGCCACGCCACGCACAGAGAATGCGTAGCCGCGATCGGGAGTCACATTGATCTCGACAGCCGAATCACGCATGCCGAGCAGCGCAAGCGCATCCGTGCCGACTTCGGGGTCATTACCGTGTTCCGCAGAGAACCCGAGCCGCGAGAGCACGATGATTCCATCATGATCATCGCCGAGCGCAAGTTCACGGGCCGACGCGATCATGCCGTCGCTGACATGCCCATACGTCTTCCGAGCAGCGATACGAAAGTCGCCGGGGAGCACGGCTCCTGGCAGGGTCACCACGACCTTATCGCCCGCTTCAAAATTGTGCGCACCGCAGACGATGCCGCGCACGTCATCGCCGCCATCAGCAGCACGCTGCCCCTCGGGCGCTACCCTCACCTGGCACCAGTTGATGGTTTTCCCGTTGGACTGCGGCTCCGGTTCACGCGACAGCACCTCGCCGACCACGATGGGCCCCGTCGCCTCAAAACGACGGATCGATTCCTCTTCGAAGCCCACGCGAACCAGGTCAGCGTGCACTTGTTCGGGAGTGACGTCTTCTGGCAGCGCAACATGTTCGCCCAGCCAACTGAGTGGAATACGCATTAGACGAGCCCTCCGAACTGACGGTTAAATCTCACATCGCCCTCGACCATGTCATGCATGTCGTTGAGGTCATGGCGGAACTGCAGGGTGCGCTCGACCCCCATACCAAAGGCGAATCCCTGGTACTCGTCAGGGTCGATCCCCGCAGCGAGCAGCAGGTTCGGGTCGACCATGCCACAGCCTCCCCATTCAACCCAACGTGCGCCGCCCTTCGCGTTCGGCTGCCACACATCCATCTCGGCGCTCGGCTCGGTAAACGGGAAAAAGTTTGGACGCAATCGAATTTTTGCTTCATCACCGAACATCTGACGCGCGAAGTGTTCGAGGGTGCCACGCAGGTGTGCCATGGTCAGCCCACGATCAATGGCAATGCCCTCAATCTGATGGAACACGGGAGTGTGGGTCGCATCGAGTTCATCAGTGCGGTAGACGCGACCGGGCGCAATCACATAGACCGGGAGTTCGCGATCGAGCAGCGAACGGATCTGCACGGGAGAGGTGTGCGTGCGCAAGAGCAGATGACGGTCGTGCGGATCAACAAAGAAAGTATCCTGCATCGCACGTGCCGGATGGTCAGGGTCGAAACCGAGTGCGTCAAAGTTAAACCACTCATGTTCAAGCTCTGGGCCCTCGGCAATTTCCCAGCCCATGCCAATGAACACATCACCGATTTCGTCTTGGAGTTGCGCAAGGGGGTGTCGGGTGCCGGTGGTGCGACGCACGGGAGCTTCGGTCACATCGACCGTCTCGGCGACCAAACGCGCCGCAGCTTCCGCCTCAACAAGCTCAGCTTCCCGCTGCTTGTACGCTCCCTCAATGCGGCCACGGGCCTGGCCCATGAATTTGCCGGTCTCAGCTTTCAGCTCCTTCGGCACCTCACGCATTTTTGCGTTCAGTCGGGCGATGGGTGACCCGTCGCCCGCGTGCTCTGATCTGGCTTGCTTTAACTCGGCAACGGTGCTCGCTGCGTTGAACGCGGCGAGGGCCGCTTCAACGGCAGCATTCGCGGCCTCGGTGGTGATGGGGTTGCTCTCTGACACAAAGGTCAATCTTACCCGCCTTCTGTGTCAGGCTCCTTGCGGGTTGGGCTTTCGGCACGCGCGTAGAATACGGGTGTGAGCAGCAGGCCGAACATGAGCCGTGCGGTGCGCACCGCACGGGGTGCTTTTGGGGCGCTCACTGCGACGGTGCTCGCGGCTGCCTCGCACAGCCTCGCCGGTGGCACGTCAACGCCGATTGCGGTCGCTGCCACTGCGGTCTTCGCGTTACCGCTGTGTGTCTTGCTGGCCGGTCGAGTCGGTTCGCTCTGGAGGTTAGCCGCCGCGGTAATTCCTGCGCAGTTCGCCTTTCACTGGATGTTTGCTGGCATCGGTATGGTCTCGGCCCAGACTGCGGGTGCTACGGAAGCGGTGTCACCACACGCAGCGCACCTCGGGCTCATCATGAGCATGTCACCGACCATCGTCGGAACGGCGGGTGCTGCCGTCCCTGCTGCAGGCACTGCCGAGTTCGTAATGTGGGCATCGCACACACTTGCTGCCGCGCTCACCATCGTGCTGATGCACTGGGGAGAACTCGCAGCGCTGCACCTGATGCGTGTGCTTCGCAAGGCACTCCCGCTTCGCGTGCCCGGTGACCTCGTGCTCCCAGCGCCACGACGCATGGGTCTGACTGCGGGGTGTGCTCCCCTGCTGGTCTCACGTCCTTGCCTCTCGGGCATGACCACTCGCGGGCCGCCGTCCGCATCGTTTTCTCACCACATCAATATATGAACCTCGGCAACGCCGACGCAGTCTCGCGTCGCGAGCGGTTGCCATGAAGAGAAACGAAGCACATGTTTTTACATCACCCTGCCGCGACACACGCGGCAACACTGGAGCACTCCACTGTGCATTCCACCCGCACACGCCTCGCCGTGCTGGGAGTCGCCACCCTCGGTGCGCTCGGCCTGAGTTTCGGCGCGGCACCGCCTGCATTCGCACACGATGTGCTGGTCGGTCAGAGCTTCGTCACTGACGGAGCAGACGGCTCCACCACCGGAGTGGTGCTGCATTTCAACAACGAGATCATGGATATCGGTGCAGAAATAGTCGTTACCGCACCAAGCGGTGCCTCAGCTGCCCTCGGTGAGCCCGAGGTTTCCGGCCGCGACGTCACTCAGCCACTCACTCAGCCGCTCGAGACCGACGGCACCTATGACATGGTGTGGCGAGTGGTGTCGAGCGACGGTCACCCCATTCAGGGCGAACTCGCGTTTACCGTAGCAGCGGATGGCAGCGCAGAATTTGTGGCTATCGATGATGATCAGGATCACGATCACAGCCACGATCACGGCGATGCAGTCGCCGATGATGTGGCAGATGACGCATCAGACCAGGCGCAGACGCCAGCTGAGGAAGGAGTGGTGACCACCCAGGAATCCGAGGGCGGTCTCTCCACCGGCGCCATCATCGCCATTGGTGCAGCGATTCTCGTGGTCGTGGGTGCCACAGGCTTCATCCTGGCTCGTCGCAAGCGCACTGGCAACTCGTCAAACAGCACCGCACCCAGCAATCACGCAGATGCTGGTACTGACGGAGGTGATGCAGCGTGAGTCGCAGCAGGATCACTGCCTGGTTCACCGCAGCACTCCTCATCCTTGCCGCACCGCTCGTCACTTCGTGCAGCAGCGAGGGTGCGACCGACGAGACAACAAATGACGAGGTCCTCGTGCTCACCAACGGCTGGGCGAAGGCCGCACAAGCTGACGGCATGACAGGGGTGTTCGGCACCCTGGAAAACACCGGTGACGTCGACATCGAATTGCTGGGCGTTGAGAGTGAGTCGGCGGGGCTGATTGAATTCCATGAGGTCACTGAGGATTCAGTGATGCAGGAAATCGCCGGACCGGTGATCGTGCCTGCGCACGGTGCGTTTGAACTGGCTCCCGGCGCAAACCACATCATGCTGATGGAGTTGCGCCAGGACCTGCTCGCGGGTGATGAGGTCACGTTTACCCTCACGATGGACGTCGACGGGCAGGCCCATGCGCAGACCTTCACGGTGCTGGTGAAAGATTTCAGCGGCGCAAACGAAGACTACGCTGACCTGCAGCATGATCACGGATCGCACGGTGGTGGCGACGACCATGAGGGCGACCACGGCGTAAGTGACCATGCAACGGATGACCACGAAGCACGCGACCACAGCGGCGAGACCGATGATCATGGCTCGCACTGAGTCTGAACACTCCGAGGCTGAACGCACCGATTCTCACCGCAGCGCACGCCAACTCGACCGCCGCACCCTCCTCACGGGTGGGGCGGTCGGGTTCGGCCTAGGTGGTCTGCTCGGTGTAGGCGGAGCCGCAGGGGCCGCGGCTCTCGCGCAGCAGTCTCAGGATCCCCTTCCCGGCGAACAGTTCTCTGTGGGCACCGAACGGTCACTCGGCATCCACGGCGAGCTACCTGGGTTCGGCGGCGAGGCCCTGCCCTGTCACGGCCCGCACCAGGCTGGAATTGTGACGCCCCCGGCGGCTCACGTGCGTTTCTTGGCCTACGCACTGCGGCCTGAGACCGATCGAGACGCGCTCCAGCGTCTCTTTCGAGTGCTGACCAACGACATCGAGGGGCTGACTTCGGGTGAGGGTCCCCTCGCTGACCCCGAGCCGGAGCTTGCGTCGCGGCCCGCGCGACTCACCGTGACGGTCGGGGTCGGGCCCGAACTTGTGAATCGCATTCAGCCGGCGCTGACCCCCGACTGGCTGGCTCCATTGCCTGCGTTCTCACGCGATCAACTCGGCAACGGGTTTGATGATGGGGACCTGCTGCTCATCGTGCAGGCTGACGATCCCTTGCCGATTGCTCACGCAAGTCGCATGCTCGCACGAGACATAGCGAGTTTTGCGACACCGCTGTGGACCCAGCAGGGGTTTCGGCAGGCGCGGGGTGCGGAGGATGATGATCGCACGATGCGGAATCTCATGGGGCAGGTAGATGGCACAGTGAACCCTGCGCCGGGTGATGACGGCTTTGATGATCTGCTGTGGCTTGGCAGCGAGTCAGGTGCCTTTGCTGGTGGAAGCGCGTTTGTGCTGCGTCGCATCCGCATGGAACTCGACACGTGGGACATGGTTGACCGACCTGGTCGTGAGGCGACGATTGGCCGCCGACTGTCCGATGGATCACCGTTGAGCGCGCCCGCTGACACGGCAACGGAACACACCCCGATCGATTTCGAGGCAAAGAACTCGCTTGGCCTCCCGATCATCGGCGTGGCCGCCCATGTCCGTCGCGCACACTCCACGGATCCACGTGAGCAGATCGTGCGTCGTGCGGTGAACTATGACGACGGCGACGAGTCGGGGTTGCTCTTCGCGTGCTACCAGCGGAATCCGCTGACACAGTTTGTGCCGATTCAGCAGCGGCTTGATGAACTCGACATGCTGAACGAATGGGTGACGCATACCGGGAGCGCCGTGTACGCGGTTCTCCCGGGTTTTCACGCAGGGGGCATGCTCGGCGAAACCCTGTTTGCTGCGTAGCCTGTGTGT
>CAZJOZ010000048.1:0-7862 GCA_964547775.1 uncultured Leucobacter sp.
ACCCAGATTCCCTCAGCGTGCACCGCGACCGAATGCTCCCACTGTGCGCTCATCGAACCGTCAGCCATGGTGACGGTCCAGTCGTCATCCTGGATCACGGTGTCAATGCCACCGGCGGAAATAATCGGCTCAATAGCGACGACGAGTCCCGGCTTGACCTCGGGTCCTTTCCCCGCAACAGGCACGTTGAACACCGGAGGGTCTTCGTGCATACGACGGCCAATGCCGTGGCCAATGTAATCTTCGAGGATGCCGAAATCACTGTGTGCTCGCACATGCTCGGCGACCGCAACCCCCACCTCGTTCAAATGTTTCGCGCTGGCCAGTCGCGCGATCCCGCGCCACATGGCTTCCTCAGTGATTCGACTGAGTTCGCTGATCGCGGTGGTGTGCTCGGGGCGTGTGTCGTCTGGGAGCACTACCGTGATCGCCGCGTCGCCATTCCACCCGCCAACAATCGCGCCAACATCAAGGGCAACGATATCGCCAGGCTCCAGCGGACGCTCGTCGGGAATACCGTGCACCACATGTTCGTTCACGTTCGCGCAAATGGTGTGACGGTACCCCGGTTCAAGCATGAAGTTCGGTGCACCGCCAACCTCACGAATGGCCTGCTCCGCGATGGCATCGAGTTCGAGCGGGGTGATGCCCGGCCGAACCGCAGCGGCCATCGCGGCTAGGGCAGCGGCCGTAGCCTCGCCCGGCGCCTGCATCAGTCGAAGCTGCGCCGGCGACTTATAGATCGAACGACGCAACAGTCTACGACTCACCTGAACTCATCTCCCTGACTTGCTCGTGCCTTGGTTTTCCACAGCGACACGTGCGCTTATTCCGCGGCCTACGTGCTACCGAGCGTCGAGCGCGGCAAAAATGCGTTCGGTCACTTCGTCGACTTGACCAAGACCATCGACGCGCACCAGCATGCCACGTTCCGCATACAGGTCGATGAGCGGCTTCGTCTGCTCGGCGTACACCTCTTGGCGATGACGAATCACCTCTTCCGTGTCATCGACGCGGCCCTCAACCTGTGCCCGGCCGAGCAAACGCTCAACGACGACATCGGTATCAACCTCAAGCAAGACCACAGCATCGAGGGTGTGACCCTGTGCGCCGAGCACCGCATCGAGCGCATGCGCTTGGTCGACCGTGCGTGGGTAGCCGTCGAGAAGGAACCCCGCGGCGACATCGCTCTGCTGCAGCCGATCCGCAACAATCTCGTTCGTCAACTCATCGGGCACCAATTGACCGGATTCAATGAGCTGCGAGACGCGGTTACCAAGTTCGGTGCCTTCTTTGATGTTGGCACGGAAAATGTCACCGGTGGAGATCCAGGGCACCTCGTATCGCTGCACGATGCGCTCTGCCTGAGTTCCTTTGCCAGCACCGGGAGGGCCGACGATGAGCAAACGAGTCTGAGTGGTCTCTGTCACTTGAGAAGTCCTTCGTAGTGTCGCTGTTGCAGCTGCGCGTCAATCTGCTTCACGGTCTCAAGACCAACGCCCACAATAATGAGAATCGATGCGCCGCCAAACGGGAAGTTCTGGTTGGCGTCGAACAGTGCCAGCGCGATCAGCGGCAGCAATGCAATGACACCGAGGTAGAGCGAACCGGCACTCGTGATGCGGTTCAACACATACTGCAAGTACTCAGCGGTGGGTCGGCCGGCACGAATGCCAGGCACGAAGCCACCGTACTTCTTCATGTTGTCAGCCACTTCCTCGGGGTTGAACGTGATTTGCACATAGAAGAACGTAAATCCGATGGTGAGCAAGAAGAAGATCAGCATGTAGAACGGCTGATCACCCTGCACGAGGTTGTTCGAGATCCATACGACCCACGGCGCTGGCTCTTCGCCGATAGCCGGCTGATTGAACTGCGCAATGAGCATTGGCAGGTACAAGATTGCTGAGGCAAAGATCACGGGGATCACGCCAGCCATGTTGACCTTGATCGGAATGTAGGTGCTGGAGCCGCCATAGGTGCGGCGCCCGACCACTCGCTTCGCGTACTGCACCGGGATGCGGCGCTGTGATTGCTCGACGTAGACGACCGCGGCAATCACGACGAGGCCCACCGCGATGACAAAGAGGAAGACCTCCCAGCCCTGCGACATCTGGATCGTCCACAGCGCATTCGGGAACATTGCAGCAATGGAAGTAAAGATGAGCAGTGACATGCCGTTGCCGACGCCGCGTTCGGTAATGAGCTCGCCGAACCACATGATGAGGCCGGTGCCAGCCGTGAGGGTCAGAATCATGATGATGATCGCCCACCACTCCTGCGACACGAGGTTCTGGCATGCCTGGTTTGCGGAGGTGCCGAAGAGCATGCCCGAGCGTGCCATCGTGATGAGCACGGTTGACTGGAGCACAGCGAGCGCAATCGTGAGGTAGCGCGTGTACTGCGTGAGTTTGGCCTGGCCCGACTGGCCTTCCTTATGCAGTGCCTCGAAGTGAGGAATCACCACGCGCAACAACTGCGTAATAATTGAGGCCGTAATGTACGGCATGATCCCGAGCGCGAAGATCGACAGTTGCAGCAGCGCGCCGCCGCTGAACATGTTGATCATCTCGTAAATGCCCGAGGTGCCAGCTTGGTTCGCTACCAAGCAAGCTTGCACATTATCGAAGTGCACGAACGGGGCAGGCACAAATGATCCGAGTCTGAAGAGGGCCACGATCCCGAGCGTGAAGACAATCTTCCGCCGCAGGTCGGGCGTCTTGAAGATTCGTGCGATGGCGCTAAACAACAGCCTGCCTCCTGCAAAACATTTGGGGCGCTATGCGTGCGCCAAGAGTCCAGCCTACACTGCGAGGCCGGGGGAAAAGTTGGGGCCGAGCCGATCTCTTCTGTGAAGAGCATCGAACCCGGCCCCCAGCCTGAATCATTCAGGCGTTACTTAATCTCTCCGCCAGCAGCAACGATCTTCTGCTCAGCTGAGCTCGAGACCTTATCTACCGAGACGATGAGCTTCACGCTCACATCGCCGTTACCGAGCACCTTCACCGGCTGGTTCTTGCGAACCGCGCCCTTGGCAACGAGATCGTCGACGGTGACCTCTCCACCCTTCGGGTAGAGCTCTGCCAGCTTCGACACGTTGACCACCTGGTACTCCGTGCGGAATGGGTTCTTGAAGCCACGCAGCTTCGGGGTGCGCATATGCAGTGGCATCTGCCCGCCCTCAAAACCGGCCTTCACCTGGTAGCGGGCCTTCGTACCCTTGGTACCGCGACCTGCCGTCTTACCCTTCGACGCTTCACCACGTCCGACACGAGTCTTCGTGGTCTTGCCGCCGGGTGCGGGGCGAAGGTGGTGTGCCTTCAGCACCTCTCCGCGCTCTTCGTTCTTCTCGCTCATGCGTCGATCTCCTCAACCTTTACCAGGTGAGCAACGGCGCGAACGTAGCCACGGTTCACCGGAGTATCTTCGCGAACGACCGTCTGGCCGATCTTGCGAAGCCCCAGACTGCGCAGCGTGTCACGCTGATTCTGCTTCTCACTGATGACTGATTTGAGCTGCGTAATCTGCAGGCTCTTCTTCTTGGCAGCCATTACGCACCTGCCTTTGCTTTAGCTGCAGCGTCGGCGAGAGCCTTTGCTTCGGCACGAACGATGCGTGCTGGGGCCACTCGGTCAAAGTCAAGACCACGGCGAGCGGCGACTGCACGAGGCTCCTCGAGCTGACGCAGTGCCTCAACCGTTGCATGCACAATGTTCAAGGTATTCGACGAACCGAGCGACTTGCTCAGCACATCGTGGATGCCAGCGCACTCGAGTACGGCACGCACAGGACCACCGGCGATAACACCGGTACCTGCTGCGGCGGGACGCAGCAGCACCACACCGGCAGCGGCTTCGCCCTGCACCGGGTGAGGAATGGTGTTGCCAACGCGTGGCACACGGAAGAAGTTCTTCTTTGCTTCCTCGACGCCCTTCGAGATGGCGAGAGGAACTTCCTTCGCCTTGCCGTAGCCAACGCCAACGGTGCCGTTGCCGTCGCCTACCACGACGAGCGCGGTGAAGCTGAAGCGTCGACCGCCCTTGACAACCTTCGACACGCGGTTGATGGTGACCACACGCTCGAGGAACTGGCTTTCGTTGCGATCGCGACCGCCACGCTCACCGCGGGTGCCGCGGTCGCGGCTTCCCCGGCGCTGTTCGCGGGGCTCGCTGCGGTGATCGGTTGCCGATGCGTCGGCAACCTGGGTCTCTGCAGTCACTTCCTGCTCCTTCGTTTCTTCGCTCACAGGGACAGCCCCCCTTCGCGTGCACCGTCTGCCACGCTTGCAACGCGGCCGGCGTACTTGCTCCCGCCGCGGTCAAATACCACTGCGTCGATTCCTGCGCTCTTCGCACGCTCTGCGACCAGTTCGCCGACGCGACGCGCCTTAGCAGTCTTGTCGCCATCGAACGAACGGAGATCTGCTTCCATCGTCGAAGCGGATGCGAGGGTGTGACCCTTGGAATCGTCGATCACCTGAACGAACACGTGACGTGCCGAGCGAGTGACCACCAGACGGGGACGTGACTCGGTCCCGACAATCTTCTTGCGCAAGCGGGCGTGGCGGCGAATACGCGCGGCCGAGCGACCCTTTGCACGGGAAATGTTTCCGGCCATGGTTACTTACCAGCCTTTCCAGCCTTGCGACGAACGTTTTCACCTTCGTAGCGAATGCCCTTGCCCTTGTATGGCTCTGGCTTCTTCAGCTTGCGAATATTCGCAGCGGTCTCGCCAACTGCCTGCTTTGAGATACCGCTCACGGTGATCTTGGTGTTGCCCTCAACTGCGAGCGTGATGCCCTCAGGAGCGTCGAACAGCACCGGGTGAGAGAAACCAAGTGCCAACTCAAGGCCGGCACCTTTCTGCTGCACGCGGTAACCGGTACCGACGACCTCGAGTCGCTTCGAGTACCCCTCGGTCACACCAACAATGTCGTTTGCAATGAGCGTGCGCACGAGACCGTGCAGCGCGCGAGATTCGCGCTCATCGTTGGGGCGAGTGACCAGCACTTCGCCTTCCTCGAGAGCAACGCGAATGGGCTCAGGAACAACGAGCGAGAGCTCGCCCTTCGGGCCCTTGACCGAGACCTGCTGGCCATCGATCGTAACGTCTACACCACCGGGAACGGTGATGGGAAGCTTTCCAATACGTGACATAACGGCTTACCACACGTAGGCCAGCACTTCGCCGCCCACGCCCTTCTGCTCAGCCTCGCGGTCGGTGAGGAGCCCCGAGGAGGTGGACAGGATCGCGATTCCGAGACCACCGAGCACGCTCGGGAGTTCGGTTGAGCCCGCGTACACACGAAGGCCGGGCTTCGAAACCCGCTTGATGCCCTCGATGGAACGCTCGCGGTTCGGGCCGTACTTCAGCGTCATGGTGAGAGTGGTGCCGACGCGTGCGTCTTCCACTTTCCAGTCAGCGATATAGCCCTCGCGCTTGAGGATCTCAGCGATCCGCTCCTTCAGCTTTGAGCCGGGAAGCGAAACGTCGTCATGGTGCGCCGAGTTTGCATTGCGCAAACGGGTCAGCATGTCTGCGACCGGATCGGTCATCGTCATAAGTGACTCTTCTTTCTCGCCTGGTATCGACAGCCGTTACACGACTGGCGACCTGGGTGATGCGCGAATCCGGCACCCCCTCTCAGGGGTGCCGTTCCGCTTGGTGTATTCAGTTATTCGGTCTTGAACGGGAATCCGAGCTGGCGAAGCAGCGCGCGACCCTCGTCGTCAGACTTTGCGGTGGTCACGACGGTGATGTCGAAACCACGCACCCGATCGATCTTATCCTGATCGATCTCGTGGAACACGCTTTGTTCGGTGAGACCAAAGGTGTAGTTTCCGTTGCCATCGAACTGCTTGGGTGACAAGCCGCGGAAGTCACGGATACGCGGCAACGCAAGCGTCACCAGACGGTCCATGAATTCCCAGGCGCGGTCACCGCGCAGGGTGACGTGTGCACCAATAGCCTGACCTTCGCGAAGCTTGAACTGCGCGATGCTCTTGCGAGCCTTCGTCACCATTGGCTTCTGGCCGGTGATGCGGGTGAGATCGTCGATCGCGCCCTCAATCACCTTGCTGTCACGTGCGGCGTCGCCAACACCGGTATTGACCACGATTTTCACGAGGCCAGGTACCTGCATAGCGTTCTTGTAGCCGAACTCTTCCTTCAGCGCCGGAACGATCTCATCGCGGTACTTCTGCTTCAGGCGAGGCTGGATTTTGCCAGCAACGGCGGCAGATGCTTCAGACATTAGATGTCCTTCCCAGACTTCTTGGCGTAGCGAACGCGCACGGTCTTCTTCTGGCCGTTCTTCTCAACCTCTTCAACGCGGAAGCCCACACGGGTCGGCTTCTTCGTTTCTGGGTCGACAAGAGCAACGTTCGAGACATGGATCGGAGCCTCGTGCGTTTCGATGCCACCCTCTTGGGTGCCACGAGCGCTCTGGCCCTGGCGCACGTGCTTCTTGACGTAGTTCACGCCTTCAACGATGACGCGATCGCTGTCGGTGAGCACCTCGAGCACGTGGCCCTGCTTGCCCTTGTAGCCGCCACGCTCCTGCGTCGCGCCTGAGATAACCTCGACGAGATCACCCTTCTTGATCTTTGCGCCCATAGGACTAGATCACCTCCGGTGCAAGTGAGACGATCTTCATGAACTTCTTGTCGCGAAGCTCACGGCCGACCGGCCCGAAGATACGGGTGCCGCGAGGCTCCCCATCTGCCTTCAAAATGACCGCTGCGTTCTCATCGAAGCTGATGTATGAACCATCGGCACGACGAGTTGACTTGCGGGTGCGAACGATAACCGCCTTGACGATATCGCCCTTCTTCACGTTGCCACCGGGGATCGCATCCTTGACGGTTGCGACGATGGTATCGCCGAGCCCCGCGTAGCGGCGCCTCGACCCCCCGAGCACACGAATCGTGAGCAACTCTTTAGCGCCGCTGTTGTCGGCTACCTTGAGTCGCGATTCCTGTTGAATCACTGGATACTCCTTCTTCCGTAAGCCGGGGGCTTACTTCGCCTTCTCGAGGATCTCGACCAGGCGCCACCGCTTGGTCGCGCTCAGCGGGCGGGTCTCGTGGATGAGCACGAGATCGCCGATGCCGGCGGTGTTCTGCTCATCGTGCGCCTTCACCTTTGATGAGCGGCGCATGACCTTGCCGTAGAGGGGGTGCTTCACGCGATCCTCAACCTCAACCACAATGGTCTTGTCCATCTTGTCGCTCACAACGTAGCCGCGGCGAGCCTTCCGGTAGCCGCGCTGTTGGGTTTCTACCTCAGCCATCGTTAAGCCTCCTTCGACTCAGTTGCAGCCGAATCTGCGGCGGCTTCTGCCTGCTCGGCCTTCTTGGTGCTCTTCTTCGCAGCCGCCTTCTTCGCAGGAGCCTTTTCAGGAGCCGCTGCGGGAGTAGGCCGAATACCGAGCTCACGCTCACGCAGCACGGTGTAGATGCGAGCGATATCGCGCTTCACCTGGCGAACGCGGCCGTGGCTTTCAAGTTGGCCGGTGGCCGACTGAAAGCGCAGGTTAAACAGTTCGGCCTTAGCCTTCTTGAGCTCCTCGGCGAGACGCTCGTTCTCGAACGTATCGAGCTCGGTGATCGCAAGATCCTTGCTTCCGATTGCCATTACGCGTCGCCCTCCTCACGCTTGATAATGCGAGCCTTCAATGGCAGCTTGTGGATCGCGCGAGTCATTGCTTCGCGCGCGAGCTGCTCATCGACACCGGCGACCTCAAAGAGAACGCGACCCGGCTTGACGTTAGCGACCCACCACTCAGGTGAACCCTTACCGGAACCCATGCGGGTTTCGGCAGGCTTCTTGGTCAACGGACGGTCTGGGTAAATGTTGATCCA
>CAZJOZ010000048.1:7872-9941 GCA_964547775.1 uncultured Leucobacter sp.
CCTTGCCACCACGCTTGATGTGACGTGTCATCGCGATACGAGCTGCCTCGATCTGACGGTTGGTCACATAGGCAGGGGTCAGAGCCTGGATACCAAACTCACCGAAGGTAACTTTGGTGCCACCCTTGGCTTGACCGCTGCGACCGGGATGGTGCTGCTTACGGTGCTTCACTCGACGGGGAATCAGCATGACTTACTTCTCCGCTCCTGCTGCGGCTGGCGCAGCCTCGGCCTGTGCAGCGCGGGGCGCACGGCGGCGATCGCCACGATCACGAGACGGCTTCTGGGCCGCCTGCTCACGTGCGAGTTCCTTATTGGTGAGGTCGCCCTTGTAGATCCAAACCTTCACGCCGATGCGACCGAAGGTGGTCTTTGCCTCATAGAAGCCGTAGTCGATGTTCGCACGGAGGGTGTGCAGCGGCACCCGGCCCTCACGGTAGAACTCTGAACGGCTCATTTCAGCGCCGCCGAGACGGCCTGACACCTGGATACGAACGCCCTTGGCGCCGGCGCGCTGTGCACCCTGCAGTCCCTTGCGCATCGCGCGACGGAATGCCACACGTGCAGCAAGCTGCTCGGCGATGCCCTGCGCAACGAGCTGAGCGTCTGCCTCGGGGTTCTTCACCTCGAGGATGTTCAGCTGGATCTGCTTGCCGGTGAGCTTTTCGAGGTCGGCGCGGATGCGCTCAGCCTCTGCCCCACGACGGCCAATCACGATGCCGGGGCGAGCCGAGTGAATATCGACGCGCACACGATCGCGGGTGCGTTCGATCTCGATACGGCTCACGCCTGCACGGTCAAGCTGCTCGCTGAGGTGCTGACGGATCTTGATGTCTTCGGCGAGGTAGTCAGCGTAACGCTGGCCCTTCTTCGTCGAATCTGAAAACCAGCGCGATACGTGATCGGTGGTGATCCCGAGGCGGAAGCCGTAGGGATGAATCTTCTGGCCCATTTACTTGGCTCCCTTCTCTGCGCCCGCAAGCTCATCGGCGCTCTGGAGAACGACGGTGATGTGGCTCGTGCGCTTATTAATGCGGAACGCGCGTCCCTGTGCGCGGGGGCGGAACCGCTTCAGGGTTGCTCCCTCGTCGACGAAGGCACGGGCGATGACGAGCTCGTCTTCGTTGAGACGAAGGTTCTCGTTATCGGCCTTCACGCGAGCGTTCGCGATGGCCGAGGCCACCAGCTTGTAGATCGGCTCCGACGCGGCCTGAGGGGCAAACTTCAGGATGGCCAGGGCCTCCTGAGCGTTCTTCCCACGGATCAGGTCAACGACACGACGGGCCTTCTGGGGGGTGATGCGGATATGACGCACGCGGGCGATCGACTCCACCATTTCTTTTCCTCCTTCGCGCCACCGCGTTAGCGGCGACGGCCCTTCTTGTCGTCTTTCACGTGACCACGGAAGGTACGCGTTGGGGCAAACTCGCCCAACTTGTGACCGACCATGGTTTCGGTGACGAATACGGGGATGTGCTTACGACCGTCGTGCACTGCGATGGTGTGACCCAGCATTGCGGGAACAATCATCGAGCGGCGCGACCAGGTCTTGATCACGTTCTTGGTGCCAGCTTCGTTCTGAGCGACCACTTTGTTCAGCAAGTGGTTGTCGACGAAGGGGCCCTTCTTGAGACTACGAGGCATCTTCTACTTCTCCTACCTGCCGATTAACGCTTCTTGCCAGTCGGACGGCGACGCACAATGAGGTTGTCGCTTTCCTTGTTTGGCTTACGAGTGCGGCCTTCCTTCTGACCCCACGGGCTGACCGGGTGACGGCCACCAGAGGTGCGACCCTCGCCACCGCCGTGCGGGTGGTCGACCGGGTTCATGACGACACCGCGAACGGTCGGGCGGACGCCCTTCCAACGCATACGGCCTGCCTTACCCCAGTTGATGTTCGCCTGTTCAGCGTTGCCGACCTCGCCGACGGTTGCGCGGCAACGCGCGTCGACGTTGCGAATCTCACCTGAGGGGAGACGCAGCTGAGCGTAGGGGCCGTCCTTTGCAACCAGACGAACCGATGCACCTGCGGAACGAGCAAGCTTTGCTCCCCCGCCTGGCTTCAACTC
>CAZJOZ010000049.1:0-9797 GCA_964547775.1 uncultured Leucobacter sp.
TCTCGCTCATGTTTTTCGAGGAATCCGTACACCTCATGAGCATCAACCCCTGGGAACGTGCCAGTCGGGAGGGCTGCAAGCAAACTCGTGGGTGTAGCGGCCTCGGGCCACGCTGCCGCAGACCACTTCTTGGTGAGCACATCAGACGCTTTACGGCAGCATCGCTCGTCAGGGCAGAACGACTTATTGCGGTGTGGCGTTTCCCTTCCACGGAACCATTTCACCCCATCAAATGGCACCCCTACGCTGACGGAGTACTGGCCTTCCTTCGCTTTCTCCACGCGAGAGGTGCACCAGTAGGTCCCACCTTCAGCCATGTCGGTGTACTGGTACCACGGATTGAAACGGTCAGGTTGACTGAAGACAGTCCGCGCAGTCCAATTGCGGCACACCATAGCACCCTCGAGGTTTCCGAGCGCATCCGAGGGGAACCGCACGCCATCATTCTCATATGCCTTAATGAGGGTTCCCGACTCGTGCACCTTCATGAAGTGCACATCAAGATCGAGATGGGTGGTCGCGAGATTGGTGAACCGATGAGCGGCCATTTCATATGACACCCCAAACGCATCTCGCAGATCTTCCATTGAAATTTCTCGACGCTTCTTCGCTTCGTTAAGAACTACCACCGTCGCTTGTTCAGGCAGAAGAACTGCGCCGGCAAGATAGTTCGCTTCGACACGCTGACGCAAGAATTCTCCGTAGTTGCTCGGTTCTTCGTGTTGACACACGAGACTGGCGAGCGACCGGAGAATTGGCGCCCGTGCGTCGCGCGAAGGGAGATTCGTTCCGAGATAGATCCGCTTATTTCGCCGATCAATAACAGAGCGTGTGGAATGAGGCAGATCGTTCACGTAGTGCAGGGTGAACCCAAGTTTCTCAGCGATCGTGGAAATCAACTGTTGCGAGACTGGACCACCCGAGTATCCAACCGCAGCGAGCAACGCACGAGCTTCGTTCTCAAGCTCGGCATAATAATTCCCCCGTACTCGCATCTCCGCACGCAATTCCGTATTGGTTCGCCGCGCTTCTTCAGGTGTCGCCGCGCGCTCCCTATGAAGGCGTTCAATTTCCTGATGTAGTCCGAGGATGGCTTTGAGCGTGTCGTCAGAGGTCGCCTTTGACACGCGAATCGGCTGAATCCCAAGCGAGTGAAAGACGCTTCCCCGCTGCGCACGTTCGACCGCGATTTCCAACGCAGCTCGCTCATTGGGCGCCTCATCTACGAGCAGTTCATCGACGGTGCACTGGAGGGCCTGCGCAAGAGCACGAAGCATTGGCAAACTCGGCTCGCGTTTTCCGTTCTCGATCGCTGAAATCTGCGACGGTGCACGATCAACCTCCGCTGCGAGTTGTTCCAGCTTCATTCCAAGCTGAATACGTCGCTCGCGAATTTGGCGGCCAAGCGTGAGTGCATCTGCCGCGTCATTTGTGTCAACAACCGGGTCAGGAGTTGCAGAGGTCAGCAATGTCATGTCCCCATCTTCGCAGACGTTCAAATTTTCGCAAAATAGAAAAAACCTCATTCTTCAGGTCGAAACTCGCTGCCTTGCACGCAAACAAGTCGTAAAAATAGAAGCACACCAAGATTTACTCGCTGCCACACCCCCAACAGCGAGTCCCCATGTTCAGCCGGATCCGAGTTCTCACGAACGATCGGTCCACGTTTACAAAGGACAACGAAATGTCTGCCACCATGACCGCCACGAGAATCGAGATTCTTGCTCCAACGCGTGAACGATCCTCTGAGATCCTCACCCCTGACGCACTCGAGTTCCTTTCCGTCCTCCACGACCGCTTTGCTGCTCGCCGACACGAGTGCCTAGCTGAGCGCCAGCGCCGCCGCTATGAGATCGGTAACGGACGGGATCCAAAGTTTCGCGAAGATACCCGCGTCATCCGCGAGGATCCGCACTGGCGAGTGGCGGGACCCGGTCCGGGACTCGAGGACCGCCGCGTTGAAATCACCGGTCCAACCGATCCAAAGATGACCATCAACGCACTCAACTCGGGAGCGCGTGTCTGGCTCGCGGACCAAGAAGACGCGACCAGCCCCACCTGGCAAAACGTCATTGGCGGCCAACTCTCGCTGTTCGACGCGATTCGAGGGCAACTGACATACACCAGCGACGCAGGAAAGCGCTACGAGGTAACTGCCGAACGCACTCCTACGATCATCATGCGCCCCCGCGGATGGCACCTGGTGGAAAAGCACCTGCGCTATACCAATGCACAGGGACAGGCTGGCGCTGCGTCTGGCAGCCTCGTTGATTTTGGGCTTTATGCCTTTCATAATGCTCAGCAGCTCATCGAGAATGGTCGAGGCCCGTACTTTTACATCGCGAAGCTTGAGTCAAGTGAAGAGGCGAAGCTCTGGGATGACGTGTTCTCGTTCACCGAGGCGTATCTCGGCCTTGCCCACGGTACTATCCGCGCTACCGTGCTCATCGAAACTCTTCCTGCAGCGTTCGAGATGGAAGAGATCCTCTATGTCATGCGAGACCACATTGCTGGCCTCAACGCTGGACGCTGGGACTACATCTTCTCGATCATCAAGAACTATCGTGGCCGCGGTGCTCGTTTCGTCCTCCCCGACCGCAGCGAAGTGACGATGACGGTGCCTTTCATGCGCGCATACACGGAGCTCCTCGTGAAGACGTGTCACAAGCGTGGCGCACACGCTATCGGAGGAATGAGTGCCTTCATTCCCAACCGCAGAGATCCAGAAATCACCGCGCAGGCGGAGGCCAAGGTTCGCGCAGACAAACAGCGTGAGGCGGCCGACGGTTTCGATGGAACATGGGTTGCCCACCCTGACCTGATCCCCATTGCACAGGCTGAATTTGATGCGGTGCTTGGGGACCGCCCGAATCAGGTCGACCGCCAACGGGACGACGTAAACGTTTCCGCGGCGCAACTCCTCGACGTGCACATCGGCCGTGAAATTACCGACGCGGGAGTCCGCGACAATATTTCCGTTGCCGTCCGTTACTTGGAGGCGTGGTTGCGTGGCTATGGAGCAGTCGCAATTGACAACCTCATGGAAGATGCTGCCACAGCTGAGATCAGCCGCTCACAGATTTGGCAGTGGATCCATCAAGATCAGTCCACAGCAGAGGGCAACCGAATCACCAAGCAGTGGGTGGACGAGCTCCTTCGAGAGATCGTCGCAACCTTCGATCGATTCGAAGGTGACCGTTTTGACGAAGCCGTGGAATTGTTCAGGGATGTCGCACTGGGTGATGATTTCCCCACCTTCCTCACGGTGCCTGGCTATAGCCGCTATCTCCTCAATTAATACCAACACCGCGGAAGCGATCAAGAAGCGGTGGGGCATGGATCTTCAGAGATTCACGCCCCACCGCTTTAGTGTGCGCTGTCGCGATCCGAACGCTCAATCGCCGGCGCAAGCTCGTCCATCACCAGGGTCTCATCGTCGAGTTGCCCACTGCGGTAGGCGGCTCGACCGACCATGTGTGCCCCAATTGGGGCAGTTAATGACTGAAACACGAACACAGGAAGTAATGCGAACAGCGTCATCCACGACCGGTCGTGGAGTGCGATCGCGGTAATCACCAGGAGCAATCCAAAGATTTGCGGCTTCGTTGCCGCGTGGAGCCGGCTCAGAGCATCCGTGAACCGCAGCAGTCCAATTCCTGCAACCACAGAGAATACCGTGGCCCCGATGAGGCACACGAGCGAGAGCACGTCGAGTAGCGTTTCACACATGTTCGGCCCCCCGTGAGGGTGATACCTGGTCGTTGAGTGATGCCCGACGCTTGACGTAACGAGCCACCACAATGGTTGCGAGCACCGCGGTCGCCGCGATCCCGACCATAATGGCAATTCCTTCGGTGCTCCCAGTCAGTGCCATGTGAGATCCCACAGAAAGCATCAGGGTGGTCAGTAACACGTCCGAGGCAATCATACGGTCGAGAATGGTGGGTCCGCGCACGATACGAATGACCGCAGCGAGGGCGGTGAGTGCGAGACCACACATCACCACAATAACGGTGGCTAAGACAAACTGATCCATCACAGCGCCCTCACCTCTGCGCGGGACCCAAGTGCGCGGATCAAGAGTTCTTCGATATGGCGGGTTTGTTGGCGCATGCGACGTATTTCACGTTGGGTCGGGGTATTTAATACGTGCAGGTACAACGTCGAGGCGAAGCGATCAACCTCGACAACCAACGATCCTGGAATGAGGGAAACCGTCAGACCTACCATCGTCATGATGAAATCTGAGCGAGTGCGCAGGCGCATCGCAAGGATGGCGGTACGAGGCGGTGGACCCGGACGGATGGCGAGCCATGCGACCTGAAAGGACGCCAACATGAGATGCCACAAGAAATACACCAGGTAGCGTGTCGCCCACCAGATATTGAAGCGACCAGCAACCACCACCGGGGGCAAATAAAACAACCGCATCGCAAGAATCGACACCACGATGCCGCTCACCAGAGAGAGCCAGGAAAACTCACGCCACAGCAGCATCCATGTGATGACGAGTCCGATCAAAAGAGGAAGCTCTTGCCAACGGAAGACGGTCCGAGCCCCACGATCACTGCCGCTCACTGTGCCTCACCACCGTCACTGCTCATAGGGTCGTACTCCCCCACCTGTACGTCGCCGCTCCCATTTCCATTGACCTCTGGCGAGTCCAGCACTACGGAAACCATCACCATGGGTTCCACGATCTGCTCTCCTGCGCGTGACGCATAGCTATACAGCGGTCCCGCGAAGACGGTGAGGAGCACGCTCACCACGACCATGCCAGTGGTTGCAGCAATCATCAGTGCGGGAATGTCTCGCCGCTCCTTCGTCGGTTCTGCATCGGGTGCGTCGTGCAGTCGTTCCAGAAGAGCTTGCTCTCGGCCGTGGAGCATCTGCGCTTCGCTCGTTCGTGGTGGCGACACGGCACCACCGTTCACGGCAGCTGCCTTCGACCGCCAGAAGGCAAGACTCCAAGCCCTGGCAAGCGCATACAGGGTCAGGAGGGACACCAGCGCCCCCACACCCATGAGCCAGTAGGCTCCGGGGGTCGCTGATTCCGCCGCTGCCGTAAAGAGGCCCAATTTTCCGATGAAACCTGAAAACGGTGGAATACCGCCGAGGTTCAGCATTGGGATGAAGAAGAGCACCGCAATGACCGGCGCTGTCCGCAGCACTCCGCCCAAGCTGGTGAGCGAGGTTGTACCGGCATGGCGCTCCAGCAATCCGACCGCCAGGAAGAGGGTGGTTTGCACAATAATGTGGTGCGCAATATAGAAGATCGTCGCAGCGTATCCCAGATCCGTGGAGATCGCGATACCAAAAATCAGGTATCCGATGTGACTAATCAGGGTAAATGAGAGGAGACGCTTAATATCGAGCTGAGAAATAGCGCCGAGAATCCCGACCACGAGAGTCAGCGCAGCGACGACATAGAGAAGGTCGTTGACATTTGATTCCGGAAAGAGTTGGGACTGGCTTCGAATAATCGCGTACACACCCACCTTGGTGAGCAATCCCGCAAACACTGCGGTCACTGGCGCGGGCGCGGTCGGATAGGAGTCTGGAAGCCAGAACGCAAGGGGAAAAATCGCTGCTTTAATGCCGAAAGCGATGAGCAGAGCGAGGTTGAGCAACAATTGCACGTTGCTCGGAAGCTCAGCGATTCGAATGGTCAGTTGAGCAATATTCACGGTGCCAGTTGCGGCATATACCAAGGCAATCGAGGCGAGAAAGAGAATTGACGACACCAGCGAGACAACAACGTAGGTCACCCCTGCCCGAATACGCGGCCCGGTGCCACCCAGCGTGATCAACACATAGCTCGCCACAAGGAGAATCTCAAACCCCACGTACAGGTTAAAGAGGTCACCCGCAATGAACGCATTACAGACGCCTGCTCCCAGCACAAGGTAGGTCGGGTAATAGATCGACACGGGCGTCTCATCATCACCGTCTGCAAGGCCCTGCCCCAGCGAGAACAAGAGAACGCCAAGTAGGACGACCGCAGACACCATCAACAGCAGCGCACTGAGCCGATCGACCACCAGAGAAATACCAAACGGTGCAGCCCATCCTCCGACCTGCATCGCCATTGTTCCCTGCTGGTCGGTGAACCACATGAAGACAGCGCTCAGCCCAAGCACCACGGCAAGCGCGGCCACCGTGATGACTTGCTGAGCTCGCCGGCGGCCTGGCAATGCAAGGGCCAGGGCTGCGCTGCCCAAGGGGACGAGCACAACTAAGGGAATGAGCGCGTTCATCGGACGCCCTCCGATCCCACATCGGAAGCGTCGTCATCAAACTCCTGCGCCTGTGCCAGTTCTTCGTCAGTCACTTCTTCCGTGGTGAGGGATTCGGCTTCTGCAAGTTGCACGTCGTGATCATCATCGTGCACCGCATCTTCGTCTTCACGTGCAAGCCTCCAGCTACGATAGATCAACGCCAACATGAATGCGCTCACCCCGAAGGTGATCACGATCGACGTCAGAATGAATGCTTGCGGTAGTGGGTCGCTCATATCTTCTGGCGGCGGACCGTAGATCGGTGCGAGACCGAACCCACCTGACGTGAGAAACAGCAGCAGATTTGTCGCATTACCGACCAAGAGGAATCCGAGAAGCACCCTGGTGAGACTGCGATCCAACAAGAGGTAAATTCCGCCCGTGTACATCACTACCATCACCAGCACCAGCACCAGAGGCATCGTCGTCATCGTGCATCACCCGCTTCTGGTGTGGGTGGAACTGCTGCGGCGGTAAATTCTTCCTCTTCCTGACGATCAACTTCTGCGCCAAGGCTGCGAAGCACATCGAGTACCAAGCCAAAGACAACAAGGTAAACGCCGATATCAAAGAATGTCGAGGTAACGATCGGCAGGGTGCCGAACGGACCGAGATCGAGGTCGATCCATGCTGAGGCAAGTGCCGCTTGGCCAAAGAAGAGAGGCAAGATCGCCATGGTCGCCGCAAGTGCGAGTCCTGCACCGAGGATTTTGCCCGCATCCACTGGCACCGTCGCGCCAAGTTCGTCGCGTCCACCAGCGAGATATCGTGCCACCAAGGCGAGTCCAGCTACGAGACCTCCGGCGAAACCGCCACCCGGGGTGTTGTGCCCGGTGAGGAGGAGGTAGAACGAGAGCAGGATCAGCGCGTGGAAAATGAGCCGAACGACCACCTCAAGGAGGATTGAACGCCTCGACGGATCGAGGTTCTTTCCCGCAAGCAGCCAGGTACGACGCTCGGCCGGATCATTTGGATCCTCGACCCGACGAATGTAATCGTGGACACGTACGCGAGCATCGCGTCGGCTGAGCTTTGGCAGCGTGTCAATTCTGGAGCTCAAGAACACCAGTGAGGCCACACCGGTAGCCGCTGCCAGAATGACAGAGAGCTCCCCTAGCGTGTCCCACCCTCGAATATCAACAAGCATCACGTTGACGACGTTCTGACCGTGCCCGCCGGCATATGCAAGCTCAGGAAGGAACAGCGATATTGGATCCGCGGTTCGAGCTCCGATGGATACTAAAGCAAGCACCCCCAGCACGGTGCCGATACCAGCACCGATGCCGAGCCTTACCCAACGGTTGAACCGGGTCGCCTGGACACCGATACGTTGCGGCAGTCGACGAATGACGAGCACGAAAGAAATAAGAGTCACCGTCTCCACTAATGCCTGAGTCAGTGCGAGATCTGGTGCGCCCTGCAGCGCGAAGAGAGCCGCCATGCCATACCCTGTTACACCGACAAGCACGACCGCCTGAAAACGGGTCCGGGCACGCAGAGCAAAAATCGTTGCGATGAGCATGACCAGCGCAATCGGTGCTTGCACGGGCGACGTGATGAAGGTGACCGCGTCTGGCCAGGATCCGGTAAACACGATGACCCCGCCGAGCGCAGCAACCGTGACCCCCAGGATCACTGCAAGATAAAACGGCAGCGAACCGCGCTGTGTCAGCGCAGTGAGGCGCACAGCTGCCAGGTCGAGCCAGTGCGTGAGAAGCCAATAGACGTGAGAGGCGGAGTAACGCTCGGGAACAGTCGCAATGGGACGTCGACTACGTATGCTCAGATACCCGAGCAACCCACCGACAACAAGCACGACAACTGAGGCTCCTAGAGCGGGCGTGAACCCATGCCACAGCGCTAGGTGGTCCGCTCCACTGTGCGGGACGAACTGCTGAAACAGGAGATCTGTCACAGGAGCACCAAGACCGCCGACCAGCGTGAATGCGACAAAAATAATCGGAGCGGTTAACACGGCAGGCGCGTCTCGATGCGCCAGGATCGACGGAGACACCCCAGGCTTGGTTGCGAAGGCGCCCCAGAGGAATCGCATCATATACGCGACCGTCAAGACACTGCCGACCAATGCGATCGCAAACGCCGGTATCGCAATTGGTAGATCTTGTCCGATTTCCAGAAGCTCCGCGAATGCTGATTCTTTTGCAACGAATCCGAAGAACGGCGGAGCACCCATCATGCTCAGCGCTGCACACGTCGTCACCGTTGCGAGCACCGGTGCCCTGCGGCCAAGACCACTCAGCTTCCGAAGATCACGGGTACCCGTGCGATGGTCGATAATACCGACCGCAAGGAAAAGGGGTGCCTTGGCGAGGGCATGGGCGAACAGGAGCGCAAAACCAGCGAACTCGGCGCGCGTGTCGGCGACGCCAAATACCATCACCAAGAGTCCAAGCTGACTCACGGTTCCGTGAGCGACAATCAACTTAATGTCATATTGCCGCAGTGCACGGAAGCCACCGTTCAGCATGGTGATTCCGCCCAGAATGACCAGAGTCTCTCGATATCCGGGAACATCGGCGAATCCGGTGTCGAGCCTGGCGATCAAGTAGATTCCCGCCTTCACCATGGCTGCAGCGTGCAGGTAAGCACTCACCGGCGTCGGCGCAGACATCGCTCCGGGTAGCCAGAAATGGAAGGGGAAGATTGCAGACTTTGAGAGAGCGCCAACGAGAACAAGAAACACAGACACATGCGCAAGCGTGCCCGCAGGCGGTTCCGCAAGAATTACCGAGAGGCTCGGGGTACCAGCGGCTGTCGCGAGAATAACGAGACCAACGAGCATGACGAGTCCGCCAGCGGTCGTCACCATGAGCGCTTGTAACGCAGTCGATCTGCTCGTGCGCTGTTTGAAAGCGTGCGCAATCAACAAGAAGGAAAAGATTGTGGTTGCTTCCCAAAACGTGAAAAGCAAATAGACGTTATCAGCGAGCACGAGACCGAGCATGCTCGCGCTGAAGCCGAGGAACACTGCACCGAAACGGGCGAGGCCATCTTCACCGTCGTCAAAATAATTCTGGCAGTAGATCAGAATGAGTGCGCCTGCCCCCGTCACCAGGAGTGCAAAGAGCCACGACACATAGTCCATGCGCAGGCCCAAATCGAGACCGAGTTGTGGAACCCATGTAATCGAGTCGACAACGGGCAGCCCTCGTATGCCTTCCACCAGCAGAATGACGAAAGCAACTGCGGGACCGAGCGCAGCGATTAAGAATCCTCTGCGACCGAGCTTCCGGATAATCGGGTAAATGATGATCGCGAAAACGGAGAGTCCGGTCAGCAGGGCTGCCAGCACTCCCATCCGCAACCTCCGACCTATACGCTGTCTTTTTCAGTTACCGGTAGTCTACCGGTTTGCCGTGGCTAAACCCCCGACGCGGCACAGAACTGCAGCGTTTTGGGGCATAAAAAAAGGGGACCGACCTCTCGATCGATCCCCTTTTCTGTAAAAGGAGTCCGGCGGTGTCCTACTCTCCCACACCCTCCCGAGTGCAGTACCAT
>CAZJOZ010000050.1:0-1533 GCA_964547775.1 uncultured Leucobacter sp.
GCGAATCTCATAGCCGCCGCCGGCCTCGGCCCAGCGGCCCATCTTCTTCCAGTCCTGAAACCCGGCCACCCACGTCGGCGTCGGCGTGGGCACTCGGCCTTGCTCGTATGCTTCGAGGTGCTGAGCCCAGATCAGCAGTGTGTTGTTGAACGAGCGGGACCGGAACCGCGCGGCGAACTCCATCGCCTGCCGCCAGTCGTCACCGGACACCAGTTCCTCGACTGAGCGCACGATGCGTTCTTCGAGAGCTTCGAGCTTCGCTTCCCGCGTCTCGTTCCTCATAGCCATCGCCTGACCTCCCTCCGCCGGGGCCGCCCCGAGAGGGAGCAGCCGTGCGACCACGAGGTACGCCGGGCGGATCAGGAAGACGAGACGGACGACGGAACGATGCTGGCGACCGTCAGGCTCCGCGACGAACCCGACGAGTCTCTACCGGACTACCGGAGCGAGGGTGTCCTCGGTTGTCGCACGAGCTGATCCTGCGGTTATCGCCGAGGCAGATGCGCGCTTCCGCCGGTTGATTGCGGAACCTTCTCCGTGGCTCAAAGCCCGATAATCGGCGGGAGTCAGCCCGACGCTACGGCGGAACTGGCGCGTAGCGAAATCTGAATCGCTCCAACCCACCTCGCGAGCAATCAGAGCGATCGGCGCATCGGATTCGCGCAGAAGCGCGGCCATCCGCTCGGTGCGAAGCATCGTGAGATAGGCGATAGGAGACTTCCCGAACGCCTCCACGAACAAGCGGCCGAGCTGCGACTTTGAGAGATGTACCTCGTCAGCGAGCTCAGTCGTAGACCATCGCCGCTGGGGTTCAGCACGCAGGAGATCAGCTGCCCTGCGAACTTCCGCTCGCAATGGTGCGAATCGGCGATGTCGTGGTGCGGACGGCCACGTTGTAGCGCGCTGCGTCGGCGACACTCGCACATGTGAAGTCTTGACGAAAGGTGCGATCACATCGACCAGGCTGAACCAAAGAGCCTGCATCCGGTAGAAGTTCTTCGCGGGTCGTCCTTCGATGCTTAATGCCGCCAACTCATCGAGCCAGGGCATCATCCTCTGGGTGCGATCCTCGCCGAGACGGAGCACCTGCGCAGGTTCGGTATACATCGTCGCTGCGAAGTCCTGGGCGTCGAGACGGTGGCACAAGCTGCCGACGTGCTGCCAGAACACCTGGTCGATCACATAGTCCGTGTCTGCGTAGATCGTCGTTACGGTGATGTGCCCCTCGGGCTCGCCGCCACAGAGAGTGTTCGCGCCCAGCAGGATCACGTCGCCGGGCCCGACGGGCTGTTCACCAAACTCGCTGAAGAGGATCGCCGAGCCATCGCGAACGATGATCACCTTCACGCAGTCGTACGCGACCGGTACCCGGGCACGGGAGATGGTTGCGGTACGAACTATGAGTGGTTCGTACCGCAACCCTCGCCCGCTTCGATCAAACGAGCTGTCCGAGGACGCCATTGAGCACCTCGTCCAACGCATTCACGTGCTCGCGGATGCCTACGAACTGCCCATCGAGTCAGTGTTCGTGAC
>CAZJOZ010000050.1:1633-9656 GCA_964547775.1 uncultured Leucobacter sp.
GCATTCACGTGCTCGCGGATGCCTACGAACTGCCCATCGAGTCAGTGTTCGTGACGTCGACGTTGGGGAGGGCAATTCGCGCGGCAATGCCGCCTGCAATGCAGAGACCAATAATTGCGAGTCCGCTGCTCAGTACGTAGGGCGATAGCCCGTGGAAGATCGACGTGAAACCCAATCCGACGTAGACGGTGACCCCTGCGGACCCGCCGAGCTGGTCCGAGGCCCGCTGGACCCCGGACGCGACTCCCGCATCCTCTTCTGTGACCTCGGTCACCGCCGCATATTGCAGTCCCACGAGCCCGAATCCCATACCTGCGGCGATGAACAGCATCGCTGGGATCAGCAGCCATGCGGGGGCTTCGAACTGCGCAGCTATAGCGATCACGATCATGCCTACGCCTGCGGAACTTAGCCCGACAACGATGCAAGAACGCGCTCCCCAGCGCCCCAAGAGGCGGGGCACGATGGTCACGGCGCCGATGAGTGCCACGGCAAGGGGCAGGAGTAGCAGACCGGCTTCCAGTGGGGAAAGACCGAGTTCATCCTGTAGGTAGAACGTGAACAGCAGGAACGATGTCGAAAGCGCCGCGCTCAGCAGTGCAGTCGCAAGATTTGCTCGTACTCGTGTTCGGTTGTGGAAGAAGGTTAGAGGTACCAGAGGATTCGCGGCTCGGCGTTCCACGGTGACGAACAGGCCTGCGGCGACACTCGCTCCTATCAGCGCGGCGATTGCTAGCCACGGCAGATTCCCGGTGTTCTCTCCGGCTTCGACCACCCCGAATGCGAACAGCAGGGGTGCGCTCGTCAGCAGAATCGATCCAAGGAAATCCAACGGGGCGCGCTCTTGTTTCTGGTCGCGTGGCAGGAGGACTACCGTGGCGAGCAGTACGAACAGAATGAACGGAACCGCGATGAGGAAGATCCATCGCCACCCCAGGTGTTCGGTGATGATTCCCGAGAGCACGAATCCCAGTACGAGACCGCAGCTCGCCACTGCCGCCCAGACGCTCAGGGCACGGCTGCGAGCCTTCCCTTCGGGAAACAGCAGGACGATCGTTGCCATCGCAGCAGGCAGGGCGAGTGCTTCGCCTGCTCCCTGGAGCAACCTGGCGATGACGAGTAGCGCGAAGGAATCCGCGAGGCCCGCCATTAGCGAGGCGGCTCCGAAGATCGCGGTACCGATGAGAAGGAGGCGGCGGCGGCCAAAGACATCCCCCAGGCGGCCACCGAGCATGAGCAAGCCGCCGCCTGCGATGGTGTAGCCGACGACGACCCATGTCAGCCCACGCGGGTCAACGCCTAGATCGTTGCCGATGGATGGCAGCGCTACGTTGACCACGGTGACATCGACGGCGATGAGGAATTGCAGGACAGACAGGCACACGAGGGCTGCCCAGGAACGCGCGGCCGACACTTGCGCTGGCCGCGATGATGAGGTGCTGAAAGACATAAAAACTCCGCTGCTCGAATGAAGAATCGGGCGACAACGGGTGTCGCTCCGAACCGACGATCAAGCGACGGAACGTGGAACTCGAAAAGTGAGAAGACGTTCCGCCGCTAGCGGAGCGTCTCCGTCACAGCGGCAGCGGCCGCAGCTGAAGCACCTGACATGCCTCACATTCTAACCGACAGCAACTTCGGATGCTTCGGCCCTGCTGTCCCACGCCCCGCGTTGAGACGCTCGTCGACGTCGCGCTGGGCTGCGCCAGCCCGCCGGCGCTCTCTCGCAGGCCACCAGAGCCACCACACGTCTTTCAGACGAGGTCGTTGCCGCCCGAGGGCGGCGTGATGGAGGGCATTGCCCGGTCGAGTGACGCCCCACCTGGTGCCAAGGGAAGGAGGCGCGACGGTGACGGTTTCGATGCGCGTGATGAGCGCGGGCGATGGCTACAAGTACCTCTTGAAATCGGTCGCCGCAGGAGACGGCGACCGCTCGCTCTCGACGCCGTTGACGAGGTACTACGCCGAGGCGGGCACCCCGCCGGGATTCTGGCTGGGTGCGGGCCTGGGCCGTCTCGGGCACGGCGAGCTGGTCGAGGGCGCCCAGGTATCCGAGGCTCAGCTACAGCTCTTGATTGGGATGGGCCACGACCCGATCACGGGCGCGCCCCTGGGCCGCGCCTATCAGCAGTTCGCGTCCGTCGCCGAACGGGTCAAGCAGCGTGTCGACGCGCTCGACCCCGAACTCGGGCCGGCGGCCAAGGCACGCGAGGTCGCCACCATCGAGGCCGAGGAAGCCGAGCGCGGCACCCGCCGCGCGGTGGCCGGGTTCGACTTCACATTCAGCGTCCCGAAGTCGGTCTCCGCGATCTGGTCGGTCGCGGACGCGGGCACGCAATCGCTGATCGCAGCGGCCCATCACGCGGCGGTTGCAGAGCTGGTTGTGTTCCTCGAACGAGAGGTTGCAGCAACCCGCGTGGGTGCAACCGGCCCGGACGGAGCGGTTGCACACGTCGATGTCGCAGGCGTCACCGCTGCCGCGTTCGATCACTATGACAGCCGCTCCGGCGACCCCCAGCTCCACACACATGTCGTCATCAGCAACAAGGTCATGACTGTCCAAGACGGCCGCTGGCGAACCCTCGCCGGACGGCCGATGCACTCCGCGGTCGTCGCCGTTTCCGAGTTCTACAACGCGGCCCTAGCCGACCGGCTCACCCGCACCCTCGGCCCGGGGTGGGAGGCGCGGGAGCGCGGCCGGGAGCGGAACCCGGCGTGGGAAATCGAGGGCGTGCCCGACGAGCTGGTGTCCGAGTTCTCCACCCGCTCCCGGCATATCGAGGCCGAGAAGGATCGTCTCATCGCTGAGTACGCCGCCAAGCACGGCCGCCAGCCGTCTGCTCGGACGGTGCTGAAACTACGCGCGCAGGCAACCCTCGCGACACGACCTGAGAAGCAGGTCAGGTCGCTGGCCGACCTCACCGGCGAGTGGCGGCAGCGCGCGACCCGCGTGCTCGGGAAGGACGCGACCGGATGGGCGCGCGCCATCACTGGCGGCGATACGCCTCGCCGGGTGCTCCGTGCCGATGACGTGCCGCTCGACGTCGTGCATGAGGTCGGACAGACGACGCTGGAGACGGTCGGTGAGAAGCGTTCGACCTGGACGCGCTGGAATCTGCACGCGGAAGCCTCCCGACAGTTGATGGGCTGGCGGTTCGCCAGCATCGAAGACCGCGAGGCGATCACCGGCCTCGTCGTGGACGCCGCCGAACGCGCGTCTCTGCGGCTGACCCCGCCCGAGCTGGCGACCAGCCCGCTCGAGTTCCGTCGTCCAGATGGGACCACCCGGTTCCGTCCCCGGCACTCGACCCTGTTCTCATCCGAGGTGCTGCTGGCCGCTGAAGACCGCCTCCTGGCCCGCGCCGACACGACAACAGGCCCCACGGTTCCGCTGGAAACTGTGGAGCGGGTTGCCCACAAGCCGGACGCACGGGGCCGGGTGCTCGGGGAGGATCAGGCCGTCGCCCTGACCGCGATTGCCGTTTCGGGGCGGGTCGTGGACGTACTGGTCGGCCCGGCTGGCGCCGGGAAGACCACTGCGATGAGCGCACTACGCCGCGCGTGGGAAAAGGAGCACGGCGCCGGCTCCGTGGTCGGGTTGGCGCCCTCCGCGGCCGCCGCTCACGTCCTCGCCGATGACCTGGGGATAGCGACGGAGAACACCGCGAAGTGGTGGCAGAACCACCTCATGCACGGCACCACGTTCGAGGCGGGTCAGCTCGTCATCATCGACGAGTCCTCCCTCGCCGGCACCGCATCGCTCGACCGGATCACGCACGAGGTCGAGAAGGCCGGCGCGAAGGCCCTGCTGGTCGGAGACTGGGGCCAGCTCCAATCGGTCGACGCCGGCGGATCGTTCGGTCTCCTGGTCCACTCCCGCGATGACGCCCCGGAGCTTCACGACCTGCACCGCTTCACCCACGCCTGGGAGAAGACAACCTCGCTGCAGCTCCGTCACGGCCGCTCCGAAGCGATCGACACGCTCATCGAGCACGACCGGATCACCGGCGGCGAAGCCGAGACCATGATCGACGCCGCCTACACCGCCTGGCAGCGCGACCTCGCTGCCGGCCGCGCGTCGATCCTCGTGGCCGAAACGCACGAGACGGTCACGACCCTCAACGCGCGAGCGCGAGCCGATCGGATCATCGGCGGGCAGGTGAACTCGGCCCGTGAGGCCGCCCTGCATGACGGCACCGCGGCCTCTGAAGGTGATCTGGTCATCACCCGCCACAACGACCGCCGCCTCCGCAACGGCAGAACATGGGTCCGCAACGGCTCCCGCTGGACCGTTACTGCCGTACGCGAGGACGGATCGGTCAGCATCCGCCCGGCCGCCCGCAGGTTCGGCGGCGGGATCGTCCTACCTGCCGACTATGTAGCCGAGCACCTGGACCTCGGCTACGCGATCACCGCGCACCGGGCGCAGGGCGTGACCATGCAGACCTCGCACGTCGTTGTCGCTCCGACGACTACGCGGGAGAACTTCTACGTCTCCATGACGCGTGGCGCGGAAGGCAACTTCGCGTATGTAGCCGTCGACCGTGAGGATCACGAGCACAGCGAGCCGCACCCTGATGACAACCCGAACGTCACCGCCCGCAGCGTCCTGTATGGCGTGCTCCAGCACGTCGGCGCGGAGCTGTCGGCGCACGAGACGATCACCGCCGAGCAAGAATATTGGGGCTCCATCGCCCAACTTGCGGCCGAATACGACACCATCGCCCAAGCCGCACAGCACGACCGCTGGGCAGCTCTGCTTGCGGCGTCCGGTCTCACGCCGGATCAGGTCGGCGACGTACTGGACTCCGACGCCTACGGCGCGCTGTCGGCCGAACTTCGGCACGCCGAGGCCAATCACCACGACCTCGATGCTCTGCTCCCGCGGCTCGTCGGTGCCCGCAGTCTTGACGATGCCGACGACATCGCCTCCGTCCTCCACGCCCGCGTCGCGCGCGCCACCGTCCGGCCCGCCGGATCAGGCCGCACTCGCAAGTCCCCGCGGTTGATCGTCGGTCTGATCCCGCACGCCAGCGGGCAGATGGCAGACGACATGCGGCAAGCCCTGGACGAGCGCCGCGAGCTGATCGAAGCTCGTGCCGACGCCGTGCTCCGTGGCTCCCTCACCGATGAGGCACCGTGGACGGCCGACCTCGGCAGGGAGCCGAGGAGCGAGAAGCAGAAGGCGGCATGGTGGCGCGCAGCCCGCACGATCGCCGCCTACCGCGACCGCTACGGCATCACCGACGACCGCACGCCATTCGGCCCGGACCCCGAGAGCACCAGCCAGAAGATCGATGCCATCCGCGCCCGCGCCGCCCTCAACCGCGCCCACGCCATCACCAACGACGAGCAGTCGGCGCAGCAGGTACGACAGACCGCGGCGGCTCGGCCCGCTCGGAGCCTATGACGAGCGGAGTTGCACGGACCGAGCCACAACATGCCGTGAGTGTCGGTGCTCACAGATACGGTCAAGACATGAGCGACACGCACAAAGTGAGCCCCTACGGCTCGGCGCGCGATCTTCCGTCCGTCAAGGAGATGGAGCAGCAGATCGCGGCGTTCAAGCTGCTTGGCTTGCTGCTGCCGAAGGCGCAACGGAAGCAGCTCAAGGACTTGCAGAGCGAGCACCGGCGCATCATTGGGATTGTTGACACCTTCTACGGCCTTCTTGGTGAACGGAACTGGGTGTTTACCGGTGACTTCAATCTGCCTGCTATCGAGCACGTCGTCTGCGCCGAGGATGCGTCGATCGCTGAGGCACGGCTCATCGAGTACTACAAGTCAGCCGATCGGATCGCGTTCCCGCTCCGCCGCCTCCATCGCTTCGACGCGATGCGTCCGCGCATCCCGCTACTGAAGAAGGCGCTGATCGACTACGAGGCAGGCCGGTACTACAGCACAGTCCTTGTGCTGCTGTCAGTGATGGACGGCTTCGTCAACGACCTCGACACGGCGTCACGGCAGGGACTGCATGCGCGTCCCGTAGAAGACATGGTGGCGTGGGACAGTGTGGCCGGACACCATCTGGGCCTGAGCCATGCACACCAGTCGTTCGTCAAGGGCTTCTACAAGACCGATACGACCGAAGTAACCGAGCTATTCCGCAACGGCATCATGCACGGCACCCTGGTCAACTTCGACAACGAGGTCGTCGCCACCAAAGCGTGGAATCGGCTCTTCGCGGTAACCGACTGGGCAGACGCCCGGGAACGTCGGGCAAAGCCTGTCGAACCGACGCCAACGCTGCGCGAGTCCTTGACCCGCTGGAAGACGGTCCAAGACCAGAAGGCCAAACTCGAAGAATGGCACCCTCATCGGTACGAACCAGGCGCATCTACCGACAATCCGTCCGAGGTCGCTACGACGTGCGGGGACTTCTTACTGAGGTGGCAGAAGAAGCAATGGGCTCCCGCAGGCGCCCACTTCATGGAACTCGGCAGCTCGCGATCCTCCGTCGGCAAGCTCGCCGTCGAGGCCAAGGACCTCTACCAGACACTAGACCTCACGGCATGGACGATCCTCGGCGTCCGGCACGTTGCGGCCGCCGTGGCACACGTCGATGTAGAACTCCTCGTGAATGGCGACACCTACCGAACCGATCTCCGATGGGTTCGCGTCGATGAAGCAGGAGGTACCGCGACAGAGTGGGAACCGGGCCGCTGGATGCTCTCGATGTACGGGCCATCCCATTTCCTGAAACCCGAAACAGTAGTGACACGCTCAGACAGTGAGCTGGTAGCCCGCACTGAGGCGGTCTCGACATCGACCGACGACATCGAAGCCGTGTAGCTCACGCCGGTTGCGGTGTCGATTGAAGATGATCAGAGCGAACGGCCCGGTCTTCCCAGCTGAGGGCGGCGGTCGAACTGCAGTCGAACCCCCGGCCCCGTCGCCGCTCGACTTGGTACCTCGTCGGCGTCGAGTAGGACAAGTAGCTCGCTGGGTTCCGTGATGAGTTGGGCGAAGCCTTGCCGGATGAGCTGGTTGGGGCCACTACTGGTCGCGCTGGTCACCGGACCGGGCACCGCGCCGACGCCCCGGCCGAGTTCGTGCGCGGCGATGACGGTGGTCATCGACCCGGATCGGGGACCGGCCTCGGGGATCACGGTCGCACCTGAGAGTGCCGCCAGCAGGCGGTTGCGAGCCAGGAACCTGTGTCTCGTCGGCGCGGCGCCCGGCGGCAGCTCGCTCACCAGCAGCCCGACATCTCCGATGCGACCCAGCAGCTCGCTGTGCCCGGCAGGGTAGGGACGGTCCAGCCCGCCGGCCGAGACCGCGATCGTCTGTCCGCTCGCGGCGAGCACGCTCTTGTGCGCGGCACCTTCGATGCCGTAGGCGTCGCCGGAGACGACGACTCGTTCCTCATCGGCAAGACTTGTCGCCAGCTCGCCGGCGACGTGCTCGCCGTAGGAGGTCGCGGCGCGGGAGCCGGTGATCGTGACGCGATTGCTCAACGCCGCCGTCAAGAACGAAGTCGCCCCGCGCGTCCACAACAGGTACGGAGCACGCTCACCCAGATCATCCAGACCCGCGGGCCACTCCTTGTCCGCCGGGAGGAGAGTGCCGAACTCGCCGCCTTGCGTCTCAGCCACCCGGTCGGGCAAGTCGGGAGTGACCCGAGCGGCGAGCCGTTCGCGCCATATCATCGTATCCGCGCGGGCAAGGCCCGGAACCGGATCGTTAGACTCGACCAGCCGCAAAGTCTCGACACCGCTGACCTGGGCGAGGACGCGCCCGGTGGTCGAGTCGTTCGGCTCGGCGACCATCGACAACGCGACCCGCGCCATCCGCTCACCCTGCATCCGCTCTGCCAATGTCGCCATGATCGGTGTCCTCTCGCTCCAAGGTCACCGACGAGGTACACGCCCCTGCTCCAGTGACGGGTTCCCTCTGTCAGAGCACGGTCGTAGACTGGATGGTGAGGCAGGTTCTTCAGCTACGCGGGTCCTGCGGGACGGCCCCTTCGAGGGCACTCGGTTCATAGCCGCCTCCACGACGGAACACCGTCGCGCTATGACGA
>CAZJOZ010000051.1:0-9352 GCA_964547775.1 uncultured Leucobacter sp.
GGGTGCGTACGTCATTTCTATGCTAACCGGGGGAGCACGCGTCACCCGGAGGTGTGGGTGCCGATGCTTGTCTCGAGGAACAGTCATGCGTCGAGGGATGCTCGGCTGGCCCCTCTCTCCGGGTCACAAAATGGTCACGACTCTTCACCTCGTGGGCACCTCGCTTGACGAAGGGCGGAACTCCGCATAGCGTGAACTTGCAACCTGAATCAGGTTTCATAAACTACCTTCCAACGACGAAAGGCAAGCGCATGCGCGTCTCGAAGAAATTCTCTCTGGGGGCTCTGGCTGTTTCAGCCGCCCTCGCACTATCGGCATGTGCGCCGACCGCAGACTCCGGAGACAGCGGCGGCGACGAGGGCGCTCTCGCAGAGGTCACTGTCGGTGTCATCACCAGTGAAACTGGTCCGCTTGAGAGCTACGGCAAGCAGTACCTCGACGGTTTCAAGGCCGGTCTCGACTACGCGACCGATGGCACCGGTGAGGTTGACGGCACCGCAATCAAGGTCGAGTACCGTGACGATGCTGGTGACCCCGACAAGGCCGTGACCATTGCCAAAGAGCTGATCGGTCAGGGCGTCAACATCATCGCGGGTAGCGCCTCGTCAGGTGTCGCTGGCGTACTTGCTGAGCAGGCCGCGCAGAACCAGGTGCTGTTTATCTCAGGTCCGGCCGCCGCAGACGCGCTGACCGGCATCAACGAGTACACGTTCCGTTCCGGGCGTCAGAGTGCCCAGGATGTGGCAACCGCTGGAACCTTCATCGATGACATCAACGGTAAGAAGGTCGTCGTGTATGCGCAGGACAATGCCTTCGGCCAGGGCAACGTGGCAGCGGTCGACGCGATCCTCGGAGCGCAGGGCGCCACGGTGGAATCGGTGCTCGTGGCGGAAGATGTCACCGAGTTCACCCCGTTTGCGCAGCAGGTGCTCGCCGCAGACCCCGATCTCGTCTTTGTCGCATGGGCCGGCGCAACCTCGGGAGCGATGTGGCAGGCCATGAGCCAGCAGGGCGTGTTCGATGTGGTGCCCGTGGTGACGGGCCTCGGCGACTCGGTCACCTTCGGCGCTTACGGTGACGCCACCGAAGGCATTAGCTTCCTGAACCACTACTTCCCCGGTGCACCCAGCAACGCGATCAACGACGAGATGGTTGCGGCAGTCGAAGCTGCCGGTGGTACGCCTGACCTCTTCACCCCGGATGGCTTCAATGCGGCCATCATGATCGTGCAAGCGATCAAGGAGGGCCAGGGTGACGTAGACGCCATGATCGCCGCGCTTGAGGGCTTCGAGTTCGACGGCCCGAAGGGCAAGAACGTGGTCCGTGCTGAGGATCATGCGCTTCTCCAAGAGATGTACCAGGTGAAGCTCGTGGCCGACGGCTCGGGTGGCTTCACGCCTGAACTGGTTGCGGTTGTTCCCGCAGACCAGGTCACCCCGTAACCTGCGTCGGAACATCAGGTTGCACCCGGCTCAGGCTCGCCCTGAGCCGGGGCACCCCTATCAAGTGAGGCAGCACATCATGCACACCCCTACCCCGTCCGCACTTCGCGTGCAGGGCCTCGGCCTGCAGATCGGCGGCGCCACGATCTTGAACGATGTCAATCTCGACATCGCCGAAGGCGCAATCGTTGGCGTGATCGGACCGAACGGCGCCGGTAAGACGACCCTGTTCAACACGATTTCTGGTCTGGTAACTCCGACGAGCGGCACGGTGCATATGCACGGCGTCGACATCACCAAGACCTCCGTCCCTGCCAGGGCGCGGGCGGGCCTCGGGCGCACCTTTCAAACCTCGAGTTACTTCCCCGGGCTCACCGTGCTTGAGAATGTACGCCTCGCAGCACAGGTTGCCGAGGGCGGCAACTATTCACTCTTTCGGTTTCCGAGTGCCGGGGACGCCGCGACCAGACGCGCCCACGAAACGCTTGAGATCGTTGGACTCGATCACCAAGCATTCACGAAGGCCGGGGATATCTCCCACGGAGACAAGCGCAAGCTCGAGATCGCTGTGCTGCTCGTGACCGACGCGAAACTTGTGCTCCTAGACGAACCCATGGCCGGTGTAGCTTCAGGCGATGTCGCAGGACTGCTCCAAAACATTACGGACATGCAGCGTGAAAAACGGTGCACCGTGTTGATGGTGGAGCACCACATCGATGTGCTCCTGGGGTTTGTCGACATGGTTGCGGTGATGCACTTTGGCACCATCATTGCCTACGACACCCCAGGGGAGATTATGAACAACCCAACGGTGCAAAGCGCCTACCTAGGAACGGCGGCATGAACCCAATTCTTGAAGTTTCCCACCTGCAGTGCAGCATTGCCGGCCAGCAGGTTGTCGAAGACGTATCGTTTCAGGTGCCGGCAACCGGTATCACCGCGGTGCTCGGCCGGAATGGCGCAGGGAAAACCTCAACCCTGCGCGGCATCATGGGGCTGATTACCCGCCGCGGCACGGTCACCCTCGACGGGGTGCGCATTGACACCATGCCAACCCACAAGCTCGTGCAACTCGGCATTGGGTATGTGCCCGAGGATCGAGAAGTGTTCTCCTCCCTCTCCGTCGCGGAGAATCTCGCGTTGGCCGAACGTCAAGCGAACCCGCGTCGAGAATTTGTGGCTGAGCTGTTCCCAGACTTGGTCGAGCGGCGAAACCAGGCAGCGGGCACGTTGTCCGGCGGGCAGCAGCAGATGGTCTCGGTCGCGCGAGCGCTGCTCAACGACAACAAAATTCTGCTCGTCGACGAGCCCACGAAGGGTCTCGCACCCAAGATCGTGAATGAGGTGGCCGAGGCACTGCTCGAGGCATCGAAGCTCGTGCCGATCCTTCTCGTGGAACAAAACCTCGAGGTCGTGAAGCGTCTCGCCGATGGGGCCATCGTGATTGGCAGCGGCAGGGTCGTACACACCGGCAAGGCGCGCGAGATCCTCGACGATGAACAACTGACGAAGCAACTGCTGGGGGTGCACGCCGACGAAGCCGACGAAGCCGACGGCACGAACCCTACGCCGGCGCGGGTCCGTTCTGGGGAGGCACACGCATGAGCACCCTCGTTCTCACACTCATCACCGGGCTCGGACTCGGAGCACTGTACTTTCTTGCTGCATCCGGCCTCAGCCTGATTTACGGTCTGATGCATGTCCTGAACTTTGCCCACGGTGCGTTCCTCTCCCTCGCAGCCCTCGTCGGATGGCAGGTGGCACAGGCGATGGGAGCAACCAGCTGGTCATCGTTTGTCGTGTCAATTCTCGTTGGCGCCGCCGTCGGAGCGGTGTTTGCAACGCTCACCGAGCTCCTGTTGATTCGTCCGCTCTACGAGCGGCACATCGAGCAGGTGCTGGTTACCGTGGGCCTTGCGCTCGCCTCAATCGCCCTGTTCGAAGGCATCTGGGGCGCAGATGCCGTCAACATCACTGGACCGGGATGGCTGTCACAGACCACCTCGGTGCTGGGGGCAAGCATTCCAAACAAGTTCTGGGTGCTGATCCTCGTTGCAGTGCTCGTGCTCATCGCGCTCGTCGTCTTCTTGCGAAAAACGCGCTACGGCATGATCATTCGGGCCGGCGTGGAAAACCGCGCCATGGTGACGGCGCTCGGCATCGACGTACGCAAGGCGTTCACGCTGGTCTTTGCCATCGGCGGTGCCGCGGCGGGTATCGGCGGAGTGCTGGCGATGCACTACTCGACCTATGTCTCCGCGCACCTCGGGCAGACGCTGCTGATCTTTGCGTTCATCGTCACCGTGGTCGGTGGCCTCGGGTCGCTGGCCGGCGCAGCGATTGCGTCAGTGATTGTGGCGGTGCTGCAGCAGTTCGCAAACTTCTATCTGGGCGGCACGGGTGACTTCATTGTCGTCATCCTGCTCGCAGTCGTTCTGCTGGTGCGACCCAGGGGTCTGATGGGGAGGAAATCATGAGCCACCAACCACTCACCCGTGATGTGAACGGCGGCAGCAACGTTGGGTCACGCGACGCACTGCGCCGCAGACTCCCGCTGATCCTCGGCGTCGCGCTGGTCATCCTGATGGCAGTGCTCCCGCTACTCAACCTGTCAATCCCGGGCATCTTACCGACGCCGACCTACATGCCCGGCAGCCTGGCGCTGCTCTCACTGTGCATGGTGTTCGCGGCGCTTGCGCTGTCATACAACATGCTGCTCGGTACCGCAGGGATGCTCTCCTTCGGTCATGCGCTCTCCTTTGGCGGCGGCGCCTACCTGCTCGGAATTGTGCTGAAGTACCTCGAGGTTCCGCTGCTCCCGGCCACCCTGATCGCCCTCGTTGGTGGGCTGTTGATTGCTCTGCTCACCGGATCAATCGCTAACCGTGTCGGCGGTATCCCCTTCGCCATGGTGACCCTCGCGTTCGCCCAGGCTGGGTCGGTGCTGGTGCGCCGCAACGCACAGGTCACTGGCGGAGAGGAAGGGCTGAGCCTCGCAACCGCCCAGGTGCCCAGCTGGCTCGTGGGCGTGGTCAACACCCGCAATATCTATTGGCTCATCTTGGTAGTGCTGGTCATCGTCTACCTCGTGGCGCTCTGGGTCGACAAGAGTCGCCTCGGTCATATCGCCCGTGCAACCCGCGAAAACGACCAGCGCGTTCGTGTGCTCGGTCTGCACCCATACACGGCCAAACTCGCGATCTTTGTGATCGCTGCGGTGCTCGCAAGCCTGGTCGGCATGGCGTACTTCCTGCTGCAATCGGGAACCGTACCCCGGGCAGTGTCGGCCGACCTGACCATTACCGTGCTCGTTATGGTCGTGCTCGGCGGGGTCGGTTTCCGCTGGGGCGCGATCGCAGGCGGTTTCATCTACACGCTGCTCGACCAGCGCCTCACCGTGCTCGCAGGGTCGGAAGCAATCCAATCGCTCCCCGCCTTCCTGAAGGTGCCGCTGTCGCAACCCCTGTTCCTCCTCGGCACCCTGTTCATCCTCGTCGTGATGTTCTTGCCGGGCGGCATCGCGGGTACGCTCGACAAGGTATGGGGCCGGCGGCGCCACCGCACCATCGGCCAAAACGCCGGTCTTGCTGCTCTGGACCGCACCGAATTCGCTGACCCCGCGGATCCCGGCGACCGGAAAGGTCTCGGCTAGTCGCTGCTGAACAGGTTTCACCAGCCGTGAGACCAGCGCCCCGAACACCCTGCCCAACACTTCACCCACCACATGAAGGAACCCATGATGAACGACACCGCGGTCGCTCGGCCCGAGGGCGAGCACACCATCGGACGCTGGCTGCGTGACCGCGCCACCGTCGATGGCTCACGGGTGGCGATCGATGACCGTGGCGTGCAATTGACGTACGCAGCCCTGAATTCGCGAGCAGAAACGCTCGCCGCGCGGCTGGGCGCGGCAGGGTACGGAGCGGGCGCGCGCATCGCCACGGTGTCGGGAAACTCTGCCGATCATGTGGTGACCTTCTTTGCGTGTGCGCTCGCAGGCCTTGCCTTCGTTCCTCTCTCGTGGCGACTGACCCCCGCGGAACTGGGCGACCTGATGCGACGGAGCCAGCCAGACCTGGTGCTCATCGAAGATGAACACGCGTCGCTTGCCAAGGAGGCACTGCGGACACTCAACACGGCACCGCCGAGCGCAGCGCTCGGCTGCACGGGCGTTGAGCAGGCGGTACCCGCTGCACGTCGCCCGAGACCCGCCCGCTTGCCACAGGACAACGATCCGCTGCTGGTGATCTACACCTCCGGCAGCGAGGCCGCGCCGAAGGGGGTTGTGCTCACCCACGCGAACTGCTTCTGGAACAATCTTGCGCTCGCGGGAGCCATGCCAATGCGTCGCGACGACGTCGTGCTCGTGATCCTGCCGCAGTATCATGTGGCGGCCTGGAATGTGCAGCCGCTCTTGGCGTGGTGGCACGGTGCCACGGTGGTGCTCGAACGGTCGTTTCAGCCAGATCGCGTGCTGCAGCTCATCCAGGATCGAGGGGTCACCACCCTCATGGGGGTGCCCACCCAGTATCGGATGCTGCTTGATGTCGCTGAATCTGGCACGCTCGACCTCAGCAGCCTCCGCGCGGCGGTGGTTGGCGGCGCAACGATGCCACCCGAACTTGCCACGGCATGGGCCGAGCGCGGGCTACATCTCACCCAGGGCTATGGGCTGACCGAGGCCGCGCCCAATGTGCTCCATCTCCGATACGAGGATCTGGCAGCGCACCCGGGAGCAGTGGGCCGGCCCTACCCGGGGGTTGAAACGTGCCTCGTTGATCCTGAGACCCTGCTGCCACTCGACGGCCCGGCGACCGGCGAGCTGTGGGTTGGCGGCCCGAGCGTGTTCGCCGGGTACCTCGATGACCCGGAAGCAACCGAGCGAGTCATGCACAATGGTTGGCTTCGCACTGGCGACCTCGTTCGCCGGGACGAGCACGGCGTGCACCGCGTGGTCGATCGACTCAAGAACATCTACGTTTCTGGGGGCGAGAATGTCGCCCCCGCAGAGGTCGAGCTCGCGCTTGCCGCGCACCCGCTCGTCGCAGAGGTGTGCGTGGTCGGTGTGCCCGACGCGGTGTGGGGGGAGCGCGGTGTGGCGTTTGTGGTAGCCAGCGGCCCGCTGTCAGGTGATGAGTTACTGACTTTTGCGCGCGGCCGGCTCGCCGGGTTCAAACTGCCCGCACACGTGGAGTTCGTGAATGAACTCCCCCGAACCACAATCGAGAAGATTGCGCGCCACCGCTTGCGTGAGCGCGCCGTAGCGTTGATGAGCGAGAAAGCAGGGAAACGAGATGTCTGAGGTGACCCAGCAATCACCGGCTTCGCCGGCAGGAGCCGCATCGACGCCGGACCCATCGGGATCGGCGCTGGTCTCATCGGCAACCGGACGCCCCCTCACGAAGCGAGGAGAAGCGACCCGTCGGCGCATCCTCGAAGCTGCTGAGCAGGTGTTTGCCGAGCATGGATACCACGAAGCTTCAATCGTGAAAGTGACCGAGGAGGCAGGGGTCGCGCTCGGCACGTTCTACCTCTACTTCGATAGTAAGCAAGCGGTGTTCGAGGCACTGGTCATCGACCTCAACACGCGGGTGCGCCAGTCAATGAGCGAGGCGATGGACGGCGCGGTCGATCGTGTTGACGCGGAACGGCGAGGCTTCGAGGGGTTCTTCCGCTTCACGGCGCAACACCCTGCGCTCTACCGCGTGGTGCGTGAAGCAGAGTTTGTTTCGCCGAGCGTCATGCAACTGCACTATGACCGAATCGTTGCGGGGTACACCGCCGGTTTGGAGGCTGCCCAGCGTGACGGCGATATAGATCCTGCGCTTGATCCAGAGACTGCCGCCTGGGCGCTGATGGGGATCGGCGAACTCATCGGAATGCGGTTCCTGCTGTGGGAGCGTGACGAACACGGCACGCCACCCGCGCAGATCGAACCATCGGTGCTTGACGGCATGATGCGATTCATTTCGAATGCGCTCCGAGGTCATGGCAATACCGACGGCGACAGCGCCGTGCCATCCCGAGGAAATTCAACCCACTCAGAAACGGAGCGTGCATGATGAGTGCCACCACAGCGATCACCCAGGATCTCGCGGGCAAGCGCGCCATCGTCACCGGCGGCGCAAGCGGCATTGGCCTCGCCTGCGCGCGGGAGTTTGCGAGCCGAGGAGCCCACGTGACGATCGCGGATCGAGACGGCGAAGCCGCAGACCGAGTCGCGGAAGAGCTCGGCGGCGAAGCCTGGCAAATCGATCTCAGTAACACGGCAGCGCTCGAGACCGTGCAGCTCGAGGCAGACATCTTGCTGAACAATGCCGGTATTCAGCGGGTCGCACCCATTCACGAGTTCGACCCTGAGACGTTCCGGGTCATCCAGCGGATCATGGTGGAAGCCCCATTCCTCCTTATTCGCGCGGTGCTTCCCGGCATGTATGAGCGCGGGTGGGGGCGCATCGTCAACCTGTCGAGTGTGCACGGCCTGCGTGCAAGCGCATACAAGGTCGCATACGTTGCGGCGAAGCACGGACTTGAGGGACTCTCGAAGGTGACCGCACTCGAGGGTGGGCCACACGGAGTGACGAGCAACTGCATTAACCCCGGCTATGTGTTGACCCCGCTCGTTGAAAAACAGATCGCCGATCAGGCGAAGGTGCATGGCATTCCCGAAAGCGACGTTGTGGAACAGATCATGCTGACGGAGAGTGCGATCAAGCGCCTGGCGCGCCCCGAAGAGGTGGCATCGCTCGCCGGCTGGCTCGCGTCAGACGCCGCGACCATGGTGACCGGCGCCTCGTACACCATGGACGGCGGCTGGAGCGCGCGATGACGACACACACGTATCGAACCGTCGACGTGCCCGTCACGGGCGGCGCCCTGCGGGTAGGGGTGTGGGAGCCTGCTCCTGACCGGCCGCAGGCGTCGGCCGAGGCCAATGCCGTGGGCGGGACGACGCCAGGGCAGGCAGGGTCGCCGGTGCCCACGGTGCTCGTGCTGCACGGAGTGACCTCATCGCACCTCGCGTGGCAACTGCTTGCCCCGAAGCTCACCGGAGTGCGGGTGCTCGCTCCCGACCTGCGCGGCCGCGGCGCAAGTAACGGTGTGCAGGGGGCGGCCGGAATGCGCGCGCATGCCGAGGACCTCGTCGCGGTGCTGGATGCATTTGGGTGTGACAGCGTGCCCGTCATCGGCCATTCGATGGGAGGGTTTGTCGCTGTTGTGCTGTCACATGTCGCGCCGGAGCGAGTTGAGCGGCTGGTGCTGGTCGATGGTGGGTTGCCGCTTAACGCACCCGCTGGGTTGACCCCTGATCAGCTGGTGACCGCGATTCTTGGACCGACTGCGGCCCGGTTGTCGATGCGTTTTGACTCGACTGAAGCGTACCTTGATTTTTGGAAGGCTCACCCTGCGTTTGTGAATGATTGGGCGCCGGAACTGGATCGGTACTTTGCATATGATTTGGTGCCCGACGGCGAACAATTGCGGTCATCCACTAGCCTCGCGACTACGACCGAAGACACTGTTGACCTGAACACTGGTTCAGCCCTTCCCGAAGCACTCGGGGCCCTCGAAGCGTGGGGAAAGCCAGTGTTGTTCGTGAGTGTGCCACGAGGCCTGCAGGATGAGACGCCCGGACTGTATGCTCCCGATCACCTTGAGCAGATGCTCGCTCACTTTCCGTCGGTGCGACACACGCACCTGCCAGACCTGAACCACTACACGGTGGTGATGGGTGAGCGCGGTGCTGAAGCGTTGGCTGAGGTGCTGCAAAGGGAGATTTTGACTCCGGTCCGAGGGTAACTCGCAGAGGTAGTCCCGTCCCTGCGGGTACATCGACTGAGAACTCGCCTTTTCAATTAACCAAACAATTTGGTTTAATGGTGAGTGGTGCGTAACTAGGCATCGAACTC
>CAZJOZ010000052.1:0-9203 GCA_964547775.1 uncultured Leucobacter sp.
GTGGTAGCGGGGATAGGGGAAACGGTGGTAGGGGAAGCGGGGCGAGCAGATGGTGCGCGAGAAGTGGATGCCGCGGGGGGAACGGGCATAGATGTGTCTGACCGATGGCCAAGCACCAGATCCACGATCCCGGAAGCAATGCCGTCACCGGCGCGGAGCGTGTGATCCTGGCCACCAACCCGCCACACGAGCGCATCATCTCGCAACTGCACCGACGCGCCCGCCACCCGAGGAACACTGTCGTGCACTGTCACCTGCGAAACGGCCGCAGGAGTACCCGCAGGAGCACCCGCGGCGCCGCCAGCAGCATTTGTCGCCTGCCCAGCAGGCACCGGACAACCGCTGCGAGAATCCATGATGCATTCATTGAACCTGAATTCAAGACTTTTGTAAATGTCTGTTTACGATAAGGTAACAACATTCTTATTCTTTGCATTCGAGTGCAAGAATAAGCGCGACTATTGTTCCCACACCAATGGAGGTCTGGTCCAATGAAGTACCGCAGAGTCACCGTTGCCACCGGTTTCGTGGCAACCGCCATCCTCGCCCTCACTGCATGCTCAGGGGCAGGAAATTCAGGATCCGGGGAACTTGACCCAAATGCTGACCTTTCCGAACAGACCCTCACCGTAGGCATCTGGGCGGACTACTACCCCGAAGACCTGGCCGAACGTTTCGAAGAAGAAACCGGAGTGAAGGTCACCATCGTGAACCACGCCACCAACGAAGACATCGTGGCGAAACTCACCGCATCATCAAACCCCGGCATCGACGTCGCGTTCATGTCCGGCCAGTACGCCCAGGCCCTCGCCGAGCAAGGCCTCCTCGCCGAACTCGACAAATCGCTCATCCCCAACGAATCCAACCTGTACCCGGAAGCACTGGAGCTTCCATACGACGTGGGAAATGTGTACTCGGAGCCCTACGCCTGGGGCACCACCGGCATCTGCTACCGCCCCGACCTGACCGGGTACGACCCCACCTCATGGAACGACCTGCTCAACCCGAAGCCTGAACTCGTCGGCAAGACCACCATGCTCTCCACAGACCGCTGGCTCGCACTGCCCGCACTCAAGGTGGCAGGCAAATCGGTCAACACCACCGACCAGGCCGACCTTGACGAAGCCAAAGAGCAGCTGCTCAAGACCAAGGAAACCCTCCTCGCCTACGACGACACCACCTTCTACTCGAAGCTGGTCTCCGGCGAAGCCGCCATGGTCGAAGCATGGGACGGCTGGTGCAACTACGGCACCGCAGAAGACGAGCGCATCACCTTCGTCGTACCCGAAGAAGGCTCCGACCTGTGGGTCGACACGATGACCGTGCTCGAAAGTTCACAAAACAAAGAAGCCGCCATGGCATTCGTGAACTTCATTCTCGACCCCGAAATTGGCACCTGGGTCGCAGAGAACATTCTCTACTCCGTGCCCAACAAGACCGCCATGGAAGGGCTGTCACCCGAAACGATCGCCGCATACCCGACGCTCGGACTCAGCGTCGAAGAGCTGACCTCACAAGAGGCCATCATCGACCTGGGTGACTTCTCAACCGCATTCACCGACCTGAACACCGCAGTCTTGTCGGCGAACTAACGCAGGTGGAGGGTCGGACGACGAAACCGCCGTCCGACCCTTCGCTGTACCCACCGCGAGCTCCCCTTCACCCTCTCGTTCCTCATCACCTTCCCGTTCCCCTGTACCTGTCCCATCGTTTCTGTACCTGTCCAAATCTCCTGTACCTGTCCTAATCTTTCCCCCCCCCCATCGAGCAGAATTCATCGGCGAATAATGCAGCACACCTCATCCCAACTCCGATCGGAACGCATCCGTCAGCGACTGCGCCCGCTGCCGTTCCTCGGCCCAGGAACGGCGTTCCTCATCGTCTTCATGGCGATTCCCCTGGCGCTGCTTCTCGTGTACTCCGTCTTCACCAGAGGGCGATTCGGTGGCGTCGAATTCATCTTCACCCTCGAAAACTTCGCGAGACTCGCCGACCCGATCTACCTCAACGTCATCTGGCAGTCCCTCGCCATGGCATGCTTTGTGACCCTGCTCGCGCTGCTGCTCGGCTACCCCATCGCCTACGCAATTACCAAGATCCCCGAGCGGTGGCGCACCGTCGCCCTCATCGCCGTCGTGCTGCCCTTCTGGACAAACTTTCTCATTCGCACCTACGCGTGGATCCTGCTGCTCAACAACGCAGGCCTCATCAACCAGTTCCTCATGAACTTCGGGTTCATCGACCAGCCCCTGCCACTGCTCTACAACTGGGGAGCCACCGCAACCGGCCTGCTCTACATGTACCTCCCGCTCATGATCCTGCCGCTCTACGCATCGATCCAAGCCATCGACCCCACCCTGCGCGAAGCCGCCACCAACCTCGGCTCAAGCCCATGGCGAGTCTTCCGCACCGTCACCCTGCCTCTGTCCCTCCCCGGAGCGCTCACCGGCGCCATCTTCGTCTTCGTGCCGACCATGTCGAACTTCGTCATCCCCGAACTCCTCGGCGGCGGCAAGATGATCCTCATCGGTAACCTCATTCGAGACCAGTTCCTCGAAGCACGAAACTGGCCATTCGGGGCGACCCTCGCGCTCATCCTCAGCGCGTTCCTCGTACTCCTGATCCTCGGCCAAAGCTGGGTGACCCGGCGACTCAGCGGAGGAGGAAAAGCATGAACGAACAGACGCCTCTGCATGGCGGAGCGCCGCAGCCGCGGCCGAGCGATGTTCCGCCACCGCCCAGCACCGCCGTGCTGCGCACCATGGGAGAGCAGACCGCCACACGGAAAGACCGCCGCCAGAACCGGAAACGCGTCGGATGGCTCCACCTGCCACTCTGGGCGGGATACGTGTTCCTCTACCTCCCCATCATCGTGGTCATCGCGATGAGCTTTAACTCCTCGCAAAACCTCTTCGTATGGCGAGGATTCTCGTTCCGCTGGTACGAAGAACTCCTGCACAACCGAGCCATGCTCGAAGGGCTCGGCAACACCCTTATCGTTGCCATCAGCGTCACCGTCATCAGCACCGTGCTCGGCACACTCATGGCCGTGGGCATCCACCGGTACACGAAAGGCGGGCTGATCCGCGCCTTCTCTATCGCGCCCGCACTGCTGCCAGACCTGCTCCTCGGCATTGGGCTGCTCAGCTTCTACGCGCTCATCACGATGACCCTCGGCCTCCACTCCATCGTCATCGCCCACTCCGTGTTCGCCTCAGCGTTCGTCACCGCCATCGTGCTCGCGCGCATCTCCAGCATCGACGGCAGCCTCGAAGAAGCATCCCGCGACCTCGGGGCGTCACCATTCCGAACCTTCATGCGAATCACCCTCCCGCAGCTCATGCCCGGCATCGTCGCGGGGGCACTGCTCGCCTTCACCCTGTCACTCGACGAATTCGTGATCGCCTACTTCACAGCAGCACCCACCACACCAACCCTGCCCATCGTGATCTATTCGACCGTGCGCTTCGGCGTCACCCCAGACGTCAACGCGCTGGCATCCATCCTGCTGCTCATCAGCATCGTCACGATCCTCTTCGCCCAACGACTGACCCGCATTGGTTCACCAAAGGAAACCGCATGAATCCCGAAGCATCACAGGAACAGCCACTGTTGCGCATCGACCATGTGACCGCACGATACGGTCACGTGACCGCGGTGGACGACGTCACGTTTGATATTCAGGAAGGCGAATTCTTCGCACTCCTCGGCCCCTCCGGATGCGGAAAAACCACCCTCCTGCGATCCATCGCAGGATTCGAAACCCCCGCCAGCGGTGACATTGACCTCGACGGCGCATCGCTCCTCGGCATCCCACCGCACAAACGTCCCGTCAACCTCATGTTCCAGTCCTACGCACTGTTCAGCCACATGAGCGTCGAAAAGAACATCGCCTACGGACTCGAAGCGGAACGCCTACCGAAAACCGAGATTACGAAGCGAGTCAGCGAGATTATCGAAATCATCGGCCTCGGAGAGTTCGCGAAACGGCGACCCACCCAACTCTCTGGCGGTCAACGGCAGCGCGTCGCCCTCGCCCGCGCCCTCGTCAAACGACCACGCCTGCTGCTGCTCGACGAACCACTCTCAGCACTCGACCGCAAAGTTCGCGAAGAAATGCAGCTCGAACTCAAACGCCTCCAATACGAAGCCGGCATGACCTTCGTCGTCGTCACCCACGACCAAGAAGAAGCCATGTCCATGGCCGATCGCGTCGCCGTGCTCAACCGAGGCCGACTCGAACAACTCGACACCCCCGTGTCGCTCTATCAGCGGCCAGCCTCCCGCTTCGTCGCCGCCTTCATCGGCACCGCGAACCTCATCGACGGGGTCACCACCGGCGCTGGCATCCGTGTAGACGGGATCGGCGAGATCCCCGTCGCACACCAGCTCGCCGTCGGCACCAACGCGACCCTCGTCGTGCGACCCGAAGACGTGAGCGCGGTGACAATCACCGACAGTGCAAGCAGCCCAACTGCGACCGGGCACCCAGAGCTTGTGGGCAGCGTGCTCGACGCGGTGTTCCTGGGCGGGTCATCCACGCTCTCAATCGAGGTGCCCGGCATCACGGCACCCATACGCAGCACCGTACACACCATGCTGTCGCAGCGGCGCGGCGACCGCGTGCGCGTCACCTTCGACCCCGCACGAATGAGCGTCGTGCCGAACGAGGGTGAGGGTGTGGCAGGAGATGGTGCTGGTGCTGGTGCTGGTGCGTCAGCGGGCTCCGTGGCCGTGGGGAGCGCAGCGGAATGAGTGCGGTGAAGGCTGGCTGGGGACTGGGGCAGGCTTGCCGTGCGTTGGCTTGCCATGCCCTGGCTTGCCGTGCGCCGGCTCGCCCTGGGCTAGTGAGTCGTGCGGGGGAGCGGATGGCCGGTAATCGCACGCGCGTAGCTCAGTACGAGCTCGATCGCCGCGTCAGTATCGATCACGCCGTGTCCCGCCACGATGCGGTAACCGTAGGCATCCTCGAGCGCGACAATATTGCGCGCCACCGGCAACGTCGACCCATCAATCGAAAAGACGCCGCGAGCGATGCCCTGCTCAAGCACTACCTGGTACAAACCAACCTGGCGATCATACAGCGCAGTCAACAGCGTTGCAGCGAGCGAATTCGAACCCGCCGCACCACCCATCTGGCAGAACAAGCGCACCTCCACATCGGTGCCGCTCGTCGGCAAGCCCGCCTCAACCATGCGCACCAACCGCAGAGCCGGATCATCCCCCAGAGTCTCCAGCATCTGGGCACGATCCTCTTGGAACCGCTGCATGCTGCGCTGAATCGCCTCGAGCACCAGATCATCAATGTTCGAGTAGTAGTACAGCACCGCGCCGGACGTCAGCCCGGCCGCCTGCGCAATGCGGTTCAACTGCACCCCGCTCAAACCATGCTCAGCGATCACACGCTGCGTCGACGTGATCAACTGCTCACGTCGCGGGCCTTGCCGTCTCGGTCGTGCCATGTTCCTCCGGGACGCCATCAGCCCAGAGCTGGCGCACGCCCAAATTTGTTGAGTAGATCTTCACCTAATGATGCATTGACTTTGTAAAACAAGGCCAGTGCAGGGTCTCATTTTTTGAATATAAGAATAATAAATCATGTGAAAGGGAAAAGAGAACGATGAGTACGCAGAAAACTTTCCTCTTCTGGCCGGAGAGCGCATACGGGCCAACCAACAACTGCATCGGACTCGCCCACCAGCTCCTCGAACGAGGCCACCGTGTCGTCTTCGCCGCGGAATCATCCTGGGAAGGCAAACTCGCGCCGCTCGGATTCGAAGAAGAACTCGTCGACCTCTCGGCACCCGAAGAACCCGTCGACGGTGAAGAACAAGACGCCGGCCAATTCTGGAAAGACTACATTCGCGACATCTCACCAGAATTCGCCAAAAGCACACAAGAACAACTCGAAACCGTGACACACGGCATCTGGGAAGAACTCATCGCCGGAGCCAAATACTCTGAGCCACGCCTCAAAGCAATCATCGCGAAGGTCAACCCCGACGTCATCATCGAAGACAACGTCGTCTCATTCCCCGCGCTCACCACCGCAGGCAAACCCTTCGTACGCATCGTCTCCTGCAACCCACTCGAAGTACCCGGCGACAACATCGCACCCGTCTTCTCCGGACTCGGCGAACACGACACCGAAGCCTGGGCCGAATTCCGAGACGCATACCAGCGCACCCACAACGACATGTGGAACGAATTCAACGAATGGGTACAACAACAAGGAGCAAAACCACTCCCGCACCTCGAATTCATCCACCACGGAGACCTCAACCTCTACGTGTACCCCGAAGAACTCGACTACATCGACGCACGGCCACTCGACGGCACCTGGCACCGCATCGACTCCTCCGTGCGCGAAACCGAAACCGAAACCCCAGACCTCCCCGCGCACTTCACCGACGGAAGCAAGCCCCTCATCTACTTCTCCCTCGGCTCACTCGGCAGCGCCGACGTATCACTCATGCGCCGCGTCATCGCCGCACTCGCCGACATGCCCGTCAACGTGATCGTCTCCAAGGGGCCCCTACACGACGAAATCGAACTCCCCGAAAACATGTGGGGAGCCGAGTTCCTGCCGCAAACCAAACTGCTGCCACTCGTCGACCTCGTCATCACCCACGGCGGCAACAACACCGTCACCGAATCCATGCACTACGGCAAACCCATGGTGCTCCTGCCACTGTTCTGGGACCAGTACGACAACGCGCAGCGCGTCCACGAACGCGGCTACGGCCGCAGGCTCGCCACCTACGGATTCACCACCGAAGAACTCCAGCAGACCGTGCAAGAGATCCTCGACAACACCGAACTGCGCGAACGCATGAACCAGCTCGGTGCCTCCATTCGCGAACGCGACGGACTGCGCCGCGCCGTCGACCTCATCGAACAAATGGCAGGCTAACCCGTGATCCAAGGAACCTACATCGACGGAGTCTCTGGCGGCAACGGGCCCGTCAGAGACCTCGTCAACCCCGCCACCAACGAAGTCTTCGCACAGATCACCGAATCAAGCACCGCAGACGTCGACGCGGCTGTCCGATCCGCCAGGGCAGCCGCCCCAGGCTGGGCACACCAAACCCCCGGAAACCGTGCCCGCGTGCTCCTCACCCTCGCCGACCTGCTCGAAACACACGCCAAAGAACTCTCCCACCTCGAAGTCGAAGAACGCGGCGTACCCTTCACCACCATCCACGACGGAGAAATCCCCTTCGCCGCAGACAACATTCGCTTCTTCGCCGGAGCGGCACGCTCCCTCGAAGGCACCGGCGCAGGGCAATTCAGCGCGGGATACACCTCCATCCTGACCAGACGACCCGTTGGGGTCGTCGCAGGCATCGCACCATGGAACTTCCCGCTCATCATGGGCATCTGGAAGGCCGGGCCCGCGCTCGCCGCAGGAAACACGATGGTCATCAAACCCGCGCCCATGACCCCGCGCACCACCCTACGGTTCGCCGAACTTGCCATCGAAGCGGGGCTGCCACCCGGGGTGCTCAACGTCGTCACCGGCGGCGCAGACATCGGCGAAGCGCTCGTCACCCACCCCGAAGTCGACATGGTCAGCGTCACAGGATCCACGACCACCGGCAAAGCAGTCATGCGAGGCGCGGTCGAAGGCGTCAAACGCGTGCACCTCGAGCTCGGCGGAAAAGCGCCCGTGCTCGTATTCAACGACGCCCACCTTGAACACATGGCCCACGCCATCACCCTCGGCGCAACGTACAACTCCGGACAAGACTGCACCGCAGCCACCCGGGTCTACCTGCAACGCGACCGCTTCGACGAAGGCGTTGCCGCGCTGCGCGAACAGATGCAACAAGTGATCGTCGGACCACCAGACGACCCCGCAACCCACATCGGTCCGCTCATCACCGCTGAACACCGCGAACGCGTGCACGGGTTTATCGAACGGGCCGTCGCCGCGGGCGCTCAGGTGCTGACGGGCGGCAAGATTCCCGACGGACCAGGGAACTACTATCCGCCCACCCTCATCGTCGGAGCAGCCCAAGACTCCGAGATCGTGCAGGGCGAAGTGTTCGGGCCCGTGCTCGTCGTACTGCCCTTCGACACCGAGGCTGACGCCATCAGGCTCGCCAACGATAGCGCCTACGGGCTCGCCTCATCGATCTGGACCAACGATGTGACGCGTGCAATCCGCGTCAGCCACGAGCTCGACGTCGGAGTCACCTGGATCAACGACCACCTGCCAATCGCATCAGAAGCGCCACACGGCGGCGTCAAAGGCTCAGGCTTCGGGAAAGACATGTCGCACGAGCCACTCCTCGACTACTCCGTCACCAGGCACCTGATGATTCGGCACGAGGCGCCGCCCGAAACGACAGGGTTCCGGCCAGCGTGACGGCCGGGACTTGGCCTGGCTTGGCCAGGCTGATCCCGGCCCGCAACCGAGATGAAACGACCGTAGAGAAGAGAACGCAGACCACCGAGTGAGGAACATCATGAGTAGCACTTCCGCATCGACCAGCACCACCGCCACCACCATCAGCAAAGCGGTGATCCCCGCAGCAGGGCTCGGCACACGGTTCCTGCCCGCGACCAAGGCCATGCCAAAAGAAATGCTGCCCGTGGTCGACAAACCGGCAATTCAGTACGTCGTCGAAGAAGCCGCCGACGCAGGCCTCACCGACGTACTCATCATCACCGGCCGCAACAAAGACAACCTCGTCAACCACTTCGACAGCGTTCCCGAACTCGAAAGCACACTCGAACGCAAAGGCGACGACGACAAGCTCAACAAAGTACACGACTCCACCAAGCTCGCAGACGTGCACTTCCTGCGACAAGGGCAGCCACTCGGCCTCGGCCACGCCGTCGCGCGAGCCCGCATGCACATCGGTCACGAATCCTTCGCCGTGCTGCTCGGCGACGACCTCATCGACGCACGCGACGTGCTGCTGTCACGCATGATCGACGTGCACGACACCCACCAAGCAACCGTCGTCGCGCTCATGGAAGTGCCACAAGAAGCCGTCCACCTGTACGGGTGCGCGGCCGTCGAACGCACCGACGAAGACGACGTCGTGCGCATTACCGGGCTCGTCGAAAAACCCGCACCCGACGAAGCACCCTCCAACCTCGCGGTCATCGGCCGATACGTGCTGCGGCCCGAGATCTTCGATATCCTCGACACCCTTGAGCCAGGCCGCGGCGGGGAGTATCAACTCACCGAC
>CAZJOZ010000053.1:0-8947 GCA_964547775.1 uncultured Leucobacter sp.
CACCTGCGACAATGGGTGCGTGGATCCAAACAAACTGAATCATGCGGGCACTCCAGAACCGGGCAAACTGATTCCCACCGGGCCCCGAGGGAAGGACGCTCGGCCACAAACTCGACCGCGCGCTGAAGGTTGGACGCAGCTCACCGGCGCCGATGGTCGCCCGAAACTTCAGTTTGCGTCGCCGCGGGTGAAGCAACCGCCGACTCACCTTGCCGATATGACCCTTGCAGATCGGGAGGCGAAAGTTGCCGAACTTGGGCTTCCGAAGTTTCGTGCAAAGCAACTTTCTCAGCACTACTTTGAGCGGTATACGAGCGATACCGCTCAGATGACAGATCTGCCGAAGGATCGCCGCGAAGAACTCGCTGACGTGTTCTTTCCTCCCTTGCTCACCGAGGTAAAACGACTGGTCACCGATGACGGGAATACCGTGAAGTTCTTGTGGCGTCTGTTTGACGGTGCGCTGGTGGAGTCTGTGCTCATGCGTTACCCGGGTCGCATTACCCTGTGCGTGTCGAGCCAGTGTGGCTGCGGGATGAACTGTCCATTCTGCGCGACCGGCCAAGCGGGGCTGACGAGGAATATGTCGTCAGCGGAGATTCTTGATCAGATCGTGCAAGCGAACCGCGTGATCGCTGAGGGTGGGCTCGGAACGGTAAGAGAAGCGGCGAACGGCGCCGAGCCGGAACGCGTGAACAACATCGTCTTTATGGGCATGGGGGAGCCACTTGCGAACTACAAGCGAGTGATGACCGCCGTGCGACGCATGGTTGCCCCGGCTCCAGAGGGGCTCGGCATGAGTGCTCGCGGCATTACCGTGTCGACGGTTGGGCTGGCTCCCGCAATTCGGAAGCTCACTGATGAAGATATTCCGGTGACCTTTGCGCTTTCCCTGCATGCGCCAGACGACGAACTGAGAGATGAGTTGATCCCGGTCAATAGTCGGTGGAAAGTCGATGAGGTGCTTGATGCTGCCCGCGGATACTTCGAGCGCACGGGGCGTCGTGTGTCGATTGAGTACGCCCTGATCAAAGACATGAACGATCATGCCTGGCGTGCAGATCTTCTTGCTGAGAAGCTGAACGCACGTGGCAAAGGTTGGGTGCACGTCAATCCGATTCCCCTGAACCCGACGCCCGGTTCCGTGTGGACCAGCAGTGAGCCGGGGGTGACAAGAGAGTTTATTGATCGCCTCAATGCAGCCGGTATCCCAACGACGCTGCGGGATACGCGCGGAAAAGAAATCGACGGCGCCTGCGGTCAGTTGGTAGCAACGGAACAAGATCGGCGTGATGCCGCGCGCATGGCTCGCGTGTGATCCATTTATGAGCCGTCACGAAGCGCGTTGCGTAGGAGCGCGATGTCGTCGCTCGTGTTCCACAGGTGAAATGAGATGCGTGCGTTGCCTGCGCGCCCGGCAGCTACGATCCCGGCACGCTGCATCGCAGCGAGATCTGCGCCCTCAGGGTCTGGCCACGTCACAATTGCGGAATTGCTCGGCGGCAGTCTCAGGATTGCTCGTGCTTCATTTGCAAGTGTCACCGCGTGAGTCTGGACTTCTGTGCGGTCGAGGGTAGTGAACATTCGGAGTGCGGCCTCGGTTCCCGCGATAGCAGGCCACACGGGTGAAAGGTCAAACTTGCCTACCGTTGCACTCAACGGCATATGGTTGGCATAGCACGAGGACCACACATCGTCAGCTGAATACCAGCCGGCACCCGTGGGGCGGAGCGCATCACTACGCCCACGGACCGTCAGAAATGCCATACCGCGCGGTGAGCACAGCCACTTATAGCTGTGGGTCACGGTGTAATCAAAACCCTCGGCACCCACATCAAGCCAGCCGAGCGATTGAGTAAGGTCAACCAGCGTGCGTGCGTCGTGCGATTCGGCTGCACGCGTGATTCCCTCAAAGTCGGCTACGGCGCCGGTTGCAGATTGCACCAATGAAAAGGCGACCAGTGCTGTGTTGCTGTTGATCTCTGCCGCAAGGTCTTCGAACTTCACCGTGCGGACGTTGAGCTCCGGGCATTGCACAAAGGGGTGCACGAGCGATGCGAAATCTCCGTCAGCGCAGAGCACTTCCGATCCCGGCGCCAGTGCAGTGGCAATGACGCTCACGAGCTGGGAGACCTGGGAGCCGATGGCCACCTGTGTGGGACTCACCTTCGCAAGGGCGGCAAAATGACTGCGGCACGCTTCGAACTGCTCATCGAGCTTGGCGGGATTGAGCGCTCCACGCTCCCACTCACTGAGGTGAGCATTCATTGCCTCAGCAGTTTCTTTTGTGGGGAGCCCAGCCGTGGCCGCAGAGAGGTATCCATATCCACCACGGAACAATGTCCGTGCGGGATGTTCGATGTGATTCGCCCGGTTGGTGCTCATGCCGTCGAGTGTACGTACTGTAAAGACATAATTAAAGTGAATGTTTCTAATGGATCCTTGTGCTTTATGTTATATTTGCGTCCATGAGCACTCCTCGCAATATGGATCCCTTAGGTGCGATTGACTCGACCGAGATGCGCATTTTGCACGCGCTTGCAACGACAGGCTCGCTCACTGCAGCCGCGGCAAGCCTTGGATTGAGCCAGCCGGCGGTGAGTCAACGCATCAAACGCGTGGAGACCCGCCTGTCAGTGCCCCTGATTGAGCGACAAGGACGAGGAATACGCCTCACCACAGCGGGAAACATTCTTGCCGAGCACGCACGCACCGTCGTCGCTGAGATCGATGCAGCACTTGCAGCGATTGACGATCTCCGAGGAGAACGAGGTGGAACATTGCGGCTTGTGGGATTCCCCTCAGCCTCAGCGACAATCGTCCCCGCGATCATGCGTTTCCTCAACGCCGAAGCCCCTGAAGTTTCACTCCAGTACCGCGAGGCGGAACCACCCGGCGCGGTCACGATGCTGCGAGATGGTGAGGTGGACTGTGCACTCATCTTTGACTACGAGGGTGCGGCGGAACTGCCCGCGGGGAGCGTCTTTACCCCGCTCTGGCGCGAAACCGTGAGTCTCGTGCTCAGCGAGGATCGTGCGCTGGGTATCACCCAGGCTCATCTCGCTGATTATTCCAGTGAGCACTGGATCGCCGGGTGTGAAAAATGCCGTGGGCATCTGCTCGCTGCAGCGCACGAAAGTGGTTTCGAGCCAAATATCATCCAGGAAACAGACAACGTGCCGGCGATGCTTGCGATGGCTGCCGCGGGGGGCGCTGTGGCGCTTGTGCCGGGGCTTGCGCTTGCTGCGGCACGTACCCTGCCGGACGATGCAGTGTCGTTGCCGCTTGACCCTCCGCGCTACCGCACCATTGGTTTGGTTTCCATGGACACCGCCAATGAGAGTCCTCAAGTGCGGCTGTGCAAACGCCTCATCTCGCGCATTGACGGTGAAATCTGGGGATTGGAACGCGTGCGGTGACCGCGCCGACCCGTCCCACCGACAACGGGTTCCCCTCGCAGCAAGCGCCCTACACGGCGACCGAACTCGCACGCCTTCAACGGAAGACGGTGTGGATACTCGTGACGGCCACCGTGCTCGGCGGGCTCGGCGTCGGCGCATCACTCTCCGTCGGTGCGCTCCTCCTCGCCGAGGTCAGCGGTAGTGACGCCATCTCCGGCCTGGGGTCGGCAATGTTCAGCGCAGGGGCAGCCGCTGCAGCGATACCACTCGCTCGGCTGTCAGCACGCTACGGCAGGCGACCCGCGCTTGTCGTGGGCAGTCTTGCTGCCATGGTCGGTTCGCTCGTTGCCATTCTTGGCTCCATTCTCACCATCTGGGTCATCCTTGCTGTCGGAATCGGACTGCTGGGTGTGGCGAGCGCGGTGCAACTCCTGTCTCGCTTCGCCGCAACCGACCTTGCACTCCCTCAGCACCGAGCCCGTGATCTTTCGCTTGTGGTGTGGTCAATAACGGTGGGGGCGGTTGTCGGCCCGAATCTGATGGCGCCCGGAGCGGTTCTTGGGAACTTCCTCGGAGTGACTCCACTCGCAGGGGTGTTCGTGTTTCCCTTCGTTGCCCAAGCAATTGCTGCGCTCGTCAATTGGCTGGGGCTGCGCCCCGATCCTTGGCTTATTGCGCGGGAATCGCACCGGGGCAAAGCGGACGCTGCTTCGTCACCAGAAACTGCCCCGCCAACGCAGAATGCCCGTGAAGCAGGTGCTCAGGAACCCTTGCGTCGCAGCCGGCGCTCCGCGTCTATGACCGTTGCCCCACAGGTGCTTACGATTGTGGTGATTGCCATGGCGCAAGCGGTCATGGTGGGCCTCATGGCCATGACGCCATTGCACCTGATGCATCACGACGGCACTCCGGAGCTCGTTGGCGTGACGCTCTCCCTACACATCGCGGGCATGTATGCGTTTTCGCCGCTTTTCGGTTATCTCGCTGGAAGCGTGGGCCGACTGCAGGTTGTCGCTGGCGGTTGGGTTGTGCTCCTCGCCGCAGTTATCATTGCGTCCTTTGCGGGGTCGTCACACTTGCGTATTCAGGTCGCACTGGTGCTGCTCGGGGTGGGGTGGGGTGCCGTAACCGTTGCCGGTGCCGCTCTTCTCACCGAGATCACCAGTCCCGACCAACGACCGGCCTGGCAAGGCCGTTCAGACATGGCGATGAATACCTCAGGTGCGCTTGCTGGTGTGGCCGCCGGTCTCGTGTTCGCGGCAAGTGATTTCTCGTTCCTTGCCCTCATGGCTGGAGTATTGCTCGCGATTGGTGCGGCTGCATCCCTGTGGCTTGCGCTGGATGCGCAGCAGAGAAGAACCGGCGGGGCTGGTGGTGCGGGTGCGTCAGGTACCGGAGCACCTGAGTCGTAACATCCACATCGGCTGGCGGCGTCTAGACTGGTTACGATGGCTACTTCGATCTCAGAACCCGCTTTTTCAACGGCAACCGGCAGCGACGTCCGCGTTCGGTTCTGCCCCTCACCCACGGGAACACCCCACGTCGGTATGGTGCGCACCGCGCTCTTCAACTGGGCTTATGCGCGGCACACCGGTGGCACGTTCGTGTTCCGTATTGAAGACACTGATGCCGCGCGAGACAGCGAAGAGAGCTACGGGCAGATCCTCGACTCCTTGCGTTGGCTCGGGCTGGATTGGGATGAGGGTATCGATGTTGGCGGCCCCCACGGGCCGTACCGGCAGTCGGAGCGAGGAGAAATCTACCGAGGAATTGTTGAGAAACTCCTCGAAGCCGGTTATTTGTATGAAAGTTTTTCCACTGCTGAAGAGATCGATGCTCGGAACGAGGCTGCAGGTCGCCCGAAGCAGCTGGGGTATGACAACTACGACCGTCATCTGACCGATGAACAGAAAGCTGCCTTCCGGGCAGAGGGGAGAGCTCCCGCACTGCGATTCCGAGTGCCCGACGTTGACCTGAGTTTCGATGACCTGGTGCGCGGCGAGATCACTTTTCCTGCGGGAAGCACGATTGATTTTGTGGTGGTTCGCCCCAATGGGGCCCCGTTGTACACGCTGACCAACCCGGTTGACGATGCGCTGATGGGCATCACGCACGTGTTGCGCGGTGAAGACTTGCTCTCATCGACCCCTCGTCAGATCGCGTTGCACCGTGCGCTCGTCGAACTTGGAATCGAATCGGCGATCCCGCGATTCGGCCATTTGCCCTATGTCCTCGGAGAAGGCAACAAGAAACTGTCCAAGCGGGATCCGCAGTCGAATCTTCTTCACCACCGTGACCGAGGCTTCATCCCAGAAGGTCTCCTCAACTATCTTTCGCTGCTCGGGTGGTCGATTGCGCCCGACCGTGACGTGTTCACCAGTGACGAGATGATTGCCGCCTTCGATGTGGCCGATGTCAACCCGAATCCGGCTCGCTTCGATCAAAAGAAGGCTGATTCGATCAATGCCGATCACATTCGGATGCTCGATGAAGAAGACTTTGCTGGGCGAATCCTGCCTTACCTCATCGGCGGAGGCGCTTTGCCGGTTGAGCCCAGTGAAGCGCAATTGGCAATGGTTCGAGCCGCTACTCCGCTCGTGCAAAGCCGCATCACGGTGCTGAGCGACGTCGTCGGCATGATGGGCTTCCTGTTCTGCGCAACGGAGGCAATCACCTATCAAGACGACGCATTGAAGTCTCTTGATTCGAATGCTTCCCAGGTGCTCGAGACCTCAATCGAGGCACTCTCGGCACTGCGAGACGACGCATGGAACACCGCGGTAATTCAGGAGACACTTCAGGCATCCCTGGTGGATGGTCTCGGGTTGAAGCCGCGGGTGGCGTTTGGAGCACTTCGAGTGGCTGCGTCAGGTCGTCGAGTATCGCCGCCACTGTTCGAGTCATTCGAGCTGCTCGGCAAGCAAGAGACGCTTGCACGCCTCCGCAAGCTTCACACATTCCTGTTAGAGTCCGTGGCGCAAGGGTAATCCCCGCGATGGCACCAGTGCGAGAGAACTCCATGGCACGGCAACACGATCACTCGGTGCCCCCGATTCAATCGGCGTACCTTACTCCGGGAGCCCGGGCAGCGTCGCTGGGAAGTCGATACGCTGCGATCGCAGCGATGTTCGTGGGGATCCTGTTGATTTCCAATGTGGTCGCTGTCAAACCCATCGCATTCGGATCCATTTCGATGGGGGGAGTCTCCCTGCCCCTCGTGTTTGATGGCGGAGTGTTTCTCTTCCCACTCGCATACATTTTGGGTGACGTGATCGCTGAAGTGTACGGTCTGAAAGCCTCGCGGCGAGCGATATTCACTGCGTTCGGCTTAGCGCTGCTCGCATCACTGACAATACTGGCGGTGCAACTTTCGCCGCCGGCCGCTGGCTGGGAGAATCAAGAGGCCTTTGCTGCGGTGTTGGGGTTTGTGCCGCGCATCGTGACGGCAAGTCTCCTGGCATTCTTACTGGGCCAACTGCTGAATGCGTGGGTACTTGATCGAATGCGCACGCGAACGTCCGGGCGTTTGCTCCGCACGCGACTGATCGTCTCAACGATGGTCGGTCAGCTTGCGGACACGTTGATCTTTTGCACGATCGCCTTCGCCGGAGTCCTTACGGGAATCGATTTCGTGATGTATGTGCTGCTTGGTTACCTCGTGAAGGTGGTGGCCGAAGTGGTGCTGTTACCGGTGACGACTCGTGTCATTTCGGCAGTGCGCAGAGCTGAACAGCGGACTGCCGCTGAGCTCAATGTGACGTCTTGAGCGCGCGCGATACCATCACGCGCGAATTGCCTCGCACGTCACACGCATGTGTCAGGTTATGACCTCCGGGTTCGCCCGAGTACGTCATCTCTGAGATCGGCGAACGTGTCATCGATGATGCTCTCGCGGATTTGATCGACTAGCCGCACAATATAGCGCTCGTTATGGATAGTTGCGAGCGTCGAAGCCAACATCTCATGTGCTTTGAAGAGGTGATGAAGGTAGGCGGCGCTATAGTTTGTGCACGTGTAGCAATCACACTCTGGGTCGAGTGGATTAAAGTTACGGCGCTGCCTGGCCGCTTTCGCGTTGACGCGTCCTTGAGATGAATACATGGTTCCGCCTCTCGCCTGACGGGAGGGAGCGACGCAGTCGAACGTGTCGACACCGGCGGCAACCGCAACAAACACATCCTCGGGCTCAGAGATTCCCAGCAGGTGGCGTGGCTTTTCCTCTGGAAGTTCCTCGGTAACCCAACTCACGATGGTTCCGAGTTGCGTTTTCTCAAGCGCTCCGCCGATACCGAAACCATCGAATTGCTGTTCGGTTGCGTGCGCACCAGTCAGTTGCCCGAGGCGGCGGGCTGCATGCCTGCGCAGGTCCTCGTATTGAGCTCCCTGAATTACCCCGAAGAGTGCTTGGTAGGGGCGGTGGGTTCGGAGTGCAGTAAGTCGCGCATGTTCATCGAGGCAGCGCACCGCCCATCGCTCGGTGCGGTCGACGGACTCCTCCTGATACTGACGAGAATCAAGAAGCGTCGTGAGTTCGTCGAATGCGAAAATGATGTCCGCGCCGAGCTGATGTTGTACTTGCATCGACACCTCGGGGGTGAAGCGATGCGTGTCACCGTTGATAAACGATTTGAAGGTCACGCCATCCTCGTCGACGAGCGCAAGGCGATCTTTGGTTTTCGCGATAACTTCGGCGTCGGAGTGAGCCTGTTCGCTCATCGAGATGACTTTCTTAAACCCCACTCCGAGCGACATCACTTGGAAGCCACCGGAATCGGTAAAGGTGGGTCCCTGCCAGTTCATGAACTGCGCCAGACCACCGGCCTCATCGACGATGTCGCTACCGGGCTGGAGAAACAGGTGATACGCATTGGCGAGAATTGCTTGGCCGCCGAGTTCGGAAACGGTCTCTGGCAGGAGCGCCTTTACGGTTGCCTTCGTGCCTACCGGAATGAATGCCGGTGTCTGAATCGCGCCGTGTGGTGTCTGGATGACGCCAGCTCGTCCGAGGGGGCGCCCATCTGGAGCGGCCGGACCGGACTCCAAACGGTGTTCGATGGAGAAGGTGAAATCTGCGGGTGAGGGAACAGCGGGTGTTGAGGCGTTGGTCACGTGATCTATCTAACCCCACCGTTGCTTCAATGAGTCTGTGCCTGTGATCCCTCCGGTTCACCTTCTCGGGTCTCCTGGTTGTCTCTGCCTTTGGTAGTCCCTGCCCCAGGTCGTCTCTGCCCCTGATGCTCTGGTTCTCTCTGGGAGAGAAAACCGCGCAAATATGCGCGACACGCCCGGGATACTGGCAGAGTTTGCGCGTCCCAGAGGATCCGTCCTATAGTTATACCTCGTTGGCCGGAACGCAAAACAAGCGAAACGGACAAGCGAAATTCTCCAAAGGCGGCGAGTTGAATCAACTCGTCGCTTGCGTTATGCTAGGGGAACGTCTCGCAAGGCTCTTGAGAAACATTTTCGTAATGCGCTCGAGCCAAGAGACAAGAACAGATCAGCTCTTCGGAGGGCCTCATTGTTGTGGGGTGTACGGGGGGTGTTTG
>CAZJOZ010000054.1:0-8877 GCA_964547775.1 uncultured Leucobacter sp.
CGGGCTGTTCTCGCGCACTCGGCCATTGAGATCCTCTTCCTCGAAAATATCGAGGTTCGCAAGGGCCGCTGCTGCCGCCGCCGGGTGACCAGCGAACGTGAAGCCGTGGTAGAAGGTGTTCTCGGTCGAGTTGAACGGCTCTGACACCTTGTCGGCCACGATCATCGCGCCTGCGGGAACGTACCCCGACGTGATGCCCTTCGCGGAGGTGATGATGTCCGGCTCGTAGCCGAGAGCCTTCGAAGCGAAGAAATCGCCAACGCGGCCATAGGCGCAGATCACTTCGTCACTGACGAGCAGCACGTCGTACTGATCGCAGATTTCGCGCACGCGCTTGAAGTATCCGGGGGGAGGAGGGAAGCAGCCACCGGAGTTCTGTACGGGCTCGAGGAACACCGCTGCAACCGTTTCAGGGCCCTCAAAGAGGATGGCCTCTTCAATGCGGTTCGCTGCCCACTGGCCGAAGGCTTCGAGGTCGGTGGGAGCACCCATCTCTTCTGCGCGGTAGTGGTTGGTGTTTGGCACACGGTGACCGCCAGGAGTGAGCGGCTCGTAGAACTTCTTCATATCAGGGATGCCGGTGATGGCCAAGGCGCCCTGGGGGGTGCCGTGGTAGGCAACCGCACGAGAGATAACCTTGTGCTTCATTGGCTTGCCCTGGATCTTCCAGTAGTGCTTCGCCAGCTTGAATGCTGACTCCACAGCCTCGCCGCCGCCGGTGGTGTAGAAGACCTTGTTCATTTCGCCAGGTGCGTACGACGCGAGGCGCTCTGAGAGCTCCACTGCCGCTGGGTGAGCGTATGACCAGATCGACATGAAGTCGAGCTGCTTCATCTGCTTTGCAGCAGCCTCGACAATGCGCTCACGGCCGTGGCCAGCGTTGACCACGAACAGACCCGCGAGGCCATCGATGTACTTCTTGCCCTGAGAGTCGAAGATGTGATGTCCCTCGCCCCGGACAATGATGGGCACGCCATCGTTCATCACCTTGCGGTTGGTGAAATGTGGCCAGAGATGCTTTCTGGCCTTTGCTTGCATGGCTGCAGTGTCTACTGCAGCGCTCGGATCGTAAGACATGGTTATCGTGTTCCCCAGTCGTATTTCTGTTTCTTGAGTTGCAGGTACACAAACGTTTCCGTACTTGCGACGCCATCGACGTGTCGAATCTTCTGATTCAACAGCTCGATGAGCGCATCGTCGTCTTCACAGACGATCTCGGCAAGGATGTCAAAGGTGCCGGCGCTGAGCACCACATAGCTGACCTCTGACAGCTCACTGAGACGGTCGGCGACGACCCTGGTGTCGCCAGAAACGCGGACGCCGATCATGGCCTGGCGATTGAAGCCCAGGCTCATCGGGTCGGTCACTGCCACTATCTGCATGACCCCGGCTTCCGTGAGCTTTTGAACCCGCTGGCGTACGGCAGCCTCACTGAGGCCCACCACTTTGCCAATTTCTGCATACGAACGGCGGCCATCGCGCTGCAATTGCTCGATGATCGCCTTCGACGTCGCATCAAGCGACGGCAGTGTCCGTTTGTTGCTCACGCTTACGATCTTGGCACTGAAAGTGGTAAATTGCAAAGGAATCCGAAGAATTGCGGGCGATTCACTGATGATTCCATGTGTCTCGGGAGTTTTCAGGCATGTTGTCAGAGTTCACTTTGGCGTCATGACCGCCGTGTGCTTCGACTTTGCAGTGCGAGGTGTGCGCAGATTGTCCTCGCGATGCGCGAGGAGGTGCAGAACAATATACCTGACGGTGGCGATCAGATCCGAAGCGAAATGCGGGAAGCGCTGCGGTTTTCGTAGCACTTCTGATATTTGTGTAACTGTTCCGTCAAGAATTTTGTGAAAACGGCGTGGCCAGGTTGGCATCAAGCGCCGGACTGTGCCATATTCGATTTCACGATCCTTGGGCGAGGTGGCCAAGTGGCATACGCGCGCAGCGATCGAACCCTCGTTTAGGTATAAGTAGGAGAGCATCGTGGTCAATCGAATGCCCGAAGATCCCATCGTTCGCGACATTGTTGGCATGATTCGCCGGCAGCAATTCAATCGTCGTCAGTTGCTGCGCGGTGCCGCAGTTGCAGGCGCCGGCGCAGGTGCGCTTGGGCTGGCATCATGCAGCACCGGTGGCGGTAGCGACTCCGGCAAGAGCCTGATCTGGGGTAACTGGACGTACTACCTCGATTACAACGAAGAAACCGGTAGTTTCGACTCCATCGATATGTTCACCGAAGAGACCGGTATTGGGGTGGAGTACATCGAAGATATCGATGACAACAACACCTTCTACGGAAAGATCAAGGATCAGCTCGCACTTGATCAATACACGGGCTATGACACGATCACCATGACCGACTGGATGAATGCTCGCCTCATCAATGCGAAGCAGGTCCAGGAGTTTGACTACTCGAAGATGCCGAATGTCACCGCAAACATGGTCGACGCCCAGTGGGACGCGCTCGATGTCGACCCAGGCCGCAAGTACTCGGTGCCGTGGCAGCTGCCCGCATCTGGCTGGGTGTGGAACACCGAGGCAGTGCCGAACGGCATCAAGGTACTTGAGGACTTCATGCGTCCTGAGTTGCACGGTAAGGTCGGCGTGCTCTCCGAGATGCGCGACACCATGGGCATGATCCTTGCCGGTCTCGGCTATGACCCAAGCGGTAACTGGGGCGACAAGGAGTTCGACGAGGCGCTTGCCTGGCTCGATGACGGCATTCAGAGCGGCCAGATCAAGAACATCAAGGGCAACTCCTACACGCAAGATCTGCAGCGCGGCGACACTTGGGCTGCGATGGCGTGGACCGGCGACGTCATTATGATGAACGCCGAAGAGGGGAATCAGTGGACGATGGAGGTCCCCCAGTCGGGTGGCATGATCGCGGCTGACTCCTTCACTATTCCGAACGGCACCGGCGCTGAGGAGAAGGCGCTCGTAGAAGAGATGATCAACTTCTACTACCAGCCTGAAGTGATGGCCATGGTTGCTGACTATGTGACCTTCGTGCCTCCGGTAAAGGGTACGCAGGAAGCAATGATGGAAATTAATCCTGAGAACGCAGACAACCCGCTGATCTTCCCAACCGAGGAAGACTGGAAGCACCTGTACTCCTTCCGCTCGCTGACCGCTGAAGAGGATCAGCGGTACTCGACGGCATTCCAGAACGTGTTGGGGCTGTAAGCGTGGCTGCTGAGAACTCATTTGCCGAGGCCGGCGCAGACCTCGAGCTGGTTGGTATCCAGAAACGATTCCCAGGATTCACGGCGATCGAGAACCTCGATCTCACGATTCCAGCCGGATCATTCTTCGCTTTGCTGGGCCCTTCAGGCTGCGGGAAGACGACGACCCTGCGTCTCGTGGCGGGGCTCGAAGACCCCAGCGCAGGCAAGATCCTGATCGGCGGACAAGATGTGACGGCCCTCAAGCCGCACAAGCGTCCGGTCAATACCGTGTTCCAGTCATATGCGCTGTTCCCGCACATGACGATTCTTGAGAACGTGGCATTTGGTCTTCGTCGGCGGAAGATCAGTGACCCGCTGAAGAAGGCGCACGAAGTTCTCAGCCTGGTTGAACTCGACCATGTTGCTGATCGCAAGCCAGCTCAGCTGTCTGGCGGTCAGCAACAGCGAGTCGCACTCGCGCGTGCTGTGGTCAATCGCCCCGCGTTGCTGCTTCTTGATGAGCCGCTGGGCGCACTTGACCTGAAGTTGCGTCGTCAAATGCAGTATGAGCTGAAGCAGATTCAGCAGGAGGTCGGACTGACATTCCTGCACGTCACGCATGACCAGGAAGAAGCAATGACGATGGCCGACACGGTTGCCGTCATGAATAAGGGCCGCATCGAGCAGATGGGCGCTCCGGAGGAACTCTATGAGCTTCCCAAGACCGTGTTTGTGGCGAACTTCCTGGGGCAGTCGAACCTCTTCACCGTTGATGTTGACGGTAGCAACGGAGAGGCACTGCACACGGTGCTGCCGGGCGGAAAGATTACCGTACCTCGTTCACGAAGCGAGCGGGATCAGGGCACGATGACCGTGGGCGTTCGGCCGGAGAAGTTGCGTCTGCACACCAGCGCACCGTCTGATACGACCGGCCTGAACACTCTCGGGCCAGGCACGATCACTGATGTTTCCTTCATCGGCGTGAGTACTCAGTACACGGTTGAGTTGCCCGCGATTGGTTCGGTGCAGGTCTTCGCTCAGAATGTCGAGGCCGGACCGGCTGCGCACCTTGGTGATCAGGTGTGGCTGAGCTGGCATATCGAACATACCTTTGGTCTGGCAGATGACCACCTTGAAACTGGTGCGCTGACGACTGAGTATTCGACGCAGGCAATAGCCACGCAAGCGTCGCTCAACGAGTAGGGGCGGCCATGGCATTTACCGCATTCTCGTCAGGCGCGAAGGCCGTCGAGCAAGCACCGCGCAAGGTTGGCATTGTCGCGTTGCTCTTGTTGGCTCCCGGCATCGCATACATGCTGCTGTTTTTTGTGGCGCCGTTTATCCAGTTGGCGATTACCTCATTGCAGGCGCCAGCTGAGGGCGGAGGCATCGGTCAGTATGTCGCAGCAACCCAGTTCCAAAACTACTGGGTCGCTCTCCAACAGTATTGGCCACAGCTGCTGCGTTCATTCCTGTACGCCATCACGGCAACGATCATCGGATTGTTGATTAGTTATCCCGTGGCATACCTCATCGGCGTGAAGGTGCGTCACCGGCCAATGCTGCAGGGCATCCTGCTGATCCTGGTGGTGGCTCCGTTCTTCATCAGCTTCTTGCTGCGTACCCTCGCCTGGAAGTCGATTCTGCCGAGCGAATGGATCGGAACTGACTTCTCAGTTATTTTCGGTCTGACGTACAACTTCATTCCGTTTATGGTGCTGCCAATGTTTGCATCGTTGCAGGCGCTCGATCTGCGTCTCCTTGAAGCAGGAAGCGACCTGTACGCATCACCGGTCACAACCTTCCGGAAGGTGACATTGCCGCTCTCAATGCCAGGTATTGTCTCGGGCACGCTGCTGAGCTTCATTCCCATGTCGGGTGATTACGTGAATGCTTCACGTGAGTTCTTGGGCTCGACCAACACCGCAATGATCGGTAACGTGATCGAGTCGAACTTCTTGCAGACGCAGAACTATCCGATGGCTGCATCGCTCTCAATCATTCTGATGGTGATCATTCTGGTGTTTGTGGCGACCTATGTGCGTCGAAGCGGGGCGGAGGATCTGCTGTGAAGGGTTTCAGTCTCGGCAAAGCGTTTGTGCCGATCGTGGCGACGATCACGCTCATCTATTTGCTCCTCCCAATCGCGCACGTCATTCTGTTCTCGTTCAACGAGCGCCGTGGCCGCAACAACATTCTGTGGAACGGTTTCTCGCTTGAGAACTGGATGAATCCCTGTGGTGCTCCGCAGGTTTGTCAGGCCTTCGGAAACAGCATTCTGGTCGGTGTGGTGGCGACCGTGATCGCGACGACGCTCGGTACGATGATTGCGATCGCTCTTGTGCGCTACAAGTTCAAGGGACGCTCGACCGTCAGCCTGCTGCTCTTCACCCCGATGGCGACACCGGAAGTGGTGTTGGGCGCGGGTCTTGCGGCTCAGTTCCTCCTTGCCGGTGTTGAGAAGGGCATTGGCACGATCATTCTTGCGCACACGATGTTCTGCATTTCGTATGTGGTGGTTGCGGTGAAAGCGCGTGTGGCTTCGCTGAATCCCGCGATCGAAGAGGCCGGAAGAGACCTCTACGCGTCACCCGCACAGGTGTTTTGGCGGATTACTCTGCCGATGCTTGCGCCGGGCATCATCGGTGCGGCACTGCTGTCGTTCGCACTCTCGTTCGATGACTTCATCATTACGAACTTCAACTCTGGCACGGCAACAACGTTCCCGAAGTTCATTTATATTTCAGCGATGAAGGGCGTGCCCGCCCAGGCTAATGTGCTTGCCTCGATCGTGTTCGTGAGCGCCTTGGTGCTCGTCATCATCGTGCAAACCCTGAACATCAGAAAACAGAAGCGACTCGCGAAGGCATAACCTTCTCGTTCGCTGATGGAGCTTAGCGCCCCGCACTCAATCTGAGTGCGGGGCGCTAAGCTTATGGGATCATGTTTGATCTTGACTTCGGTAATCGCCTGCAGGCTCTCCAGGCAACATTCTCAGACATCGTTGCGGTTCAAGATCTCGAGCGTCTTGAGCGAGAAATTGGCGAGCTGGAAGAGCAGGCAGCTGCTCCGGGTCTTTGGGATAACCCTGAAGAAGCGCAGAAGATCACCAGCAGGCTGAGCCATCACAAGTCTCGCGTAGCGAAGCTTCGGAGCGTTGAGGCTCGCATCCGCGATCTTGAAGTGCTGATTGAGCTCGCAAAGGAGCTCGAAGACGAACCGACGGCAGAAGAAGCCACACACGAACTCTCGGCTATCGAAGAGATCATTGCTCAGCTCGAAGTGCAGACGATGCTTTCCGGTGAGTATGATGACCGACCAGCGGTGGTCACCATTCGCTCGGGAGCTGGTGGCGACGATGCCACGGACTTCGCTGAAATGCTGCTTCGTATGTACCTGCGTTGGGCCGAGCAACACGGGTACCCCACCAAGATTCTTGACACGAGCTATGCCGAAGGCGCTGGCATCAAATCAGCAACGTTTGAGATTGATGCGCCATATGCGTTTGGCACGCTGTCGGTCGAAGCAGGCACACACCGACTCGCTCGCATCAGTCCATTCGGATCGGCAGACAAACGCCACACCAGTTTTGCAGGTGTGGAAGTGATCCCCCTGCTGGAAGAAGCCACCGAAGTGGAAATCCCTGAGACCGACATCCGGATTGACGTGTACCGGTCGAGTGGTCCTGGCGGCCAGTCGGTGAACACGACGGACTCGGCGGTACGGATCACCCACCTTCCCACTGGCATTGTCGTCTCAATGCAAAACGAGAAGAGCCAGATTCAAAACCGGGCAGCAGCGATGCGAGTGCTCCAGACGCGACTGCTCCTGCTGCAACGAGAAGAGGAAGCGGCAAAGAAGAAAGAACTAGCAGGGTCCGTCACAGCCAGTTGGGGGGATCAGATTCGCTCCTACTTTTTGTATGGGCAACAACTCGTGAAAGACCTGCGTACTGGGCATGAGAGCAGTCAGCCAGACGCGGTATTCGACGGTGCAATTGATGGTTTCATTGCCGCCGGTATCCGCTGGCGGTCGCTGAAGAAAGACTGAGCGAAGCGCAGAATACGGAGCGATTCGGGTTGAGGTTCGGCGCGCCGCCACTTGAGCCGGAACCTCAGGGCGTAGTGTCAATTGCGTCATGATCCTTTTCGAAAGCGTCAGCAAAAAGTACCGGGGTACCAAACGTCCGGCGGTTGACCGCGTCAGCTTTAATATCGAACGCGGAGAATTCGTGTTCATCGTCGGCGCGTCAGGCTCAGGCAAGTCGAGCTGCCTCAGGATGATTCTCCGGGAAGAGCAGCCGAGCGGCGGTCGTATTCACGTGCTTGGCCATGACCTGAGCAAGATATCGAACCGCAAGGTGCCGTATTTTCGGCGAAACCTTGGCGTTGTCTTCCAAGACTTTCGACTGCTGACAAACAAAACCGTCTTCGATAATGTCGCATTCTCGCTGCAGGTTATTGGAAAGTCTCGCGGTTTTATTCAAGAGGCTGTGCCAGATGTGCTTGAGATGGTCGGGCTAGGCGGGAAATCGAAGCGGTTCCCGCATGAACTTTCCGGCGGTGAGCAACAGCGTGTCGCGATTGCTCGAGCGATTGTGAATAAGCCGGCGGTGCTGCTCGCCGATGAGCCCACCGGCAACCTCGACCCTGCCACGAGCCTTGGCATTATGCAGTTGCTCCGAGCGATCAACGCCTCAGGCACCACTGTCGTGATGGCAACGCACGAGGCGACATTCGTGGACATCATGCAGCAGCGGGTGATCGAGCTATCACAGGGCGTTGTGGTGAGAGATGAGCAACGGGGCGGCTACGGCGAAACCGCGGCCATCGACCTCGGCGATTTAACGGAGCACGGTGCACGCGTGCTCCGTGCCAGCGAAGACGTGGTGCGTTCCACACTGTCGGCACAGGTAGAGCCGGTTGTCGTCCAGGCAGACCCCGAACCGCTGTCAGCTGAGGAAGCTGAGTTTGCGGTACCCCTGATTCCGGCCACGCAGCCAGACACCTTCTCGCTCGCGGCTCAAGACGAGCCTACGACTCCACCTACGGTCGAACCGCAGCAGGGGCCGGATGACGACCTCGACCTCACCGTGCTCGCGCCACAGCGCACGCCGCAGGCGCCGTCAGCACCGCCGGGAACCTTTTCCGCTGCGCTCGGGTTGACACCCAACGAGGACCAAGAGGATGTGGGGCCCGTTCGATGAGACTTCGGCTCGTGCTGGGTGAGGTGTGGAATGGCCTCCGGCGAAACCTCTCCGTCGTAATTTCGGTGATCCTGGTGACCTTTGTGTCCCTCACCTTTGTCGGCGCCGCAATTCTGATGCAGCTGCAAGTTCAGCAAATGAAGACCTTTTGGTATGACCGTGCGCACGTCGCGATCTACCTCTGCACACAGTTCGACCAGAGCGCAACGTGTGACGGTACCGCGGCAGGTGATGAGCAAATTGATGCGGTCGCGTCTGCGCTGAGCGACCCGGTGCTTGCGCCATATATTGAGGACTTCATCTTCGTTGATCATGACGAAGCATTTAAGGAGTTTCAGCGACAGTTCGAAGGAAACCCGATTCTCGATATCACGAGACCGGAGCAGCTGAATCAAACCTTCTGGGTGAAGCTCAAGGACCCTTCTCGATCTGCCATCATTCAAGAGAATTTTTCCGGTGTGCCGGGCGTGCAAAGCGTGAGTGACCAACGCAGCCTGCTCG
>CAZJOZ010000055.1:0-8862 GCA_964547775.1 uncultured Leucobacter sp.
CGATGGCAACCGCTCCGCTCCGCGTTGAACGGCGAAGGCTCTGCCATCTCGGCCATGTTCGAACGTTGACCGTGGCCTGGCACCCCCTGAGCTCCCCTAGGTCACCGCATCGCGATGCTGAAACGCGGAATCTCGCCACCGTTCTTCTTCAAGCACGAGGCGTAACGCCTCTACCGCATCCCAGACATCGCAGTAGGTGTTGTAGAGCGGCGCAAACCCGAACCGAAGAATCTCCGGTTCGCGATAGTCACCAATCACCCCGTCAGCGATCAGCGCCTTCATCACGGCATAGCCTTCGGGGTGACGGAAACTCACGTGACTGCCGCGGGCAGACGTTTCGCGCGGGGTCACGAGGGTGAGCGGAAACGCTGAGAGCCGTCGCTCAACGAGATCGATGAACAGAGTGGTGAGTGCGAGTGATTTGTCACGGTGCTGAGCGCCGTCGACGCTGAGTGCGATGTCGATTCCCACCTCGGCGGTCGCAAGCGAGAGAATCGGCTGCGTACCCACGAGCAACCGTCTGGCGCCGTCGGCCGGAGTGAAGCGCTGCTGCATTTCAAAGGGCTTCGCGTGGCCCCACCACCCTGACAGCGGTTGCTCAATGCGAGGCAGGTGGCGATCGGCCGCCCAAATGAATGCCGGAGAACCGGGGCCACCGTTCAGGTACTTGTAGGTGCACCCAACCGCAAAGTCGGCCGAGGCAGCGTCGAGGTCGACAGGGACCGCTCCTGCGGAGTGGCATAGATCCCAGATCATGAGCGCGCCGGCATCATGCACGAGGCGAGTCACCTCGGGCATAGGCCACATTTCGCCAGAACGATAGTTGACGTGCGTCAGCAGAACGGCAGCGATATCGGCGCCGTCGCTTCGGAGCAGGTCTTCGAGGTCAGCTAGGGCGTCAACGAGACGGAGTTCGTATGCTCTCCCGTTGACCTCTCCAAGAAATGAGGTCAACCCCTCCACCATGTACAGATCGGTTGGAAAGTTCTCACGCTCTGAAACGATCATGCGGCGCCCCGGTGCGTCGGTCTCTTGAATACGAAGTGCGGCAGCGAGCGCTTTGAACACGTTGACCGAGGTGGTGTCTGTGGCGACGCATTGACCCCCGCGCCCGCCGATCAGCTCGCCGATCTTCGCGCCAATGCGAACCGGCAGCTCGAACCAGTGGTGGGTGTTCCAGCTGGCAATAAGGTCGTTGCCCCACTGTTGCTCAACCACGTGGGCGGCTCGTTCGGCCGCTGCGACGGGTCGCGCACCGAGGGAGTTGCCGTCGAGGTAGATGATCCCTTCGGGGAGCGCAAACTGATCGCGATAGGTACGCAAGGGATCTTGGGCATCAGCGGCTACGCAGGCATCACGGGTGACTTCGTCGTCGAACAGCTTCGTCATGCTGCCATGCTATGCCAATCCGTGGCTGTGGAGCGGCACCTCGACGCGAGCGGGCTGTGCCTTGCGGCCTGTGCTTGCGGGCTGCGCTATGCGGGCTAGGTTTGCAGGGCGGGGCTGTGCGGGCGGGGTTCCGCGTTAGAGAGCGAGCGACGCTGCCGCTACCCCGCTCGGCAGGGGCGTGTGCGTGATGACAATCACGGCCCGATCGGCCGGAACCGCGCCCAGCAAGTCACTCAACAGCTGTTCAGCGCGCTCCCGATCCACGCTCGCGGTGGGTTCATCGAGGATCACCACGGGGAAGTCGGCCAGTAAGGCGCGTGCCAGAGCCAATCGTTGGGCTTGTCCGCCCGAGACGAGGCTCCCCCGTTCACCGACCTGCGCGTCGAGCCCGCCTCGCTGCTCGACCCAGTCTGCGAGCCCAACCTTCTCGAGCACTGCGCGCAACTCTTCGTCAGTCGCAGTATCGCGGGCGAACAGCAGGTTTTGGCGTACGTCGGCGTCAAACAGGTGGGGTTGTTGTTCAATGAGCCCAACGATGTGGCGCACCGTGGCTGGCGCTTCATCTCGCGCTTCTCGACCCGCCACCCGGTACGACCCGTCATAGTTGAGCAGTCTCGCGAGCACGAGCGCGAGGGTCGATTTCCCCCGACCACTTTCTCCAGTGACCACGAGCACCTGGCCGGCGTTGAGGTCGAAGCTTACGCCGGTGAAGGCCGGCTCTGACGCTCCCGGATGCTTCGCCGTCAGATCACGCACCCGGATCACCGGTTCACCCTCGGGGCATTCGGCCAGAAGCATCCGCGCGGCAGCCTGTGGTGATGTGGGTGATTCCGCTCGCTCTTGGCCTACGGCGTCGGAGACGAGTTGGCGCTCACCTGTCGCAGAGCGCTCCTGAGGCAACTCCGCGGGCAACGGCGTTTCGATGAGCTGTGCGATGCGTTCCGCACTCGCATTGACGGCACGACGAGCCGAGAATGCTGCCGGTACTTGAGCGAAAATCTCGAACACCGCTGCGGGCACCACCACGGCCGTCGCGAAGAGTGCGGCGCTGATGCCGTCGTCTCCCCCGAGCTCGGGAATGAGCACCAGCAGCGTCGTGAGGGACGCGATGCCCGCGGCCAAGCTGAGGATCGCCCCCGTGAGTCCGGCGGAACGGGTGCGGGTGAGGCTCGCTGCGGCGAGACGCTGTTCTGCATCGGTGATGCGACGTCGCTGGTGATCGAGTGCGCCGTACGCGGTGAGCACGTCAGCGGCAGAGAAGCGTTCGAGCAGCGCATCGGCGAGCGTCGCGCGGGCTTCGGCGATGTCGCGGTCGCTGCGCGCAGAAATGCGCTGAGACAGCCATATGGCCAGGCTTCCCGACAGCACAAGTGCCACCGTCAAGACGACGCCTGCCCAGATCGAAATCATGGCGACCACGATGACGCTGAGGGCCACCACGATCGTGCTCACCAAGAGGGGCTGCCGCACCCGAAGGGCTTCATCCTGGAGCTGATCCACGTCGTCGACGAAGGTCGCAAGCACGTCGCCGCGTCGTGCAGCCGGGATGCCGCCGGGCACTCGAGGAATGAGCGCCGTGAACGTGTCGGCGCGCAGGGTGGCCAGTTGTGTGAGCGCCGCGTCGTGGCTGGCGAGGCGCTCCGCATAGCGGAAGGCAGCGCGCCCAATGGCGAATGCTCGCACGCCGACAATGGCGAAGGTGAGGTGCAGAATCGGGGGTTGTTCCCCTGCCCGCACGATGAGCCACATGCTCAGTCCGAGCAGCGCGACGACGCTGGCGTCTGCGAGTACCCCGAAGAACAGCCCCCATCGGCGTGTCTTGCCCTGAGGGATGGCCCGGCTGAGCACGCGACGGGTTTCTTCGGGTGTGACGGTGTGTGAGCCGGATGACATTGGCTGAGGTGCGGTGATGGGCGTTCCGGTCATGACGTCGCTCCAATCCGCACCACGCGATCCGCTGCATCGATCAGCGCTTCTCGGTGGCTGACCACCAGCACCGCGCGACCTTTCGCCGCTTCGTCTCGGAGCGCCTGCGATAGCCGGCGCTCGTTGTCTGCGTCGAGCGCGGAGCTCGGTTCGTCGAGCACGAGCACCGGAGCGTCGCGCCGCCAGGCGCGATACAGTGCGCGAGCGATTGCGACGCGTTGTGCCTGACCGCCCGACAGGCCGGCCCCGAGGGGGCCGAGTGCGGTGTGCTCATCACAATCGCTCAGGTTCACGGCGTCGAGGGCACGACGAATGAGCTGGGGGTCTGGCAGATCGTCGCCGAGCGCAACATTCTCTGCGAGGGTGCCTTGGAGTAGCCCCGGTCGCTGGCCGGCCCAGGCGAGTTCCGCAGGGCGGGTCAGTGCTCCCGAACGCGGCGTTACGAACCCCATCAGAGCGGCGATCAGTGTGGATTTGCCGGCCCCTGATGGCCCAGCCAGTGCCACGACCTCGCCGCGGCGCACATCGAAGCTGATCGGTCCGATGCTGGTTTCACCGTCATAGCTCAGCTCCACGTCGTCGAACCGCACGACCTCTGTGTCGCCCTCAGGTGCGGTGTGGTGTGACCGTGCTGCTGCGGGTGCCGTGCTCGCCTGCTCAGGGCCGTCAATGACGGCAAATACCTCGCCGGCAGCTGCCAGGCCCTCCGTGGAGGAATGGTACGCAGCACCGACCGCTCGGATCGGCATAAACGTTTCGGGGAGCAGCAACAGCACAAACAATCCCAGCCCAAGAGGGAACTCCCCTGCGACGAGGCGCGTGCCGACGGTGACCGCTACCAGCGCAATGGAGAACGTGCCTGCGAGGTCGAGCACGAACCCCGAGAGGAAGGTCACGCGAAGCACTTGCATCGTGCGCCGACGGTACTCGCCGGTCTCCCGGGCGATCCGCGCCACCTGACGCTGTTCTCGGCCAAAAATTTTGAGGGTGGTGAGTCCTTCGACCACGTCGAGGAAGGAACGTGACAGGTGCTGAAGTTGCTGCCACTGGCGCTGTTGTACAGCGCGTGTCGCCATGCCGATGAGCACCATGAAGAGCGGAATCACGGGGAACACAATGATCACGGTCACCCCGCTGACGGGATCTGCGAGGAGCACCGTCAACACGAGCAATGGTGTAGCGATCACGGTGAGCAACAACTGCGGCAGATATGCCGAGAAGTACCCGTCAAGCGCGTCAAGTCCGCGGCCCAGCGTGGTCGAGCCCGTCGCGTCGCTCGTCACTCCGAGTGCCAGAGGCGAACGCGTATCCAGGGCGTCAAGCGCCGCGGTGCGTAGCTGTGCTTTCACCTGCACGGCGCCGCGCGCCGCGACCACGTCCATGCCCCATGAGGCAAGGGATCGCACCAGCACCGCCGCGGTAGCGCCGGCAAGAAGTGCGGGAAGCGACGACGCAGGGTATGCCCCCTCTGCCACGCGGCCAGCCGCTCCCCCCATTCCGCCGAGCACCGGCAGAACGAGGGTCGTGAGCGCCTGGGCGAGGCACCAGCACCAGGCGATGATAGCGAGGGTGCGGAGCGCACCGAGAAGCCCCCCGATCGCGAGGACGACGCGGGCGCTGTGCGCATACCGCAGGAGTCGCGGATCGAGGGGCTTCATCAGATATATTCTACGCGGCCGAGACCTGCTCCTTTGGTGAGTCCGCATCGTCTGCGGGGATCTGCTCCCGCGAGACTCGCTTCCGGAACACCCAGTAGGTCCAGGCCTGGTAGGCCAGCACGAGTGGCAGGGTGAACACCGCAACCCAGGTCATGAGTTCGAGCGTCTTTTGCGAGCTCGCGGCACCCTCGATGCTCATGGAGAATGCAGGATCCGTGCTCGAGATCATCAGGTTCGGGAAGAGTGCCATAAAGATCGAGAGCAGCGCAAACGCAATCGTCAGGGTGTTCGCGGTGAATGCCCATCCTTCACGACCGCGCAGGTTGAGCACGATGCCCGCCACCAGGGCGAGCGCCGCGAGCCCAGCGAACAGCACGATCAGTGCGATGTTGCTATCGCCGAGATGTTGTGCCACCGTCCAGATCAGGAAGAGAGCCGCAACCACGACCGTGACGACCCCGACCTTCGTGGCGAGGGCGCGAGCGCGCTCACGCATATCCCCGGTGGTCTTCAGGGCGATAAATACGAGCCCATGGGTAAAGCACAGCAGCGTCAGGGTGATACCGCCAAGCAGGCCGTATGGGTTCAGCAGGGTGAGGAGCGTACCGGTATAGATCCAGCCGCCGGTCTCCAGTGGTTCAATGGGGAGCCCCTGAATGAGATTCGCGAAGGCGGTGCCCCACAGCAATGGTGGGAGCACTGATCCCCAGAAGATGAACTGGTCGAACCAGCGTGTCCACTGCTTCCCCTTGCCCTGGTGGCGATACTCGAACGAGACACCGCGCAGGATCAGCGCCAGCAGGATGAGCAGGAGCGCGAGGTAGAACCCAGAGAACATCGTGGCGTACCACTCTGGGAACGCGGCAAAGAGGCACGCACCGGCCACAATGAGCCAGGTCTCATTGAGGTCCCACACGGGGCCGATGGTGTTGATGATGACCCTGCGGTCGACATTGTCTTTGCCGAGCACTGGGAGTGCCATGCCGACGCCGAAGTCGAAGCCGTCGAGCACGAAGTAGCCGATGAGCAGCACTCCGACGATAAGAAACCAAATGGTAGTGAGATCCATGATCGTCCGCTCCTAGTAGACCGTCGCAAATTGGGTGTGGTCGACATCGTCTGTGTCGCTGCCCTCGACGGGTTCGATCTCGGGTGGGCCGGCTTTCGCGGCCTTCGTGATCAGCTTGAATTCGACGACGGCAAGTGCCCCGTAGACCACGGTGAAGAGCACCATCGAGACGAGCACCGCCCAGCCTGGCACGCCCGGTGACACCGCTGATTCGGTGGTCATCACCCCGAAGACAATCCACGGTTGACGACCCATCTCGGTGAATACCCAACCGACGAGTGAGGCGAGCATGGGCAGCGGAGCCGTCCAAATCGCCACATTCCATGCCCAGTTCGGCACGCGACGACCGGCAGCCATCGCCTTGTCTCGGGTCAGCCACAGACCGACAAGTGCAACCAGGGTGGCAATCGCGCCGAGACCGATCATCCAGCGGAAGGACCAGTACGTCACCCAGATGATCGGCGAGAAGACGCCGTCGGTGGGGCACGTCAGCAGGGTCGACTCTGCACCGCAGTACATCTCGGTGTAGGCGGCCTGCAGGTTGTTGATGCCCTCCACTTCTCCCGTGAAGTTGCCGTTCGACAAGAATGACAACAGGTACGGAATACGGATGGAGAAGATCTCGTGGAGCCCGTCAGGGGTGCCCCAGCTGAAGATCGAGAAGGAGGCGTCGGCGCCTGAGGCGGTCTCGTAGAGTGCCTCGGCGGCTGCCATCTTCATTGGCTGCGCCTGGGTCATGACCATGCCGAGGGTGTGGCCGGTGAGGCCCACGCCGAGGAACCCAACGATGTTGGTCCACAGACCAAACTTGAGGCTGACCCGCATTTCGTCAACGTACTGGTTGCGCTTCAGGTGCCATGCGGCGACGGCAACCATCACGGTTGCGGCAAACATGAGTGATGCGAAGAGCGTGTGCGGGAACTGCCACACGGCGACCGGGTTGGTCAGCACGGCCATGATGTCGGTGAGTTCCGCGCGCTGCGTGGTTTCGTTGAGTTCGAAACCGTCGGGATTCTGCATGAACGCATTGGCCGCCAGGATGAAGTAGGCCGATGCGACCGTTCCGATCCAGGTGAACCAAATGGTCAGCAGGTGAATTTTCTTCGGGAGTTTGTCCCAGCCGAAGATCCACAGCCCAATGAACGTGGCTTCGAAGAAGAAGGCAATGAGCCCTTCCATGGCGAGCGGGGCACCGAAAATATCACCAACGAAGCGGGAATAGTTTGACCAGTTCATGCCGAACTGGAACTCTTGCACAATGCCGGTGACCACGCCCATGGCAAAGTTGATGAGGAAGATCTTGCCGTACAGCTTGGTGAGCCGCAGGTACTTGACCTTTCCGGTGCGAACCCAGACGGTCTGCAGAATTGCGACGAGCAGACTGAGTCCGATTGTTAGCGGTACAAAGATGAAGTGGTACAGCGTTGTCAACCCGAATTGCCATCTGGCAAGGGTGAGCGCATCGAGTACTTCGTTCACAAGTCCTCCAGGTGTTGAGCGCGCCCACTGGGGACGCACTCCCTTAGTGAGCTCCGCCCAAGGCTGGTAATACCCCGCGGACCTACCGGTTTTGGCCGGTCAACCAGAATTCTACTCAACCTGAACGTTTCCTGCGAATATATTTCGATGCAAAGCAAAATCTTGTTTGACGTCAAACTATCCGCTAAGACCCTCAAGCCAATGCTTTCTTGAACCGCGCCCCACGCTTCCCTGAGCCACGCCGCGCGCTTCCCCCTAGACTGGTCAAGTGTCGCACGTCAATCAACCCGATAGTCGACCGCGCTTCGCGGCCCGTCTCGACGATTGGTTCCATCGTCACCGCGCAAAGTCGGCGTTAAAGCACGGGAAGACACCCGCAGTGATTCCCTATATCGGGTATGGCTCTACTACCTGGGTGCGTGTGCTCGGCAGGGTGCTGTACCTCCCCAGGCCGGAACACGACACCACCGACCCCGAGCGCACAGACACCGGTATGACGCCGGTTGTGTCGCAGGTGTCTCGGGTTCGCGGCTGGCGCAGTTTCACGAGCGTGCACGTTCCGTACCACACCGTGCGCGTCGCGATCGACGGTGTCGCGGTCACCGAAGTGGTGTCTGATCGAGGCGGTGTCATCGATCACGTGGTGCCGGTACAGCTCACTCCGGGATGGCACACCATCAGCTTGCAGAGCGGTGACGCAGCGCACGGCCTCGCCCAGGCCCCGGTCTACGTCGTCGCTCCCGAAACCACATTTGGTCTGCTCAGTGACGTTGATGACACGATTCTGAACACGCTTCTCCCGAAGCCGATGGTCGCCGCGTGGAACAGCTTTGTCTTAGATGAACACGCGCGAACCTCAACGCCTGGAATGCCCGTGCTGTACGACCACTTATTGGCACAGCATCCCGGATCACCGGTCATTTACCTTTCCACCGGCGCCTGGAACGTCGCGCCGGCCCTGAGCCGCTTTCTCGAGCGAAACCTCTACCCCATGGGTTCGCTCCTGCTCACCGACTGGGGCCCCACCACAGATCGCTGGTTCCGCAGCGGCAAGGAGCACAAACTGCGGGAGCTCCAGCGCCTCGCCAAGGAATTTCCCGACATTAAGTGGCTGCTCGTCGGTGACGATGGGCAGCACGATGAGGAACTCTATGAGCAGTTCGCCATCGCTCACCCCGACAATGTGACTGCGGTGGCGATCCGACAGCTGTCGGTCGGCCAGGCCGTGCTTGCGGGCGGCCGATCAAAGGCGAGACTCCGCCGCACCTCGAGCGGCGTGCCATGGGTATATGGCCCCGACGGGGCAACCCTGCGCCAAGAACTCAAGACGCTGGGCCTGCT
>CAZJOZ010000056.1:0-1577 GCA_964547775.1 uncultured Leucobacter sp.
GCCGAGCGCACGGAACACACGGCCCATGAGCTCACTCTGGTAACTCGCCAGGTAATCGTAGACGGTGACGATGTGCACGCCCTTGACGGTGAGCGCGTTCAAATACGCGGGCATGGTCGCAACGAGCGTCTTGCCCTCACCGGTCTTCATCTCGCTGATGTTGCCCAGATGCAGGTTCGCACCGCCCATCACCTGCACGTCGAAGGGACGCAGGCCGATGGTGCGCTTTGCTGCTTCTCGCACCGCGGCGAATGCCTCGGGGAGCAGGTCGTCGAGTGACTCGCCGTTTGCGAGACGCTCGCGGAACTCCGTCGTCTCGCCCCGAAGTTCCTCGTCGCTGAGTTCTTCAAATGAGGGTTCAAGCGAGGCAACGGTTTTCGCGAGTCGCTCAAGTTTTTTCAGAGTGCGACCCTCGCCTACGCGAAGGACTCGTTCGAGGACTGTCGCCACGTCGTGTCTCCTGGGATTGCCGTCGTTGCCGAATTGTGACAACACCCCAGCCTAGCAAGCGAATGCTATGGGCTGGGTGTGAGTCGGGGCAACTTTCCAGTCAGGTGACCTGTGCGGTGCGCCGAGTGTGCTTCGTGAGGCTACGCAGCGACACCACCCTGTGACGCCAGGCTGCGGAATCACACGGCGCTGCCAGGCAGCGACACCACGCAACAGGGCCACGCTGCGGCCGGAATCGGAATCCCAGGCGAGCGTGGCCCTAGCGTGACGCGACGGGCTTCTTGGCGCCGCCGCGAACGAGCGCGTTATGCGTCGTTGAGCGAAATCACGCCGTAGTTCCAGCCTTTACGGCGGTATACGACGCTCGGCTTGTCTGAGCCGCTCTCGATGAAGAGGAAGAAGTCGTGCCCGACCAATTCCATCTGGTCGACGGCCTCGTCGACGGTGAGCCGTTCGGCGGGGAATTCCTTTTGACGAATCACCACGGGGCTGTACTGTTCGTCTGCCCCCGAGCCGTCGAAGTCCTGCGGCGGGGTTTCGCCGTGCGCGACGGCCTCAAGCGTCTCAATCGAGGCTGGGGTGATGTCGACGCCCTGAAAATCGTCAGCGACGGCCTCACCGAGTGAAGTGCGTCGACGTCCACGTCGATCGGTCTTGCGATCTTTCATCCGGCGAATACGTTCCAGGATGCGGCCGTACGCCATGTCGAATGCCGTGTACTTGTCACTGCCTTGGCTCTCGGCACGGATCACGGGCCCTGGGCCAATCACGGTGATTTCGACGCGATCACCGTGCTGCGGGCTGCGATCGCTCAGCCGCGAAATCTTCACTTCAAAGGTCTGGGCTTTGGGAAGGAGGTGGGCGACCTTCTCGGTCTTTGCACCCACGTAGCTCTCGAAACGGTCCGTAACTCCTACGCCTCTGCCGCGAATGCTGACATCCATCGTGACCTCCTTGGGTTTCGGCGGGTGGGCCACAGTGCCGGGCGCACCTCTACGCCTTTCTCGAACTTTACCGGCTGAGCCACTCCCACTGCCACTGCAAATATCAATCCCCACAAATTCATGGCGATCTCTGACACCGAGTTCGTGGGGTTGAGTCAGAATTGTCGGCCGGAGGGTTCACGC
>CAZJOZ010000056.1:1677-3801 GCA_964547775.1 uncultured Leucobacter sp.
GCCAGCGGCGCGCGCAACTGGGCCGCGAGTTCGCCAAGAAAACCGGTGCGACCCTGATGCTTGAACCCGACCATCAACTCCCGCGGAGTGCCTTCGTATGGCGCTGCGGCGAGCGCGACAAGGTGCGGCGCCTGTGGAAGCGTGACGTGTTGCAACAGTCGAGGATCAGCTTCGCGGAGTGCGGCAGCTGCGCGCAGTTCCTGCCGGCATCCAGCGCATAGGTCTCGGTCTGCTTTGCCGCACCCCACACACTGGGTCGGCCAGAGCAGTGCCAGCATGTCGAGCGCAAGTTCTCGGAGCAGGTGGGTGGCGGCTGTCGTCTCGGGAGTTCCGAAGTCAGAAGCGGTCATTGCATCAGCATGCCCTCGTGAATGGCTGAACTTCCGCGTTATCCCCGGCACCCGACGTCGTACGGTTTCGCATGCGGGTTGTGCACCATAAACCGATTCGCCGGTCACCCAAGCAACTGTGCGAGGCACGTCTCGCGGGCGCAAGGCGCAGGCACGTCACGAAGTCGCGTCGCGCGGGCACGGCACGAAGCGCTTCGCGCGGGCGCTACCCCACCTTTGCGATGAGGTCGATCCCAGTTTGTTGCTGTTGCCAACCCACGAGCCCCTGCGGTGCGAACATCGCACCCTTTTCGTCGAGCACGCGGATGAGCTGCCGACTGCCGCCGCTCAGCGCAACGGCATTCGCAACCGCTCCCGCGTCGGTAGCGAACTGACCGACGGAACCGATCTGCACCTTCGCCGACCCTCCCAGCGATCCGGCTTCAATCAGTGTCGCGAAGCGGCTATCGCTGATCCAGTCAAGGTCGCTCGGCTGTCCGGTGGTCCACAGCTGCGGGCTTGCTTCTTCGCTCAGCGCAATGGGTCGCCCAGAGGCATCCCGTTCGATGCCGCCGACGTACACGATGGTGTTGCCGCGGTCTTCAACCAGCACGGCGATGCGGTTGCCGCCCAGTGACACCCGCACCGCGACTGGGTTGCCGGTCAGCCACGGCGCTGCAAGCTGCTGGCGCTCTTCGAAGCGTTGCCCCACGCTGATTCCGCCGGGGCGTGCCGGGTCGAACACCCACACATACCCGTCTCGGTCAATGCTGGGGGTCAGCAGGTTGTCTCTCTCTTCGATCGCCGCAGTCTGATCAGCGCTCACGAGGAACACTCCCCGCTCGTTGAGCACGGCGGCGCTCTCCCTGTCAGGAGCCATCGATACCGCCCACGGGTTGAGTTCCACCACCCGTGGGCCGAGCCCGTCAATGGACTGCACTTCACCGGAGCCGGCAACTCCGAAGACACCATCTTTCAGCGCAACCACGTACTGGTGTTCGGTGGATGGTCCGTCATCAGTACCTGTAACGGTGCCGCTTTCCACGACGGTGCCCTGCACGGCAAGCTGATACCCGGTGACGCCGGCCACCGTTTGCAAGCTCGCTGCGAGTTGCTGTTTTAGTTGCTCCATCGCGTCAGCGTCGGCGTCAAAGAGTTCAGCAGTGACGTCGACGAAGGCAATGCCGTCGTTGACGGGCACCGTGCCAGAGAGCAGGGTGGTGCCTGCGGGGAAGGCGGTGTGCAGCACGGTTTGCATCTGATCGGAGGGCCCGCTGATGAGTTCTCGCACGATCTGGGTCGCGAGGGTTTGTCGGTTTAAGAACCAGTGCGTCTCTGCGACGAGCCGCCCCGCGCCGTTTAAGAAGTACAGCTGTCTCGGCACCCAGGTGGTGGTGAACGTGTCCCGCCCCATGATGACCCCTGCCGGCGCCGACGAGATTCGCCATTCGCCACGCACCTGCGTGAGCTCGAAGGGCACCTCGGTTTTCTGTCCAGGAGCTTCGGGGGTGAGGGTGCCGTCGGAGTCAACCGTGGCAAGTAGCCCGAATGAGAGTACACCGATGGTGTCAGAGGTCGCTTCATAGTCGAGTCGGCCGTCATCAACCATGACTCCGTAGCTCGGGTCCCATTGCCGCTCGTATTCGGGGCTGAGGAATTCACGCGCCACTTCGTAGTCGTTGACGCTCGACAGCGCAGCCCGCACGAAGCCCCGCACAATGTCCTCTTGAGTCGCGCCTGGCTGCGGCCCGCTCGGGGTGAATTGCACGCTGCGTTCGGCAAGATCCAAGCTCGC
>CAZJOZ010000056.1:3901-8775 GCA_964547775.1 uncultured Leucobacter sp.
ACGGTCATTGGCCCTGCTCCGTTCGTTTCTTCACGCGTCGACGCGGTCGGCGCAGCTTACTCAGGGTGGCGAGCGGGTCATCAGCCGCGCTGACGTCGTCGGGCACGAGCGGCAGCGGTGAGACAAAGGTCACGCTGTCTTCCGAGCGCGGCAGTGTGAGGCGGAAGTTCGTGCCTTCGCCTGGCCTCGACCACACTTCGATGACTCCGCCGTGCGCGGCAGCGTCTTCGCGTGCGATGGCGAGGCCGAGACCGGTGCCGCCGATGGTGCGTTTGCGCGAGGGGTCTGCCCGCCAGAACCGGTCAAAGACATGTTGGGTGTGTTCTGCGGTCATGCCGATGCCCCAGTCACGCACACACAGCGCCACCGCTGATTCGTTGGAGTCGATGCTCACCACGATGGGTTTCCCCTCGCCGTGTTCGATGGCGTTGCCGACGAGGTTCGACACGATGCGGCGAATGCGGCGAGGATCCACGTCGATCGGGCTGAACCCGCCGAGCGCACGCAACTCGATGATGCCGGGAGACAGTGGTCTGAGCCCCTCGATGACCTGTTCGGTGAGGTTCACCAGGTTCGTGGACTCGGTGTCGATGGTGATGGGGCCGGCGTCGTATCGAGAAATTTCGAGCAGGTCGGCGAGCAGCGATTCGAAACGATCGATCTGGGTGCCGAGCACCTCGATCGCACGCCCCTGGGTGCTCTCAGGTTCAACGTCTTGGCCCCGCAGGAGTTCGGCCGCGAGCTTGATGGTCGTCAGCGGGGTGCGCAGCTCGTGGGACACATCCGCGACGAAGCGCTGTTGCATGTGTGAGAGCGTGTCGAGCTCATCAATGCGTGCCTGCAGGGTGTCTGCCATCTGGTTGAAGTTTGCCGACAGCTCATCGAAATGCCGGTCGCCCTGCACGGGCATGCGCGCGTCGCGTTCACCGGCGGCGAGTCGATGGCTGGTGTCTGCCGCAGCCCGAATCGGCCGGAACACGAGACTCGACACGGTCCACACGAGCACCGCGAGCAGCAGCAGCAAGAGGAGGGCGACAATGATGAGCGCGCGGGTGATGAATTCGAGGCTCTGTTGAATCTCAGCGAAGCTGTAGCCGATATAGAGCTCGTAGGTGCCGGCAGAGGCGGGGAACTGCAGGGTTGAGGCCACCAGGATGCCAGGCGCCGCCACCCCCTCATCGTCAAACACGGTCGTCGCCTGCCAGTACTGTGGCGCTGACCCGTCGCTGAGCATCGCGCTGAGCTCGGGGGTGACCGCGTCGACCAGTTGGGGTGAGGTGGTGAAGTCATCGGGCGCCACCGTTGACGGGGGTTGGTCGGCCTGTCGGCGCACGTAGATGAGCTGACTTGACGAGGTTCCTTGGATGGTGCCCTGCAACGACGTGGCAAGTGTCGAGAGGGTGCCGTAGTCGGTGGCTTCTGACGCGTCGAGTTGCGATTGTGCGGCGAGGGTTGCGCGGGCGGAGTCCTGCAGGGCTTGATCCTTGCGCGACGAATAGAGGTCACTGGCGATGCGGTCGAGCACGAGCGCGCTCATGATGGACACCATCACGATGGCGATGATGCCGGCAATGGTCATGGTGCGCAGCTTCAGTGAGAGCTGCCACTGGCGCCGCAGCGGGCCGAGGATGGGCTGGGTGGCGCGGATCCACCGTACCCTGAGTCTGCGAAGCCACAGCCCGAACGGTGAATGGCCGTGTCTGCGCTCAGCCACGCGTCACTCCACGGGAGCGCCCGCGCGATACCCGACTCCGCGTACCGTCGTCACAATGGTCGGGTGGTCGGGGTCGCGTTCGATCTTGGCGCGCAACCGTTGCACGTGCACGTTCACGAGCCTCGTGTCAGCCTTGTACTGGTAGCCCCACACCTTTTCGAGCAGCACCTCGCGGGTGAACACCTGCTGCGGGGTTCGGGCAAGGATCACGAGCAGATCGAACTCGAGCGGGGTGAGTGAAATTACGGTGTCGCCGCGGCGAACCTCATGGCCGGTGACGTCGATGTCGATATCGCCGATGCGCAGTGTTTCGCTATTGCTCTGCAATGGTTCCCGTAGGCGTGCGCGCACGCGAGCGATGAGTTCTATCGGGTTGAAGGGTTTGACGACGTAATCGTCGGCGCCTGCTTCGAGACCCCGCACCACGTCACCGGTGTCGCTGCGGGCGGTCAGCATGATGATGGGCACACCCGATTCTGCGCGAATGCGCGTGCAGACTTCGATGCCGTCGATGCCGGGAAGCATCAGGTCGAGCAACACCAAATCGGGTTTTGTCTCGTGGAACTGCTCAACCGCGGAGGGCCCGTCTGCTGCAAACACGGTTTCGAATCCCTCGGCCTGCAGCACCATGCCGAGCATTTCGGACAGAGCCCTGTCGTCATCGACCACCAGAATACGAGCGTTCATAGACCCATTATGGCCGAGCGTGCTGAAAACCTGCGCTACCGAGTCACACGGGGTTTCGCAGCGATCTTCGCGTAGCAATCTACGCGTAGCGATCTACGCGAAGCAATCAATGGGTAGGCACAACCAGCGGGTGGGCGCGACCATCACAGGCCAGAACGGAGGTCTTAGAAATGGTCGAAGTGGCCCGGCATCACTTCCCAGGGTTCCCGCCCGAGGTACTCGCACACCGCAAGGTGCACGCAGTGCCCGATAAAGAAGCGGCGGTGGTCGGCATCATCCACATGCAGCCCTTTGGCCCGCTGAATGGGCATGCGGAACAGCATGATGGTGTGGGTGTCACGATCGACCGTATAAAACATCGGGTTGCTGCTGGTTCCCTCACCCGAGGGTGCGGTGGTCACCCCCACACGGAGCAGCGCGAGTTCATCGCCAAGGTGGTGACGCAGCACTTCGAGCGCTGCCCTGGCCGCAACCTCGAAGCGGATCACGCGCCCGTCTGGGTTGGGCAGTTGCGGCCCGGTGAGCGACGAGCGGATCGGCCGTCGGCCATGCCTGCGCGCAGCGACGATGGGCTGCTGGCCTGGGTTTTTTCTGCCGAACACGACTCCAGTCTATGCGGGGTCGCTGGGGGCCACATGGGTTGCGCGATGGCTTCGCGCCCGGTCGGGGTCGTAGCGCAGCAGTTGCCACCCTGCGGGAGGGGTGAGCGCTTCTGCGTGGCGGTCGCACAGATCGTGTGCTGGTGGGGTGCGGGTGGGGCTCAACGGACCCACCGCCATAATGCGTTCCTCGTAGTCGGCGGTAAGCGTATGCTCGGCGGGCGCAGCACAGCCGACGCGGGCGCACTGGCGGTCCTCCGGCTCGGTTGTGTGCTGGCGGTCGTCTGGCTCGGTTGTGTACGGGCGGTCACCTTGCTCGGTGGCGCGATCCTGGCTGCTCAGCTGGCTGTCCATTCAGCGAGTGATGACGGTGAGGTTCGTGTGGCGTTCCAGCGGAGCAAGCACCGGATAGTCGGCAAGGTATGCTCCGCTGACGATACGCACGCCTGCTGACACCGGCTCCGTGCTGTGCAGCATGAACTGCCCGTTCGTTGCCACCGACACTGCTGAGCCCGCGGGCACATTCACGACACGCGATTCGGGCTTTGCCGAGGATCCTGCCGCATCATTCGAACCGTCATCGTCTCCGCCGTCCGCGTCGTCCTTGGCGGGGGCAGCCTGCCGGGTGAGCGACACTTCTGCATCAGTGCTGCCCGGGTTGGCGATCACGAGTTCCCCACCTGGCACGATGGCTACGGCGTGATCCTGGCCTGCTGAAAGCAGTGGCGCAGGGGCAAACCAGCTGTAGTCATGGTTGGGAGCGACGTCGGCCGAGCCGAACACGCCTCCGACGACGGGCACCGTCGCCTCGATGATGACGGCTTGACCGTCATCGGGCCACCGGTCGATGACGACATCGGTGACGGCGTTCCCCGCAACCTCGATGTCGGAGACTGATTCGCTCACACCGTCGGCCGTGAGCACGCGCACCGTGGCGCTCCCTTCGGCGCCGCCGGGGGCGAGCACGCGCACCACCACCGGGAAGTCGTCCTGTTCGTGGATGTTGCCGGTGGGCCCGTGCTCGTGGGCGCCGACGTTGGTCACCGCGGGCACCACCAGTTGGGTGCTTGGCGCGAGTTGCCGGGTCACCGTGTCGACCGCGTACGAGCGAATGTCGATGGTGTGCGAGATGCCGAGCGCTGCGGTCACCGCCGCGCCGGTGCTTTCGACGTGAGCGACGAGTCGTTCCGTGCCGGGCGCATACCCATTCAGCGACACAATGCGCTGCGATGCGGGGGGCACGAGCACACCCGCGGTGCGCGCGGCGTCGATCTGTCCGTCCGCGTTGAACAGCGTCACCTGCACCGTCGCGGGCACGTCGGCGGGGTTGCCGAGCACGAGGGTGGTCGATTGGCCGAGGGTGGTTCCCCCACCGACCAACCATTGGTCGTGGGTGGGTTCGGCACACGACGAGGCGGCGAAGCCGAAAAGGTTGGTGGTGTTGACCTGCTGCAATTCCGCTGCGGCAACCGGGGTGCCTGATGGCGCCGTGACGACGACGGGTGCGCTGCCTTTTGCTTCCCCGCTTGTTTGTGCGCGGTCGAGTTCTTGCCGGTCACTCGTTTCGCCGGCAACCACCACCTCGGTGGTGCCGTCGGTTATAGCCTCGGTCGGCAGGCTCGGGTCAGCGCCGAGCTCGCCGAAGGCGCCGGTGCACACGAGCGACACCTGCGCGTTTTGGCTGGTATCAACGTCAAGCGCAACCACGGGTGCGGTAATCGTTGGGAGCGGCACAAAGCCGGTGCCGAGCGCGAGTGCGACAGCGGCCGAGGCGCCAAGGATCACCACGCCGGTCACCGCCCGTGCGCCTCCGCGGAGGAGGCGCTTCGGTTCGTTCGTCATCGCTCGCCTCCTTCGTCAGGGTGTGCGGTATC
>CAZJOZ010000057.1:0-8741 GCA_964547775.1 uncultured Leucobacter sp.
AGCGAACGTCACGAGCAAGGCGAACGTCGCGGGCAGGGTGAACCTGGCGAGTCACTCGAACTTCGCGGGGTGACGATCTCAACTGACAACGTGCGCGACGGCGACTTGTGGGTGGGTTTGCCTGGGCTGCGCACCCACGGCGCCCGCTTCGCGCAGCAGGCACGCGAACTCGGCGCGGTCGCGGTGCTGACTGATCGTGCCGGCGTGGAGGTCATGATCGAGCACGGCGTCACCGATGTGCCGGTGATCGTGCTCGAACACCCGCGAACCCGCCTTGGTGAGGTGTGCGCGTTCATTTACGGCACAGAACATCCGGAGCCGGTGCTCCTCGGGATCACGGGAACCAACGGGAAGACTTCGATTACCCACATGCTGCGCGACCTCCTTGAGTTGTTACGCATTCCCTCAGCGGGAAGTTCCACCGTTGAACGCTGGGTTGGCGAGGAGCGCGTGGTTGCTGGACTCACCACACCCGAAGCTCCCGACGTCCACGCACTGATTGCGGTGGCTCGCGAGCGGGAGCTCGAAATCGCTGAGTTCGAGGTTTCCGTGCAGGCCATTACGCGTCACCGCGTCGACGGACTGCTGTTTGACGTGGTCGGTTTCACCAATCTCGCGCACGATCACCTCGAAGACTTTGGTGACATGGAGACGTACTTCTCTGAGAAGGCGGCGTTCTTCACCAAGCTTCGCGCTCGCCGCGGGGTGGTGAGCCTGGAAACCGAGTGGGGTGAGCGCTTGGCCGAGTGCTCCGAGATCCCCGTGGTCACGGTTGGGCTGAGTCATCACGATCACGCGGACTGGCGAGTCACGGTGTTTGATACCACGCCCGAGGGAACCCGGTTTGTGCTGGAAGATTGCCGCGGCAGGTCACTCGATACCCGCAGTCAGGTTCCGGGCGCGCACATGGCGCAGAATATGGCGGTTGCAATCGTGATGTTGCTCGAGGCGGGAATCGACTTCGAAGAGATCGCCCATGCCCTGTGTGGGGGCGCTGATCTGCCGGTGATCCCGGGTCGCACTGAGAATATCGCCGGTGAGGACAGTCCCGCGGTGTACCTCGATTTTGGTCACACCGCTGACGCCTTCGAATACACGCTGCAGTCGATTCGAGAGATCACCGAGGGGCGCATCATCACGGTGTATGGCGCTGATGGCGACCGTTACAAGTCGAAGCGCTATGGCATGGGCGCGCAGGCGGCGCGGTTCAGCGATCTGGTGATCGTCACGGACCATCATCCTCGGTTTGAAGATGCGGCAGCGATTCGCGCACAGCTTGCCGAGGGGGCACTCCGCGAGCGACCCGATATCGAGTTGCACGAGGTCACCCCACCATCGGACGCGATTCGGCTCGCGATCTCGCGGGCGCAGCCTGGTGATGCGATCGTGTGGTTCGGGCCAGGCCACCAGGGGCACCGCGAGATTCGCGGGGTGCGCACGAAGTTCTCAGCGCGCGAGGATGCTCGCGCGGCCTTGCTCGAAGCTGGCTACCGCGTCCGCACCTCTTAGGGGCGGGCGGCGAGCTCTGCTTTCTTGGCACGGCGAAGTTCGTGGAGGAGTGGCTCGGTGTAGCCGTTCTCCTGTGCCGCTCCCTCAACGATCATGCGCCGCGCAGCGGTGAACGCGATGCCCGGAGTGCTGCCATCCTGGCCGAGCAGTCGCTCGTACTGGGGGTCATCAGCGTTTTGCGCATCAACCACTGCGGCGAGGCGGGTGAGGCTTTCGTCGAGCTGCGCCTCGGTGATGATGTGGTGAGTGAGCCAGTTCGCGAGGAGCTGCGCAGAAATGCGCAGGGTGGCGCGGTCTTCCATCAACGCAATGCCCTGAATGTCGGGCACCTTCGAGCAACCGACACCCTGGTCGATCCAGCGCACCACATAGCCGAGGATCGACTGTACGTTGTTGTCGAGCTCAGTTGCGACGATTGCCGGGGTGAGGTCTTCGCCGCCAGCGAGTGGAACTTCGAGCAGCGTCGCCAAACTGTCGGCTGGAAGCGGCGGGAGTGCCCGTCGCACCGCAAAGGCGTCAAGCTCGTGGTAGTGGAGTGCGTGCAGCGTCGCGGCGGTGGGTGAGGGCACCCACGCGGTGGAGGCACCCGAGCGAACGTGGCCGATTTTTTGCTCAAGCATGGCGTGCATCAGGTCAGGCATTGCCCACATACCTTTGCCGATCTGCGCGCGGCCATCGAGACCGCAGTCGACGCCGATGGCGACGTTGCGCTCTTCGTAGATACCGAGCCACGGCTGCGCACGGATCGCCGCTTTCGGCAGCATTGGGCCCGCATACAGGGAGGTGTGAATCTCGTCGCCTGTGCGATCAAGGAAACCAGTGTTGATGAACACGACCCGATCTGCGGCCTCGGCAATGCATGCCGCAAGGTTGGCGCTCGTGCGACGTTCTTCATCCATGATGCCCATCTTGACGGTGCAAGTGGGCAGGCCATAGAGGGCTTCTACTCGTTCGAAGAGTTCGCGTGCAAATGCCACCTCGTCGGGGCCGTGCATCTTTGGTTTGACGATGTAGATCGAACCCGTGCGCGAGTTTGCTCCGGCGTTCGACCCGCCAAACTGCGGGAGATCTGCGAGCGACCCGAGCACGGTCATGATGGCGTCGAGGATGCCTTCCGGCACCCACTCTCCGTTGCGGTCAAGCACTGCGTCGGTGCGCATCAGGTGGCCGACGTTTCGCACGAACAGCGTCGATCGGCCCGGCAACACGATTTCGCTGCCGTCAGGCGCAGTGTAGGTGCGGTCTGCGTGTGCGCGCCGCGTGAAGGTTTCACCGTTCTTCGTCACCTGCTCGCTGAGCGAACCGTCCATGAGCCCACGCCAGTTGCGGTAGCCGAGTGCCTTGTCTTCGGCGTCGACGGCGGCAACTGAATCTTCAAGATCCATGATCGTGGTCAAGGCGGACTCGATGAGGAGGTCTTGCACATTGGCCTCATCGGTTGCTCCGATGGAGCCGTCGGGGTCGATCTGGATCTCAACGTGTAGGCCGTGATGGACGAGCAGTACGGCGCTGGGCTGCGCGGCATTCCCGCGGTAGCCGACGAAGGCTTCGGGATTCGCGAGTCGGGTCTCGCTGCCGTCGCGCAGGGTCACGGTGAGCGCTCCGTTGGTGGCCGCGTATCGTGTTGCCTCGGCGTGCGACCCATCGGTGAGGGGGGCGACCTGATCGAGCAGGGCGCGACCGCGCTTGATGACCTCGGCGCCCCGAGCGGCGTTATAGCCCCTGCCGGGTGCGAGTTCTCCGGTCTGGTCGATTGCATCGGTGCCGTAGAGCGCGTCGTAGAGCGAACCCCAGCGTGCATTGACCGCGTTCAGTGCAAAGCGCGCGTTTAACAGCGGTACGACGAGCTGCGGGCCTGCAAGAGTTGCAATCTCAGGATCCACGTTGTCGGTGGTGACGGTGACGTGTTCCGGCTCGGGGCGCAGGTACCCGATCTCTTCGAGGAAGGCGCGGTACGGTGCGGGCTCGGGGGTGCCGGGATGCTTGCGGTGCCAGTCATCGATCGCTGCCTGGAGGCGATCGCGTTCAGCGAGCAGCGCAGCGTTGCGCGGGGCGAGGTCGTGGATGATGTCGCTGACGCCCTGCCAGAACGCATCGAGGTCGAGGTCGTAGCTTGCGGCGGCGGATTCGGCAAACTCGACGATTTCTGGGGCAACGCTGAGGTCGGCACGGGAAAGATAGGCGTTCACAGAGGCTCCGTTTCTCGGGGGCGGGGCGCGGTGCGGCACTGGCGTGCTGCGCGTCAGAGACGTCGCGGTGTTGTCGCTGAGTGTAGCGACGCGTATCATAAAACGAAATTCATATTCCACATTATGAAATATTGTCGATGGCAGGAACCATGACTCAACACACGACGAAGACCGCCGGCAGCGGGGGAGTGCAGTCCGTCACCCGAGCGTTCGACATTCTGGAAGCCATCGCTGCAGCAGAACACCCTCTGCCGCTGGCTGACATCGCTGCGCGGGCAGGGCTCAGCACTCCGACCACGCATCGACTGCTGAAAACCCTGCAGCAGCGAGGCTATGCGCATCAAGCCGCTGATCGAAGCTATGGTCTCGGGCCGGGCCTCATCAGGCTCGGCCAACAAGCGACCCCGCGACTCGCGCTCCAGGCGCAGTCGGTGCTCGCCGACCTGGAGCAAGCCGCCGAGGAAACCGCAAATCTCGCGGTGCTAGATGGGGACCTGGTTGCATACATCGCGCAGGTGCCCTCCCGTCATCGCATGCGCATGTTCACCGAGGTGGGAAGACGCGTGCTCCCGCACGCATCGGGTGTCGGCAAAGCGATGCTGTCGGTGATGCCAGAACGCGACGTGATCGCCCTCGTTCGAAGGACCGGCCTGCCGCAGTACACGCCATCAACGCATATCACTGAGGAGTCGTTGCTGGCAGATCTGCGCGAGAGTCGTCGCAGGGGTTTCGCCATTGATGATGGGGAGCAGGAGGTCGGTGTGCGCTGCATTGCTGTGGCGCTCCCCGGCACGGTGCCGTCTGCTGCGGTGTCAATCTCGGGCCCCGCGGCGAGAGTCACTGAGGCGAAGAGCCCCGCGCTCGTTGCTGCGCTGCAGCAAGCAGCAAAGACCCTGGCAGGGCGGGTAGCCTGATGCTGTGACGAAACGAGATGCGCTTCGGCCGGTTCCCGTGAATGATCGTGCATGGCTCCTTGCCGCTCTTGACGATGCGCTGCGCGGGGGCGCTCCTGTCCTCCCAACCCCAGACGTGCTTGACGGCTCAGTGGTTTCCGGGCTGATGAACGAGCCACTCCCTGACGGCACGGCCGTGCTGATTCGAACCTCAGGGTCGAGCGGAGTGAGCAAGACGGTCGCTCTGTCAGCAGCGGCGATCGAAGCCAGCGCCACCGCAACCCATGATGCGCTTGGAGGCCCAGGGCAGTGGCTGGTCACACTGCCCACCCACTTGATCTCGGGGTTGCAGATGCTCGTTCGGAGCCGCCTCGCGGGCACCACTCCGCACTTCTTTGACGGCCCCTTTGAGCCCGAAGCCTTTCTTTCAGCAGCAGAGCACCTGGATCACGAACGACGGTACGTCTCACTCGTGCCTGTGCAACTCGCTCGACTTCTTGACGTTGCGGAACAGGATCGGGGCGCGGCTGACGCCCTGAGGGGGTTTGCTGCCGTGCTGGTTGGTGGTCAATCGACCTCCGTCGGCCTGCGACAGCGAGCGCATGAGCTCGGGGTAGCGCTGCGCCGAAGCTACGGTATGACCGAAACCGCTGGCGGCTGCGTGTACGACGGCGTGGAGATTGGTGACACACAGATGCGCATTCGCGACGGCGAAGTGCAATTGGCAGGCTCGTCCCTCGCGCTCGGCTACGTGGGAGATCCGGAACTCACCGCCAGGCAGTTTGTCTTCGAGGATGGTGTCCGCTGGTACCGCACCGGTGACGCAGGGCAGCTGCTCGGCGGCATGCTGACCGTGACCGGCCGTCTCGACCGGGTGCTGATCTCCGGTGGCGTGAACGTCTCCCTCGATGAGGTGGAGCGTGTCATCCGCGAGCTCCCCGGGTGGCAACATTCAGTTGCGCTTCCCACCGCGCATCCAGAATGGGGGCAGCGGGTGAGCCTCGTCCGCGAGATCCCTGCGGCCGACGAATCGGACACCGCATTTGCAGAGGTGCGCGCTGCCATTAGGCGGCAACTCGGCGTGGCGGCCGAACCGATCTGGGTGAATGAAACCCCAGAGCTCCCTCGACTTCCCGGAGGAAAACCTGACCTGCAGGGCATCCAAGAGTGGGTGCGTGCACTGCGCCAAAGCTTCCGGCAGGCCCGCGACGAGGGAACATCATGACCTGCTCCCACGCATCTTTGATGCTTCACCCAAACGGGCCTGCGCCAGGTGCTCGCGCCTGGCTCACGAACCCCGGTTCGCTCGTTAAGATCGACGCATGACTGCTTCGAAACACCTGCGTCGTTCGGGCAACCCCGCAAAGCGCGCAGCGGCGATGCGACATCTTCACGAAGACGGCCGCAGTTCCCTCACCTGGGTGGACTGGGTGTCCGGTGCTCGCCTCAGAACGCTCCCCCTCGCCGTGGCTCCGGTGGCCGCGGGAGCCGGCATCGCGAAGTTGATGCAGTCGTTCTCTTGGACCCTCACCTTGCTGGCCTTGGCCGTGGCGGTACTGCTGCAAATCGGGGTCAACTTTGCGAACGATTACAGTGACGGGGTGCGAGGCACCGACCGATTCCGGGTTGGGCCTTCGCGATTGACGGCATCGGGTCTCGTCGCACCGAAACGAGTGCTTGCAACGGCCCTCACCTTCTTCGCTCTCGCCGCAATCGCTGGGCTCGTTGCCGTCGTGCTCAGCGGACGGTGGTGGTTTCTCGCGGTCGGAGCCGTCGCGATTCTTGCGGCATGGTTCTATACCGGCGGCAAGCGCCCGTATGGCTACGCAGGCCTCGGTGAGGTTGCGGTCTTCGTGTTCTTTGGGCTGGTCGCCACGGTGGGCACGGTGTGGCTGCAAAGTGAAAGCGTTCCTCAGGAAGCCTGGATCGCCGCTGCCGGTGTGGGACTGTTCGCCGTTGCTGTGCTGATCGCCAACAACACCCGGGACATTGACACCGATCGGCTTGCCGGCAAGATGACCCTGTCGGCGCGCATGGGTGACCGCGCGTCACGGATCGTATTCGCGGTGACCGTGCTGTTGCCGTTTGTCGTGCCTGCCATCTTGATGCCCATCTATCCGGGCATGTTGCTCGTATTTTTCGCGCTCGTGGGCGCGATACCCGCGGTCGTCATCTTGGTGTGGGCACGATCCGCGCGAGAAATGGTGTTGTCGCTCGCACTCACGAGCCTCACTGCCCTCGCCTACGGTGTGCTGTTGGGTGTCGCCTTCGCGTTCTAAGCTCATTCACCGCTCACTGAACGTCTCGATGCAGAGTCAAACGAAAGAGAATCTCACATGCTGAACGGAAACGTATCGCACTGGTGGCAGCAGCTCGGAGCCCCCACGCCTCGCCCAGCCCTGCCGGGCAACGTGCAAGCTGATGTTGCCATTGTCGGTGCCGGCTACACGGGGTTGTGGACCGCGTACTACCTGAAGCGAGCACAACCCGACCTGCGAGTGGTGGTGGTGGAGCAGCGTCACGTTGGGTACGGCGCATCGGGTCGCAACGGTGGATGGCTGACGAATTCGATCACTGGCGGCCGTGACCAGTATGTGTCTACTCACGGGCGGGACGCGGCGGAGCGGTTCCAGCGTGAAATGAATGCGACCGTCGAGGAAGTCATTCGCGTGGCAGCAGCGGAAGGGATTGACGCGGACATCAAGCGGGGTGGCGAGTTCAACGTCGCCTATACCCCAGCACAGGAGCGCCGAATCAGAGCGTTCGCGGCCGCTGAGCAGACCTGGCAGCACACTGACTTGCAGCTGCTCGAAGCGGCAGAGGCCAAGGAGAAAATCAACGTAGCGAATACCCGCGCGGCCGTGTGGCACCCTCACGCGGCGCGTATTCAGCCGGCGAAGCTCGCCGCCGGACTCGCCGATGCGGTTGAACGGCTCGGTGTGGACATCTATGAGCACACCACCGCCGTTGAGATTGCTCCCGGGAAGGTGATCACCGATCACGGGACGGTCACCGCACCATACGTGGTGCGCGCAACCGAAGGGTTTACCGCAAATCTTCGCGGGCTGAAGCGTCTGTGGCTGCCCATGAACTCGTCAATCATCGCGACTGAACCGCTGTCGGCAGAGGTCTGGGACGAACTCCGCTGGAGCGAAGGCGAGGTGCTCGGAGACTTCGCTCACGTGTACATGTACGCGCAGCGCACCGTTGACGACCGTATTGCGATTGGCGGGCGGGGTGTGCCCTACCGGTACGGCTCTCACACTGACACCGACGGACAGACCCCTGAAGTCACCGTTGCAACGCTCAGTGAGATTATGCACCGGTTCTTCCCCGCAACCAGGGGCGCAGCGATTGACCACGTCTGGTCAGGGGTGCTCGGCGTGCCACGCGACTGGTCAGCAACCGTTGGTCTCGACCGCGAGACGGGGCTCGCCTGGGGCGGCGGGTACGTTGGTACCGGCGTGACGAGCACCAATCTGGCAGGCCGTACCATCACCGACCTGATCCTCGGGAACGACAGTGAGTTGGTCACGTTGCCCTGGGTGAATCATCGCGTGCGCAAGTGGGAGCCCGAGCCGCTGCGCTGGATCGCCACGAAGGGACTGTATGCCGCATACGGTGTTGCGGACCGCCAAGAACTGAACGGGCGGCCGACCACGTCACCCATCGCGCATCTCGCCGATGTGGTGACGGGCCGCCGCTAAACGTCTGCGGGGTCAACCGGGTTGGCTGTACCTCGGCTAGCTGTACATAACGTAGATCTTTGACAGGGGTTCGGTCACGTTCCACGTGCCCTTCCACCCCTGTGGGAAGATCGCGAGATCACCAGCGGAGATCTCCTGCGGTTCTTCGCCTTCGCGCGTCACCGTCATCTTGCCTGCGGTCACGTAAATGACTTCGCCGCCGTCGCTGAAATGCCATTCGGAGAGTCCGACCGCGCAATCCCAGGTACCGGCATGGTGTGAATCATCATCGGTGGAGAAGAGATTAAAGGTCTTTGTCTCGATTTCGCCGCCGACGGGCGTGCCCAGCGGGGGAGCAAGAGGTTCGACCGACTTCTCGTCTTCGGTGACCGTTGACAGGCTGCGAACAATCGCCATAGTGACTCCTTCGTCTGTTGTGGTGGCTCGTGTCTCCGTATGGCGAA
>CAZJOZ010000058.1:0-2071 GCA_964547775.1 uncultured Leucobacter sp.
AACCAAGAAGTGAAGGAAGGCGACAAACTCATCGTTCGTGGCACCGGCTTTGATCCGGAGGCGAACTTTGGCGGACAAGGTCAGCCGATCCCAGCAGAACTCAACCAGGGCACGTTCGTGGTCTTCGGGCAATTCGCGCAGAACTGGAAGCCTTCTGAGGGCGTCAAGTCAGATCAGCGCAAGCACGCTTCGTCTGCCCGCGGCTGGCTGTTTACCGAAGAAACGGTCAACAGTGACCCGTCATATAACGCGGTGAAGAGCCAGTGGGTTGAGCTGGATCCAGACACGGGCTCATTCGAATGGGAAGTGACCCTCGCAGAGCCCGACAGCGTCCTGAAAGACGGAAACTGGGGCATCTACACTTACGCAGGTGGAGTGAATACGGCTAACGCTGCGCAAGAGCGCGTAGTGACCCTCAACTTCAAAGCGAAGGACCGTGGCGAAGAGGAAGCACCTCAGGTTTCTGAGGGGGGCCTCAAGTGGGGCATCTTCGACCGCTTCCGTGCGTACGTTGAAGGCAACAGTGACGGAAAGGTCACCTTGCTCGGTGCCGCAACCCGGGAAGGCAACACCTTTGGGTTCAAGCAGATCGCCGGAGGCGACTGGGATGAGCAGACCGAAACAGGAGAGGTGCGCTTCAGCGGAGGGATCGGTTTCTCCGCACACGATGGCGGTCTGAACCTCACTATTGAAGATCCGATCCTGAAGGTCACCGAGACCGGTGCGGTGCTGACCGCACGCTTCGATCACGGACCACAGTCTGTGTTTGCGGATGTTGATCTCAGTTCGGCGAAACGCACGGTTGCGGCGGATGGGTCGGTCACCTGGAGCGGTGCGAAGACGGCGCTTCGTGAGGAAGCCGTCGAGAGCTTCCTGGGCTTCTACCCCGCAGACACTGAAATGGATACTTTGACTTTCACCGTTGGATCGTCGGCAGTGATTGATCCGACGGATCCGGGCGAGCAGAAACCAACCCCGAAACCGACCCCGAAGCCAACCCCGGCACCGGCCCCCGTGTCTCCAGTGGCAGGGTCACTGACCTGGGGTGTATCGAGCGGTTTCCACGCGTACACCACTGATCCCACCCGACCCGGTAAGGGCGAAGTTCGCACCAACGGTGTAGGGGGCGGAGCCGGCGGCTACGTCTTCCCGCAGGCGACGGGCGGCAGCTGGAACATGGAGACCCGCACCGGCACGGTTCGTTACTCAGGATCGGTCACGTTCTGGGGTCACGGTGGCGCAATGGTCGAGACCTTCGCCAATCCGGTCATCACGGTGAACAGCCCGATCTCGGGAACCATCTCCGCCGGCGGCAGAAGCTTCCCACTGAACCTTGCCTCGGCTGGCTTCACCGAGAACGCGGATGGCTCCGTGACGTGGCGTAACGTTTCCGTCGGCGGCATGGTCAGCGGCAGCGGAGCCGGCGGCGGCGGCGCGTTCCCGGTTGACCCCGTCACCTTCACCGTGGGCGTCGCGAGCAGTGTGAACTACGGCTCGACCGTCACCACCTCGCCCGCGCTGCAGACTCGTACGCCAGCGCCCACCCCGCCAGCGACGACCGGTGTGACCGTCGTAACCCCGCCAGCGCAACTGGTCGCCGGCGGTGAAATTGAGATCACCGCTTCAGGCTTCCAGCCGAACGAGAGCGGCATTCTTGTCGTCATCTACTCAGAACCCATCGTGCTCGATGACAACGCCAAGGCAGACGCAAACGGGGTCGTGCGCTGGATCGGAACCCTCCCAGAAGGACTCACCGGCACACACACGATCACCATGCAGGGCAGTATCAACGTCGGCCAGGTGATCACGATCGAGGCTGCCGATGCAGATGCGTCGAAAGCTGAGGTTGCGGTGGCAGAGTCAGCGGCAACATCCGCAGGAGTGGCGACACCACTCGGCGACGCAGGCACACCCGCATGGGCGTGGTGGGCCGGAGCGCTGGCCCTGCTGCTTCTCGCAGGCGTCTCCACCGGACTGGTAGTCGCTCAGCGACGCAAAGCCGAGGGCGCGGTCAAGGAACTCTGACGCACGGTGCGGGGGCCGACACACTGGCTCCCGCACCGGCCCTGGC
>CAZJOZ010000058.1:2171-6402 GCA_964547775.1 uncultured Leucobacter sp.
ACCCCGCACGGCTTGAACGCAGCATGCGCTTCCCACAAGAATGTTCATATCCCGGATACCACCAAGGAACGGCACCCTCATGAAGAAGACCGCACGTCTCGTTAGCACCTCACTTGCCGCGGGCATGCTCGCGAGTGCGGCCTTACTGCTGCCCGCATCCGCTGCGCAGGCGGTTCCGTACGTCGCAGAAGACGCGACCGACGACATCACCTCGTCAAGCGTGTGCGTCGTCACCGGCGGTGACCTTACTTGGGGAGTCATCGAACGATTCCGTGCCTACATCTCAGGATCAATCGCACAGGGATCCTGGGAAGTCGCAGACGGCACGACCTACGAGACACCACTCTTCTCATGGACCAACCCAACAGGAGAGTTGAACGGAGAAACCGGCGAGGGCATCATCACCTTCCCCGGCAGCATCCATTTCTCGGGGCACGGCGGAGTGCTTGACACCACTATCGCGAACCCCGCAATCGAACTCAAAGGTGACGGCACCGCACGCATGCTCCTCGATGTGCGAAGCAACGATCCCGAAGGAAACCTGAAGATCGACGAAGAGCGAGTCTCGTTCGCAAAGATTGACAACGTGGGCGCGTTTGACCCCCAATCAGGGGAATATTCGTTTACCGACGCCACGGGCGTGCTCACCGCTGAAGGAGCGCCCGCATTCGGTGACTTCTACGCCAGCGGACAAGAAATCGATCCCGTGAGCCTGACGGTGCAGTTCACGCCGTGCAGCGGCGCGGGGGGCACCGGCGGCAATGGCGCAGGCGACGGTGCCGAAACCGCAGAACCAGAGGTCACCACCCAGGTGGAAGGTGAAGCCACAGGAAGCACCGTGCCGTGGTTGCCGATCGCGCTCGGTGGAATCGCCCTGGTCATCATCGGCGTCACCAGCGGAATGCTGATCGCAGGGCGGAAGAAGACCCCGCCAGCGTCTCAGGAAGACACGGAGTAGCGCACTGAGATCTGGGAGCTGACGCGCGCACTGAGATGTGGGAGCTGACGCGCGCACCAGGGCTCTGGCTCTGACAAGCCCGCAAGGATCCTGGCGCTGCCGAGTCTGTCGGGGTTCTGGGGCTATCGAGCCCGTCAGACCCGGCCTCGGGTAAACCCGCAAGGATCCTGGCGCTGTCGAGCCCGTCAGGCTCGGGTGCCACGCATCGGCATGACAATGCCCATGCCGCCAGCTGGATGATCGATCACCTCGACCGGGGTCTGATACACCTCACTGACCGTCTCGGCAGTGAGCACCTTCGCTGGCTCATCGCACGCCACGATTCGCCCCGCCTGCAGGAGTGCAATGCGGTCCGCATAGGCAGCCGCCAAGTTCAGGTCGTGCAACACCACGAGTACCGCATCCCCTGCGAGCGCACGCTGGCGGGAGAGCGTAAGGAGCGCTTCTTGGTGGCCGAGATCCAACGCGGCCGTCGGCTCATCAAGCATGAGCACACCGGTGCGGCCAGCGATCACCCGCGCAAACCCCACGCGGGCACGTTCACCGCCCGAGAGGGAGGGCACGCGGCGATTACCGAGATGAGCGATATCTGCCGCCTCAATCGCCTCTGCGATGGCGTCATTGTCCTCCGCCTCGAGCGGGGTTCGGCGCCACGGTGCGCGGCCCATCTCGACCACCTGGTGCACCGTGAAGGGAAACATGATCTGGTTCTCTTGCAACAGCACACTGCGCCGCCGAGAGAGGTCAGACAGTGACCACTCGCTGATATCCCGACCACGGAACAGCACTGTCCCATCATCTGGAGTGACGTCCCCTGAGAGTAGACTCATCAGCGTCGACTTGCCTGCCCCATTCGGGCCGATCAGGGCGAGCACCTCACCAGCATGGAGATCCAACGACACGCTATCGAGCAACGTTCGACCGCCACGCCGCACGCTGACACCGCGAGCCGACAGCACCACGTCGCCAGGCGCGGCGCGATCCTCGATGAGTGGGTGACGGGAAGCAGCCACTAGCCCCACCCCCCAGCGCGCTTGCGAGTACGGCGAAGAAGCCAGAAGAAGAAGGGGCCACCGACGAGCGAGGTAAGCATGCCGATGGGCAGGTCAGCCATCGGCACGATCGTGCGCGCACCGAGGTCGGCAAGGGTCATCAGCAGGGCACCGCCGAGCGCCGAAGCGGTCACCAACGGAAGGTGGGCGGGGCCCATGATCATACGCATCAGGTGGGGGATCACCAGGCCGACAAACGCGATAATGCCCACGAACGCCACCGAGGCGCCAACAAGCAACGCAACAAGGATGATCACCCCGATGCGCAGCCACTCGACGTTCACGCCAAGATGCCGCGCATTCCGCTCACCCAAGGACAAGAGATCAAGGCGACGAGCAACCGTGTACGAAGCAATCATGCCGATCGCCAAGACAGGAGCCACAATCGCCACCTGTGCCCACCGCGAACCGGCGAGGCTGCCCAACTGCCAAAACACAATCTGCTCGCGCGACTGGGTGTCGCCCAGGAAGGTGAGGAGCGCGATCGCGGCACCGGCAATCGCATTGATAGCGATACCGGTGAGCACCAGCGTCACGACCTCCGTGCGGCCTTCAGCCCGACTCATGAAGTAGACGAGCAGGGTCGCGATGAGGCCCGTCGCGAACGCAAAGACGGCAACCGTCCACTCGCCGAACAGGGTGAAGCCGAACACAATCGCGAGACCCGCGCCAACCGCTGCGCCCGAGGAGATACCAATCACACCAGGCTCAGCGAGCGGATTCCCGAAAATGGCTTGCATCAGCAGACCAGAAATCGCGAGACCCGCGCCGACGAGTGCGGCCATCACCACGCGAGGAAACCGAATCGCCCACAGGGTAGTATCTGCGACCGGCGTCTCGGGCATCGGAAGCCACGTGATCCCGATTCGCTGCAACAGTGATCCGAGCACTTCGAGAGGTGGAATCGCTAACTGGCCCGTGCCGGCAGAGATCAGTAACGAGACGATGAGCGCTACGGTGAGGCCGCCAAAAAGGCCGACCTGGCGAACCCGGTGCGAGCCTGGGGATGACGGTGTTGATCTCATGGTGTTCCGAGGATCAATACTACTAGTTGGGATAGGCTACACAACATCAGATGAAAGGTTCTCATGTTGCGTTCCCGTGCCAGACGCCACCGTGTCACTGTTGCTGCGTCACTCGCTACGGTCGCGGCTCTGCTCTTGAGCGGCTGCCAAACCGGGATCCCTGAAGCGTCGGGAACCACGGCGCAGGCCATTGATCGCCCCCCGCTGACCGAACTCACCCCAATTGCCGACCCCACCTCGTGGGAAGGGCCGAGCACCGTCACCTTTGGTGCGCCATCGCTCGCAGCGGTCGCTGACCATCCTGAGCAGCATTTTCCGGTGACGGTCACGTCGCACGATCCGACGGGTGACACCGAGGTGACCGTGACAGACGCTTCACGGCTCCTCGCGCTCTCGATCACCGGCACCATTGCCGAGCTCGTTGACGCATACGGCCTCGCCGACACGCTCGTCGGCAGAGACGTATCGACACCGCTGCCAGGGTACGAAGACCTGCCAATCGTCACAAAAAGCGGGCACTCTATCGATGCGGAGAGTGTGATCGCGCTTGAGCCCACCCTGATCCTGACCGACGGATCGATCGGCCCAACCGACGTCGTGCTGCAACTTCGCGATGCCGGGATCCAGGTCGTGACCGTCTCCCGAGCTTCAACCCCAGACGAAACCTACGAGCTCGCCAGAGAAGTGGCGGAAGCATTAGGGCTCGCAGATGAATACCCTGATGCGCTCGTGAGCCAGCTTGAGGAAGCGATCGCCGCAAAAGAAGCAGAGATTGCCACACTCTTGCCGGACGATCCCGCACTGCGGCCACGAGTCGCGTTTCTGTACATCCGTGGCACAGCCGGCGTGTACTACCTCTTCGGCGAAGGCAGTGGGATCGACTTCCTGATCGAATCACTCGGCGCGGTTGACGTTGCAGAAGACATCGGATGGGTGGGCGAAAAACCACTCACCGATGAAGCGCTCGTTGCGCTCAACCCGGACATCATCCTCGTCATGACGAAAGGGCTTGAAAGCGCAGGCGGTGTCGACGGTTTGATCGCGGCTCAGCCGAGTGTGGCGCTCACCAACGCGGGGCAACATCGTCGCATTATCGACGTGGAAGACACCGTGATCCTGGCCGGTGGCACGCGGATCCCTGACGTGCTTGATGGCCTCGCCAGAGCGATCTACGCGCCCGAGTCTCTGTAGCTCGG
>CAZJOZ010000058.1:6502-8560 GCA_964547775.1 uncultured Leucobacter sp.
ACGTGCTTGATGGCCTCGCCAGAGCGATCTACGCGCCCGAGTCTCTGTAGCTCGGGTGGTGGGCCTGTGATTGGGTGGGCCAGAGAATGACGCTGCCCCAGGGACTCGCCCTGCGTAGAGACTTGCGTCGCCCAGGACTCGGGCTGCTGAGAGACTCGCACCGCCCAGAGTTCAAGTACTCAGCTTTGCGCGTGTAATCTAAGTTCACCCGCACATCGTGGTGGCGGTTTGATGCCAGCGTTTTGACGGGAGGTCGTGTGGCACAGGAGCAAGATGTGCAGGACCGACGGTCCCGCCTACGCGAACGCGCCGCAGCGCGGGGCGAGTATCCGAAGGATCGGTTCGACGAACTGCCGAAACAGGCGCGAGTCGGCGCACACCGGATCGTCGCTCGTCCCCGCAGATTTGCGCTCTACCTGTTGAGCATATTGCTGGGTGTGATCGTGCTGACCGCCGCGGGAATTGTTGCCGTGCAAGTGATCGGCGCAGATGTGTCCAGCTTCGTGAGCGAAGAAGAGCAGGCTCCTCGCCCACCCCAGGTCAAGCCCGAACTCGACCCTGAAGCACCCGTCGTGGTCTTGAATGGCACCCGAATGCCAGGATTCGGCGGCATCATCGACAACATCATCACCCAAAACAACTGGGGAACGATTCTGTTCTCGACAGAAGCTGCATCCCACGACGTTGAGATCTCTGCGATCTTCTATGCGTCAAGCGAAGATGAAGCGGCGGCGCTGGGGCTCGCGCGCGAGCTCGGCGGAGTGTCGGTGTATCAGAGCGACGACTACACCGACTTCGGGGCGAAGCTCGTCGTGTTGCTTGGCGCCGACTATGCGGGTCCGGGAAGCGAGCAGTTCGTGGCCGCTGAGATCCCGGCTGACGCTGCTGAAGGCGGCGAAGCGCCCGCTGACGAGGGGACTGCCGAGGAGTAGGTTCCTTCGCTTGAGCTGCGTGCGTGCGCTTGAGCTGCGTGCCGCCTGCACGTACCCGCGCTGCGGGGGTCTTGAGTAACGGCCGACGTCTTGAGCGACCTAGGAGCGCTTGCGCTGCGTGCCCGTGGGAACGCTTTTCCGTGGCACGGCTGGGTCTGTTGTTCGCCGCTAGCGAGCGTCTCTTCTTGCACTCTCAGGGTGCGAGTGCCAAGATTGTGTTAGCAGTCTGTAAACCTGAGTGCTAACAACTCACGCTTGGTGCCGCAACCGCGGCGCCACCGAATCAACACGTCCGGGAGGGGCGCAACATATGGCAAAGATCATTGCGTTTGATGAGGAAGCACGTCGCGGTCTTGAGCGGGGTCTGAACACCCTGGCTGACGCCGTGAAGGTCACGCTTGGCCCCCGCGGCCGCAACGTCGTGCTCGAAAAGAAGTGGGGCGCACCCACGATTACGAACGACGGTGTGTCGATCGCGAAAGAAATCGAGCTTGAAGATCCGTTCGAGAAGATCGGTGCAGAGCTCGTCAAGGAGGTCGCAAAGAAGACCGACGACGTCGCAGGTGACGGTACGACGACCGCAACCGTCCTCGCTCAGGCGCTGGTGCGCGAAGGTCTGCGCAACGTCGCAGCCGGCAGCGACCCTATCGCCATCAAGAAGGGCATCGAGAAGGCAGTTGAGGCAGTCAGCAAGCAGCTCCTCGAGAACGCCAAGGAAATTGAGACCACCGACCAGATCGCAGCAACCGCTTCGATCTCTGCAGCCGACGAGCAGATCGGCCAGCTGATCGCTGAGGCAATCGACAAGGTCGGCAAGGAAGGCGTGGTCACCGTTGAGGAGTCCAACACCTTCGGCACCGAACTCGAACTGACCGAGGGTATGCGCTTTGACAAGGGCTACCTGTCGGCATACTTCGTTACCGATGCTGACCGTCAGGAAGCGGTCTTCGAAGATCCTTACATCCTGATCGTGAACAGCAAGGTCTCGAACATCAAGGATCTGCTCCCTGTCGTCGACCCCGTCATCCAGTCGGGCAAGCAGCTCCTCATCATCGCTGAGGACGTCGAGGGTGAAGCACTCGCAACTCTCGTGCTCAACAAGATCCGTGGCATCTTCAAGTCAGCT
>CAZJOZ010000059.1:0-3377 GCA_964547775.1 uncultured Leucobacter sp.
ATCATCGCCTGCGCGACGGTGACAAAGCTCGCCGAGTTCGCACCGAGCACATAGTCACCGGGCCGACCATACCGCTCGGATGCCTCATAGGATGCATCGTGCACGTCGCGCATGATGCGGTGCAAACGAGTTTCGCTCTTCTCGAAGTCCCAGCGATCTCGTGCCGCGTTCTGGCTCATCTCGAGCGCGGAGGTCGCGACACCACCCGAGTTTGCGGCTTTGCCGGGCGCAAACAGCACGCCGGATTGCTGGAAGAGTTGCACTGCCTCGGGGGTCGTGGGCATGTTGGCCCCCTCAGCCACGGCACGCACGCCGCCTGCCAGGAGCGCCCGAGCACCGCGTTCATCGAGCTCGTTCTGGGTTGCGCATGGGAACGCCAGCTCTCCCGGCACGTCCCACACTGATCCGTTCGCAACGAATCTGGCACCCGGCTTCCGCTCGGCATAGTCTGAGACTCGTCCCCGCTCGACCTCTTTGATCTGCCGCAACAGTTCGACGTCAATGCCTTCCTCGTCGACAATGTACCCCGATGAGTCTGAAGCAGTGACCGGCGTACCACCAAGCTGGATGATCTTCTCAATGGCGTAGATCGCAACATTGCCTGATCCTGAGACGAGTGCACGACGACCCTCAATATCTTCGCCCGTTCGGCTAAGCATCTCTTGCGCAAAAAAGACAGTGCCATACCCGGTCGCTTGGGTGCGTACCTCGGCGCCTCCCCAGCCTTTTCCTTTTCCGGTCAGCACGCCAGACTCGTGGCGACCGGTGATCCGGCGGTATTGCCCGAACAGGTAGCCAATCTCGCGAGCACCAACACCGATATCTCCGGCAGGCACGTCGGTCTGTTCGTCGATATAACGGTGCAACTCATTCATGAAGCTTTGGCAGAATCGCATCACTTCGGCATCGCTCTTGCCGTGCGGATCAAAATCGCTTCCGCCCTTTGCGCCGCCGATGCGCTGGCGGGTGAGGGCATTCTTAAAGATCTGTTCGAAGCCGAGGAATTTGATCACCGAAAGGTTCACACTCGGATGGAACCGCAACCCGCCCTTGAAGGGACCAAGCGCTGAATTGAACTGCACTCGGAAGCCACGGTTCACCTGGACCTTGTTCTGATCGTCGAGCCACGGCACACGAAACAGGATCTGACGCTCTGGCTCGACGAGCCGCTCCAGAACGGACGCCTCCATGAATTCTGGGTGCTCTTGCAGCACCGGCACCAGCGTATCGAGCACTTCACTCATCGCCTGCAGAAACTCGGGTTCGTTATGGCTGCGCTGTGAAGCCGCTTCTGCGACGTCGTGAATGTACGCTTCGGGTGTCTGGTGCGTCACGGACTCTCCTCGGGTTATCGGCTCCATCGTTGGACCGCTCGTTCGTGCGATCCGTATGTATTACGGGTGAACATGGGACGGGCGCGTCACGAACGCGCCACGAAAATGTGAGCGGCAGTTTCGCGCGGAAGCTCTACCGGAAGCGGCACACCTTCGCGCTCAGCCTCAATGCGGATCACGCTTCCGCTGTCGATAAACAGTGCCATTGCTCCCGGGCGAATCCCCGCCTGATCGAACAGTCGAAGTTGCTCAGGATCAACCTGCGCGGGCTCAGCGAGGCGCCGCACACGGGCACGAACCTGCGTACTGCCGTCATTGAAAAGATGAGCAACGCTGGTAATACCTGCGTTACTCGGCACCACAGGTCTGGTGCCCAACTCTTCTAAACCAGGGATCGGGTTCCCGTACGGTGACTCCACGGGATTGCCCAACATGCCGAGCAGTTTCCGCTCCACTTGCTCGCTGATGACATGCTCCCATCGGCAAGCTTCGTCATGCACGTACTCCCACTCGAGCCCAATGACGTCGGCGAGAAGGCGCTCGGCGAGGCGGTGCTTTCGCATCACGCGAACAGCCTTCAAGCGCCCCTCGGGAGTCAGTTCGAGGTGTCGATCATCGCTCACCACCACAAGGCCGTCGCGTTCCATACGAGCGACCGTTTGGGAGACCGTGGGGCCCGAATGACCGAGGCGTTCCGAGATGCGTGCGCGCAGGGGTACGATGCCCTCTTCTTCGAGTTCGAGGATCGTCCGCAGGTACATTTCGGTCGTGTCGATGAGATCGGTCACTCGCACCTCCGTACCTTCCTGGTCGGCTCCAGCCTATTCCATGCCATCACCTCGATGCCATCACGGCGGCGCACGCCCCTCTAACATAGATACATGGCCAACATCACCATTCCAGCTGCACTCTTGCCCGCCGACGGTCGCTTTGGGTGCGGTCCGTCCAAGGTTCGCGCCGAGCAACTCGACTTTCTTTCCTCGCTGCAACCGGGCACGATTGGCACGTCGCACCGGCAGGCCCCGGTAAAGAATCTCGTCGCAAGCGTGCAAGAAGGGCTTCGTGATCTTTTCCGAGCGCCTGAAGGGTACGAGGTGCTCCTCGCCAACGGTGGCGCGACGTCGTTCTGGGATGCGGCGGTGCACTCACTCATCGAGCGCCGCAGTCAACACCTCACCTTCGGTGAGTTCGGTGCAAAGTTTGGTACCGCGGCAAGCCGCGCACCATGGCTTGAGCAGCCTGACATTCGCGAGGCCGCACCGGGGAGCCGCAGCGAGGCCGAGGCTGTAGCCGGTGTCGATGTGTATGCCTACCCGCACAACGAGACTTCGACCGGCGTGATGGCAGAGGTTCGCCGCGTCCACGGCGACGCGGGCGCGCTCACGGTCGTCGATGCGACCAGTGGTGCAGGAGGCATCGATTTCGACGCGAGCGAAGTCGACGTCTACTACTTCTCACCTCAGAAGAACTTTGCGAGCGATGGCGGGCTCTGGTTTGCGCTGGTGTCTCCCGCTGCGATTGAGCGCATCGAGCGCATCGCTGCGTCGGATCGTTACATTCCAGATACGCTCAGCCTCGCTGGTGCGGTCAGCAACTCGCGCCAGCATCAAACCCTCAACACCCCAGCTCTCGCAACTCTTGCGCTGATGGATGAGCAGGTTCGCTGGATCAACGACCATGGGGGCCTCGCCTGGGCGGCGGCTCGCACCGCGGAGAGCTCTGCCGTGCTCTACGACTGGGCGGAACGAACCTCGGTCGCCACTCCGTTTGTGACGGATCCGGCGCACCGTTCGCAGGTCGTGGTGACGATCGATTTCGATGAGTCGATCGATGCGTCCGCGATTTCGAAGGCCCTCCGCGCGAACGGCATCGTGGATACCGAGCCATACCGCAAGCTCGGCCGCAATCAGTTACGCGTCGCGACCTTTGTTGCGATTGAGCCTGACGATGTTCGCGCCCTCACCGCTTCGATCGATTACGTCCTTGAGCACCTCGCCTAGCCTGTCGGCGTAGCTCGATACCCTACGTCGGCGTAGCTCGTCA
>CAZJOZ010000059.1:3477-8487 GCA_964547775.1 uncultured Leucobacter sp.
GACTGCCGGTCAACGGGTCCCGGCTCACCCACCTCGTTAGACATCGAAGTCGTCTGCGAGTCGGCGCAAGATCGTTGCGACTTGGCGTGAGGCTTGCCGATCAGGGTACTGGCCGTGCTGCAACCGCTCGCCAATGCTGTCAAGCATCTTCATGAGGTCTTCAACAATGACGGCCATTTCGACCGCTGGCTTACGATTGCGCCGGGCCGCACGAGGGTTATCAATCACCCGAATGGAGAGCGCCTGTGGCCCCCGCCTCCCCTCGGCAACACCGTATTCAAGGCGCATACCCGAGGTGAGTTCCACATCATTGGGAACCACTGACGCATGCACGTACACCTGTTCGCCATCATCGCCCTGGATGAAGCCGAACCCTTTTTCTTCGTCGTAGAACCTGACCTTGCCGGTTGGCATGACCTGTCCCTTTCCGGCGCGTGGGCGCCGCACACCTGCGGGGCGAGGTGCCCCGATCCACGAAGTCAATCCTAGCTTGCGTTGCCCAGCTTGGTGCTGAGCCGGCGGTCACCGCTGACTCGCGTAGAATAGAGCGGATGACCGAACAAAAACAGTACTCGGTGGTGGAGCGGATCCTCGCCTACGTCGCCGTATCCATTATGGTGATCGCCGTCGCCTCGTTCCTCACCGTGCTGATCGTGGCCCTCGTCGCGGGGCGAGAGGTACTCGCAAACGGGCTCTGGCAGCTGGTGTCCTTCATTGCCTACTTCGGCCTGCCCACCGGCTTCGTCTTGCTCATGATTCTTTTGGTCATAAATTTCCGCAAGCGAAACAACGAACAGTAACGGTATCTCGTGAGCAGCACACTCGCGCTTGCCGAGACGATCGCCTCGCTCGATCGCGAGTCACTCACGCGCCTGGTGCAATCCCGCAAAGTACTGGCGCCACAGTCTGTGGCCGACCCGCTAGGGCTCGCATATGAGCTACTGCGCGCCGATTCAGTGTCAAAAGCTCTCACGACTCTCCACCGCGACACCCTCTCTGCGCTGCTGTTGTTTGGTGAGGGAGGAAACCTCCACCCTGAGCACGCTGCTGCACTCCAATTGCTTGGCTTGGTTGGGCTCGACACCAGTCATGAGCGCCCCGTGCCGCTCGCTGAGGTGACCGACGCGCTCCACCAGTCCGGATTTTCACGCACGGCGGGCCAAACCGCGGGCGAAGACAAACCTCGTCACGACGTCGGCGCGCCCGTCGGCAGCCACCACAGTCCCGCTCACCCAGACGGCATCCCCAGCACCAGCACCAGCACCAGCACCAGCACCAGCACCAGCACCAGCACCAGCACCAGTGATGTTGACACCTCAGCCTGGTATGGCCCCGCATTGACGTCGGTGCGACGCGTGGCAGAGCTTCTCCGCATCACCCGGCACCGACCCGTACGCCTCAATCGTCGAGGTGTTCCCACGTCACTTGCGGTCAAGGATCTCGCCGAACGAATACGGTGCGAGGCGGATGAGGTGGATCGGCTCCTTCAGGTGATGCGGAACGCCACCCTCCTGTCACTCCCGTCGACGTCTCCTCAGCTTCAGGAGCTTCAGGTCACTCCGGCAGGCGCGCATTGGCTCGGTCAAGGCTCGGTGCAGCGCTGGTTGATCCTCGCGACACCACTTCTCACAGCGCTGGATGAACGACTCCGTCTGGGCCTGCAGGGCGCCTCCGGAAACCTCGACACCGTAGTGCGACGTCTTCCTCACGACTATCCGCTGCTGTCTGCAACCGCTGTTGAGGCCGCAACGCTCGTCACAGAAATCGCGCATGACCTCGGTCTTACGGTGCAGGGGCAGCTCACCCCCATTGCGCTGGCCCTCATCGACGGCGACAGTGGCAGAGCCGAGACACTCGCATCGGCGGCATTTCCTGCCCCGGTTACGGGCATTTACGTGCAACCTGATTTGAGCGTCATCGTGCCTGGCCCTCTTGACCCAGCCGACGAACATGCGCTCAGTGTGATCACCGAACCGGAACAGCTGGGAGCTGCAGACTCCCTCCGCATCAGCACGATGTCCCTCTCTCGCGCTCTTCGGGCCGGGATCACCCCCGAAGACATCCGTGAGTTGCTCGGGAGGTTGTCCCTCACCGGTATTCCGCAACCGCTCGAGTTCGCGCTGAGTGATCTTGCACGTACCGCACCTCACGAGCCGCCGCTCCCGACCACAGCGATCCAGCAGCTCCAAGCACCAGAGCAACCCGAGGTACCTACGCGAGGAGCTGCCGCCGACCCGTCGATCTCGTCTGAACTCGAGGCCATGGTGGATCGGGTGGTTCAGGCCATCCAAGAGTCTGGTGATGACGGCGCGCTGATCCGTCGCATTGAACTTGCTATCCGAGAGCGGATGCCGCTGATCCTCACCGCGAAAGCCGGCTCCGAGGAGCGCTCGTTCACCCTGCTCCCCCTCTCGCTGCGCAGCGGGCGTTTGCGGGCCTCAGACGAGGTTGCAGGAGTCGAGCGCACCATTCCGCTGACCGCGATCACCGGAGTCGAGCGAGCCTGACACCGGCGTGATCTCAGACTCTCCCCGTAGACTGGATCGTTATGACTCTCGGCCCTCTCATCGTGCAAAGCGACCACACGGTCCTGCTCGAAGTCGCCCATCCCGACGCTGAAGACGCGCGCCACGATCTCGCGGTGTTTGCGGAACTGGAGCGCGCACCCGAACACATTCATACCTACCGGATCACCCGGTTGGGGCTGTGGAACGCCCGTGCGGCGGGGCACACCGATGAGGAAATAATTGCCACACTCAATCGCTACGCGAAGTTTCCCGTACCCACGCAGGTATCGAGTGAGATCACCGAAACCATGCGCAGGTATGGTCGCCTGACGATTGAGCGCTCTACGCTCGCCGCACCCGAGCCGGGCGATGAGCCCGGTGCGGGGCCAAGTGACGGGCTGATTCTCACCAGCGACGACGCTGCGGTGTTACGCGAAGTCGCCAGCGCGAAGAAGATTGCTCCGCTCTTGGAACGCAAGATCGATGACCATACCTACGTGGTGCAGCCCTGGGCGCGCGGCGAACTCAAACAGCAGCTCGTTGCACGGGGCTGGCCTGCGGATGACCTCGCGGGCTACACGCCTGGCGACCCGCACGATATCGAGCTCGTGCAAGACGGATGGGCGCTCCGTGACTACCAGCAGAAAGCCGTCGAGGCCTTCACGCACGGCGGGTCGGGAGTCGTGGTGCTGCCCTGTGGCGCGGGGAAAACCATCGTCGGCGCGGGAGCAATGGCCGCGGTTCAAGCGAAGACACTGATCCTGGTCACCAATACGGTTTCAGCAAGGCAGTGGCGAGACGAGTTATTGCGTCGCACGAGCCTGACCGAGGATGAAATCGGCGAGTACTCCGGGCAGCTGAAAGAAGTGAAACCGGTCACGATTGCCACGTACCAGATTCTGACGAGCAAGCGACGCGGTGAATATGCGCACCTGTCTCTCTTGAACGCGCAAGACTGGGGCCTCATCGTCTACGATGAGGTGCATTTGCTGCCGGCGCCGGTATTTAAGCTCACTGCAGACCTGCAAGCGCGGCGACGCATTGGGCTCACGGCAACGCTGGTGCGCGAGGATGGTCGCGAGGGTGATGTGTTCAGCCTGATCGGCCCAAAACGGTACGACGCACCTTGGAAAGACATCGAGGCGCAAGGCTTCATCGCGCCTGCACAGTGTGTCGAAGTTCGTGTTGACCTGCCCGAAGGTGAACGATTTGAGTACTCAGTTGCCGAGGATCAAGACCGGTATCGCATCGCCGCATCCGCGACGTCGAAGCAGGAGGTCGCGGGGCGCATTGTCGCAAAGCATCCCGGCGAGAGTGTGCTCGTTATTGGTCAGTACATTGACCAACTCGAAGCATTCGCGGAGGCGCTGCATGCGCCGCTTATCACCGGACAAACCCCTGTCGACGAGCGAGAACGACTCTTTGGCGCTTTTCGCAGCGGAGAGATCCGACTGCTCATCGTCTCGAAGGTAGCGAATTTCTCGGTTGATCTTCCCGATGCATCGGTGGCAATTCAGATATCCGGATCATTCGGTTCGCGTCAGGAAGAAGCCCAGCGTCTTGGACGTCTGCTTCGCCCGAAAGCGGAGGGTCTCACCGCGTCGTTCTACACGCTGGTGACCCGGGACACGGTTGATCAAGACTTTGCTCAGAATCGCCAGCGGTTCCTCGCAGAACAGGGGTACAGCTACACGATTATGAACGCTGACGACCTGTAAAGTCACTTCCTCAGACTTTCAGCCAGTTCATAGCAAACTTTCAGAGACTGTGAATATGAACGCACAGAACAAGGGTCCTCGTATTCTCATCGTCGACGACGAACCGAGCATCCGCGAACTACTCACCACGAGTCTTCGCTTTGCTGGATTCGGCGTTCGAGCCGTCGCTAACGGCGCCCAAACCATCTCTGCAGTGCTCGAAGAAGAGCCGGACCTGATCATTCTTGACGTCATGCTGCCCGACATGAACGGCTTCAGCGTGACGAAGCGTCTGCGCTCGCACGGGTTCACCGCTCCTATCCTTTTCCTGACTGCCAAAGATGACACCGAAGACAAGGTCATGGGGCTCACCGTCGGCGGCGACGACTACGTGACGAAGCCGTTCAGCCTCGACGAGATCATCGCGCGCATCAAAGCGATTCTGCGCCGCACGATTCAAGAAGACGAAGAAGCTGTGCTGGAGACTGGGCCAATCGTGCTCGATCAAGACACACACGAGGTGCACGTGTCAGGCACACCGATTGAGTTGAGTCCTACCGAGTTCAAGTTGCTGCGGTATCTCATGCAGAACGCCAATCGTGTGCTCTCGAAGGCGCAGATCCTCGATCATGTGTGGGAGTACGACTTCAACGGAGACGCGGGGATCGTCGAATCGTACATTTCCTATCTGCGTCGCAAGCTAGACCCACTCACTGAGGAATCCCTCATTCACACCAAGCGAGGGTTCGGCTACATGCTCAAGACTGACGCGAAGTAGTCGCCATGCAGCGCGATGACGAGCGCGA
>CAZJOZ010000060.1:0-8423 GCA_964547775.1 uncultured Leucobacter sp.
GGTGGAAGTGATCGGGATGCCCATGTGACTAGTGTCCACCACACCACTGACATTCGCGTTTACCCGCAGAAACACGCGAAAGTTGCCACTGTTGCAGTGAACCGGGGCCTGAACCGGCACAACAGCGAAAACAAGAAAACCCCCGCCGAAGCGGGGGTTTTCTCACGGTGACCCCAGCGGGATTCGAACCCGCGTTACCGCCGTGAGAGGGCGGCGTACTAGGCCGCTATACGATGGGGCCAGGCACTCATTACTACTGCGCGAATCGCGCGGCAGCAACCCCACTATCTTGCCACAGCTTTCCGTGAAGAGCAAAATCGGTACGTGATCTGAGACTCCGCGGCCGTCAGCGGCTGAAGTGACCCACACTCCGGGGTCCTCCGCCTAGACTCGGCATATGCGATGCTTTCGACTCTCACACGCCGGGCTCGTCATCGAGCTCGACGGTTCATCCCTGTTCATTGATCCCGGAAATTTCTCGAGCAGCGAGGAGGTCGCGGCCGCAATCACCACTGCTGCCCCGGTCGCGGCGGTCGTCATCACCCACGAGCACGCAGACCACTGGACGCCGGAGCACGTCACCGCAATTCGTCAGGTAGCCCCCACCGCCCCCATCTTCACCACCGAAGTCACCGCAGCCGGGTTGGCGGATGCCGGCATCACCGACGACGTCCACACCGTCGTTGAAGGCGACCACCACATCGCGGGTCCGTTCGTCCTCGATTTCTATGGCCGTCGCCATGAAATGATCCACTCGAGTATCCCGGTGGTCGAGAACGTCGGCGTGCAGGTCAACGGCACCCTCGCCTGGGGCGGCGACTGCCTCACCCGTGCGCCGTTCGTCGCCGACGTGCTCGGTGTGCCCATCGGATCGCCGTGGTCCAACGTGGCCCAGGTAATGGATTTCGTGCTCGTCAATGCCCCCAAGCGGGTCTACCTCACCCACGACGGTATGCTCAGCGCGAAGGGTCTTGGTTTCTTCAGACAGCGGGTCGAGCTCGCACTGCAGGCCAGTGGCGGCATCGTACTTGACGTGCCGCACGTCAATGACGACCCATCTGCACGCTGCGAACTCGGTGATCCAGTCACGCGCCCAGACGCTCAGGGATGAATGTGCATGGCCGAGAAGATTGATCTCAAGAAGACCCTTCCTTCCTACCGTGCACGGCAAGGATCCTTCGAGGCGATCAATGTGCCTGCCCACACCTATCTCATGATTGACGGCGCAGGCGATCCGAACACCGAGGCTTTCGCAGAGGCAGTGAGCGCACTCTACCCCGCCGCCTACGGTCTCAAATTCCTGAACAATCGCACCCTTGATCGCGAAAGCTCGAGCCTCAGCGCACCGGAAAGTCTGCGGGTTGTGTTTCCTCGGGTAGCGGATACGTAAAGTGCCACCATTCGAGCGGGTACGGCTCGTACCCGTAGGTTTCCATCACTGAGCGCAACAGTACCCGGTTCGCCTGCTGTTCAGGGGTGATCCCTGGCGCATCAAAGTGCGACCGTTCCCCAAAGAAGTCGAAAGGGCCGCCCATATCGAGCGGCTCGCCAGAATCAGCATCAATGATCGTGAGGTCAACGGTGCCGCCAAGCGTGTGCCTCGACTCTCGGGCAATGTAACCGAGTTCAAACAGCTCGGCTTTCTCGTGATCAGGGTAATACTCGGCTCGTGTGTGATCGTCAGGGGTCGCTGACCAGGCAACGAAGTCATCGACCGCGCGCGTGGGTCGAAACGCGTCCCACACCAGGAGGCCGAGCCCCCGCTCCACGAGGTCTTGCTGCACCTCGGCAAGCGCCTCGGCCGCTTCGGTTCTCAGGATCGCGACGCTCGGATCGCTGTACCCCTCCACCACGGCCCCGGTGAAATTGTTCCTCGTCGCGTATCGCGCGTCGATCATGACCCCAGGGACAGCCTCATCGAGATAGGAGAACCCTTCGGGCAGTTCGGAATGGTCTGCAACATGTTCGGCTGCGGAAGGCGCAGGGGCGTGCGTTTGACCCAGTGAATGTGACGCGGTCTCCGTATAAACTGGGGAACATCCCGCGAGCATCAAGACCGCCGCGAGTGCCGCTGCACACGCACCCTGTGCTCGGTGAATGAGTCGCTGTGTCCGCATGGCAACAGCATATCGAGAGAGCCCAGCAATGCAGCTTACACTTGGCAGCGCCCGAGCTATTCGCGGGGGCGGATCATGAAGTCGGTCGGGTGCGCGTCGTCTGGCAGATCAAGCATGGTGAGTATTCCCGTCACCACCGACTGGGGATCAATGAACTTCGCCGCATCGTAGGGTTTCCCCTCCTGCTCATGCACGAGTTCCTGCATCGGTGTTGCGGTGCGGCCGGGATAGATCGTTGACACCCGGATGCCGTGCTCTGCTTCCTCCGCTCGCAACCCATCGGCGAGTGCTTTCAGCCCGTGCTTTGATGCCGCGTAGGCCGCCCACTCTGGCGCCGTGCGGAGACCCGCTCCGGAATTCACGAACACGACCTGCCCCTTCGCCCTTCGGAGCGCGGGCAGCGTAAGCCTCGTCAGTTCCGCGGGTGCGACCAGATTGATATGCAACTGCTCGATCCACGACGATGCTGGCAGAGATTCGACTCTGCCGAGGTCCACCACGCCGGCAACATGAATGAGTGAGTCGAGCCGATCTGGCAGCCGCTGGGTTCGCAACGCCTCAGCCAGCTGTTCAGGCTCAGCAAGGTCTGCGACGACCGTTGTTGCGCCAGCGAAGCGTTCCCGCAGGGTGCGTGCTCGATCCTCGTTGCGCGCCAACAGGACCAGATCGTCGCCGCGCTCCGTCAATCGTGTCGCAAGTGCTTCGCCGATCCCTGAACCGGCGCCGGTGATGAAGTGCGTAGCCATACGCCCATCCTTGCACGAGACACGGCAAGGAAAGCTCGCCCGCCTCGCCCGGCATTCCCTATGCTGGTGTCGATGGCTACCGTGAGCGTTGTGATCCCGTCGTTGAACGACGCCGAAATGCTGCGTCATTGCCTCGCCGCGCTCGACGCGCAGACCCGCCCCGCCGATGAGGTCATCGTGGTCGACAACGGCTCCACCGACGACACATCCCAAGTCGCTGAGGCGTGGGGTGCACGGGTGGTGCATGAGCCGATCCGCGGGGTCTTGCGCGCGACCGCTGCGGGACTCGACGCAGCACGTGGCGAGATTATTGGCCGACTCGATGCAGATTCACGTCCTGACCCCTCCTGGGTTGCACGACTGGAACAGCGTTTCGACATCGATCCCACGCTCGACGCAATCACGGGGAACGGGTGGTTTTATGGCGGCAACGGGTTCTGGCACTTCGTTGGTCGATATTGCTACATCGGCGGCTACCTGTTCCTCTTTCGCGTAGTCCTCGGGCGCATGCCCCTCTTCGGGTCGAATTTCGCCATCAGAAGTGCCATGTGGCGAACGATCCGCGACCGGGTGCACGTGAATGATCCGCGAACACACGACGACCTTGATATCAGTTTCGCCTTGCCGCCGGAGGCAGGCGTGGACTTTGACCCCCACCTGCACGTCGGGGTCTCCGCTCGACCGTTCACCTCATGGAACGGTTTCACGCGTCGGGTCGGGTGGGCCTTCAGCAATATCGCCAGAAATTTCCGGGAAGTTCGCTGGAGCACGCGGGTGATCAGCAACGCTCGAGGCCGCAGGGCAAGACGACTCCGCCAGCAGCAACTTGGTGTGCCCACCAGAGTGCCACTCGGCGTCAACACAGGCCATTCACCATCACGGGAGCGTCGCGGCGCCAGATAGTGCGCCTGGGTGAGACCGCACGCCCCAGAGCACGACAATGAGCGGCATCACCCCCTAACTGCGGACAGTCGCAAACAACTCAAGCATGGCTGCGGTCAGCTGATGGGGCGTCGTCTCACAGGGACTGTGGCCCGTGTTCAGGCTCAGCAGACGTGCGCCGATCCGCTCCGCAAATGCGCGGTGATCCTCGCTCGAGAAGATATCGCCCGCACCGACCGCGACGAGAATCGGCACACCGGTACCGCGAAGGCCATCGGCGAGATCTGGGGTACGTTGCATGAGCCCGAGAATGTCGGCGACGCTTGACGTTCGGGTGAGACCAAAACGGGCAGTCACAAACGTTGCGCGATCCTTCGGCGCCCGATGCACGTTGAGCTTCAGCGCTGCCACCACGAGTCGACCGAGCGTACGCGACGGCACGTACGGGCTGAGCCCACCGATACCTTTTACCCCGCGCAGCGCCTGACCGGGGCGGGGCGGCGTCGAGAGCAGGGTGAGTGAAGCGAAGCGCTCAGGGCTCCGGATCGCCGCGAGCGCCGCGACGGTGCCCGCGAAAGAGTATCCGAGCACATGGGCGGGCGTTGCCCCCGTTTCAAGAACGGCGATCAAGTCGTCAACGAAAAGCTCATGTGTGTACTGTTTCTGCGGCGGGCGCAGCCGCTCTGGCCCCGCACCCGCAGACTCGTATTGACCCGCCATGTCGAACGACTCTGCGCGATATCCTGCGGCGGCGAAGAGCGGCAGCATGAGGGTGAAATCTTCCTTCGAACCGCTCATGCCGGGCACCAAAACCACCCGCGGCGCATCGACTGGCCCCATGGCAACGCGGGCAAGAGACCCGCTCGGCACAGAGACTCGGTCCCTCACGGATTCCTCGGGCAGCACACTCCAGTCAATGGGCCCGAGCTCGGCGTCACGCTTCACGGCGTCCACGAATTGGGCTGGCGTTACCGAGAACCTCGCTACGTCATCATTGATGGTCACGCTCGCATCCTACGAAACCGCCTCATCATTGTCACCCAGGCACACGGGAAGCTGTGTCACTCGCGCGTGCAGCGCGCTCAGCATGCTCCGCCCTTTACGCTTGAATCACCCCACTTCATGGCTCTCTTCACCTTGCAGGCAGGAACAACAATGACGACGCTCGAGGATCGTTGGCAGGCTTCATATGATCCGCGGGTGCGCAGGCACCTCGATTACCCGACCGGCACACTCACCGACGAGTTTGAGCGTGCTGCGTCGCAATACTCCACCAACCCCGCGCTTGACTTCTTTGGTCGCCGCACCACCTACGCGGCGCTCGCGGAGCAGGTGGAACGAGTGGCGGCGTCCCTGCATGAGCTGGGGGTTGGTCCAGGATCCATGGTTGCCCTGCTCATGCCCACCTGCCCCCAGCACGTGGTCGCGTTCTACGCAGCGTTGCGCTGCGGCGCAACCGTCGTTGAACAGAACCCACTGAGTTCGGTCGCAGAACTGGAGCAACTCTTCGGCGAACACGGTGCCGAGGTCGCGATTGTCTGGGATGCAATCGCAGAGAAAATATCGACACTCGCTGAGAACGTGCGCCCCCGAGTCGTTGTCGCAGTCAACATGATCGAAGGAATGCCGCTCATCAAGCGCATTCTGCTGCGATTGCCGCTCAAGAAAGCTGCAGCGTCGCGCGCTCAACTTAGCAAGCCAGCACCCGCAACTTCAATACCGTTCGCCCGTCTCCGAGCTGCACGTAGTACGGCTCCTCAGGATATTCGCCCGAATCCGGATGACGTCGCCCTGCTCCTCTACACCTCGGGCACGACGGGTACGCCGAAGGGCGTGCCGCTCACCCACGCAAACCTGGTCGCAACCACAACCCAGTCACACGAGTGGGTGACGCCGCTCGTACCGGGCGAAGAGGTCTTCATGGCATGCCTCCCACTGTTCCATGTGTTCGGGTGCTCGCTGTCCATGAATGCCGGCCTCGCTGCAGGGGCCATGATCCACCTCATTCCGAAACCAGAAACCGGTCTGATCCTCGATGCCATTGAGCGTCGACCGCCCACGACCATGATCGCGGTTCCGCCCATCTTCGATCGTCTGGTCACCGCCTCACAGGAACGCGGGGTATCACTCAAGGGCATTCGCACGGGTATTGCGGGCGCAATGCCGCTTCGCCCCGAACTCATCGAACGGTGGGAGAAAGCTACCGGTGGTCTCCTGATCGAAGGGTACGGTCTGTCAGAGTGTTCGCCCATCGTCGCCGGGAACCCCGTAAATGAAACGAGAACAGCCGGATCCATCGGGCTTCCCTTTCCTGACACAGAAGTGCGCCTCGCCGACCCTGATCACCTCGATCGTGACGTGGAACTCGGTGAGCCCGGCGAGATTCTGGTGCGCGGTCCGCAAGTGTTTTCGGGCTACCGCAATCGTCCCGAGGACACTCACGCGGCGTTTTACCAGGGATGGTTTCGGACCGGCGACATCGCTGTCGCCGACGAACAGGGGTTTCTCCGCATCGTCGACCGCATGAAAGAGGTCGTCATCACCGGAGGCTTCAACGTGTACCCCTCGGAAGTCGAAAGTGTGATCCGTGGCGAAGACGGTATTGAAGACAGTGCAGTGGTGGGCCTCATCGATGAACTCGGCACCGAAGAAGTGGTTGCGGCGATTGTCACGACTGACGGGTTGCTGCCTGACGTTGCGAAACTGAAGCGGCAACTCAAAGAAAAGCTCACCGCGTACAAGGTGCCGCGACGATTTCATGTGCTCACTGAGTTACCGAGAAACGAAATGGGCAAAGTGCTTCGCCGTGAGGTGCGAGATCAATTGCATGAGATTGAGCGTCGCGACTCATCCTCATAACGCGGCCGGCGGGTGAAAACGATCGACCTGCGAAGACGAGCGACCAGTGAAATCTAGCGATTAACGAAGACGAGCGACCCGTGAACACTGTCGACCATTGCGTGTGCGGTTTCGTTTGGACTTTGTTGCGGTGTCTGGGATCCGAGGTCTGAGGTCTGAGGTCTCGTGCCATTCCGCTCCCCCCGTCACGCTTATTCTTCGAAGTCGACGTCTTTCGTTTCTCCGCCGACAATGAGGGAGACGAGCGTGAGCAACGCCGATGCCGAAAGGTAGAGGCCCACATAGATTGGGCTACCGTCACCAAGACCCCACAACCACACCGCAATGATCGGTGCGAGCGCAGCGCCGAGAATCGAAGACACGTTGTAGGAGATCGCTGAGCCCGTGTAGCGAACATTCGTCGGGAACATCTCCGGCAGGAACGCCCCCATCGGCCCGAAGGTGAGACCCATGAGGGTAAAGCCGAGCGCGAGGAAGAACATGACCGCGGTGTGGCCCCCGCCGAGCAGGGGCACGAAGGTAAATCCGAACAGCACTATGGCCAGGGTGATCCAGATGAGGCTGCGCCGTCGACCAAAACGATCCGCGAGCGGACCAGAAATCATGGTGAATATTCCGAAGAACACCACGCCAAAGACGAGCATCAGGATGAAGTCGTTGTAGGAATACCCGAGTCCAGCGACGTAATTCGCGGCGTCAAACGGCGTCCCCGCTTCGGCTGCGGCAGCCTCGGCACCCGCAAGGGTCGGCCTCGTGCCAAAGGTCAGGGTGTACGAGGTCATCAAGTAGAAGAGAACGTACGTGGCGAGCATCGCAAAGGTGCCGTAAATCAGGCCTTTCCAGTGGAACTTGAATGCAATGGCCAGGGGAAGCTTCTGCACCTTCCCCGTCTCCTTCGCACGTTCGAACGCACTCGACTCGACAAGTTTGAGACGAACCCACAGACCGACGATCACCATGACGGCCGAGAAAAGAAACGGAATACGCCAGCCCCACGAGAGGAACGCCTCGGAGGTGACGCCGGGCGTGTTGGGATCAGCAAGCGCGAGGTTAATGCCGAAGAACAGCATGTTCGCGATGATGAAGCCAATCGGAGCCCCCAACTGCGGGAACGTTCCGTACCAAGCACGTTTCCCCTCTGGGGCGTTCTCAGTTGCCACGAGCGCCGCGCCAGACCACTCGCCGCCCAGCGCGAACCCCTGGGCGAGCCGCATGATCAGCAGGAGCACTGCAGCCCACGCACCAATCGATTCATGGGTGGGAAGTAGCCCTATGCAGAAGGTTGCAATGCCCATGGTGAGCAGCGAAGCCACGAGCGTGGTCTTCCTGCCGAGCCGATCTCCCAAGTGCCCGAAGAACAGCGCACCGACCGGGCGTGCGAGCATCGCGGCCCCAAATGTAGCGAACGACGCAAGTAACGCCGTCGTTTCGTTACCGGTCGGAAAGAAGAGTACGGGGAAGACCAACACCGCGGCAGTGGCGTACGCATAGAAATCGTAGAACTCGATGGTGGTGCCGACGAGGCTCGCCAGGAGCACTCGGGAACGGGAGTTGCGCGGAACGGAGACAGCTGCGGAGTCGCCGACGTGTGGGGCTGCGGAAGACATGAAACACCTTTGGTGGGAATGAGTGTCCCTCACCGTCGTGAGGGAGCAATCTGTGTGAGGGAGCTCACATGCTCAGTGGAGATAACGGAGCGAAGGTTATTCTACGCCTGCGACGCCATGGACTGGTGTCGTCTGCGTTGGCACTTCGGACAGAAGTGCGCCGAGCGTCCCTGCATCACGATCCTACGGATCGGCGCACTGCACCGCGGGCA
>CAZJOZ010000061.1:0-8383 GCA_964547775.1 uncultured Leucobacter sp.
CCATACATGTCGCCGAGCCGACCAGAAATGGGGGTGGCCACCGCGGCGACGAGCAGGGTAATGGTGATCACCCAGCTGGTATCTTCGCGAGACGCGTCGAGCAGCTGGGGCAGCTCAGCCTGCAGCGGCACCATCAGGGTGAACATGAACGATGAGGTGAGGCCGGCAAATGCGAGGGCGCCGACAATAGCCCAGCCGGGTGCGCGTCGGCCCGGCCACAGACCCGAACCATTCAACGCATGCACACCGTGAGCCTATCGCTTCACCACTGGTGCAGGGTGTCCGCTCGTCTGCAGCAGCACGGTGTTGGGCGAGGTACCATGACGAGGGTCTGATCAGAGATCGACGTAGTCGGTCGCGCCGACGGTCACGACCGCAGAGCCAGCACTGACCTCCGCGGCGAGTGCGGTGAGCACTGCGACGTCATCGGCGGCAACCAAGAACTGCTGCTCGACCGCTTCGCCGTAGGCGGCATCGCCCACTCTCATCCCTCGCCTGCGCGCCTCTGCTTCGAGGGATGCGGCAACGTCATATGGTGCGCGCACGAGCACTGCGGTACGTGGAGCCCGACTGACCCGCCTCGCCTGCGCGACTGCCTCGGCTACCGCGGCTCGGTAGGCGCGCGTGAGCCCACCCGCGCCAAGCAGCACCCCACCGAAGTATCGCGTGACTACCGCAACCACATCACTGAGCCCCGCGCTGACGAGCGCGTCAAGCATGGGGGCGCCGGCGGTGCCACTGGGCTCACCATCATCGCTGGATCGCTGGGTGCGCTGATCGGGGCCGAGTACGAAGGCGGTGCAGTGGTGACGGGCCTTGGGGTGTTCGTCACGCACCCGCGCGATCACCTCCCTCGCAGCATCCTCGCTCTCGACTCGCTCGAGGCGCGTCAAGAATCGCGAGCGTGAGATCTCCAGCTCTGCCTCGGCTGGCTCGCGGATTGTCTCGTACTGCACCCCTCCATTCTGCCCCCAAGTACACTCTTCACCATGGCAGTTCGAGTCGATGCGTGGGTGTGGGCAGTGCGGCTCGCCAAGACACGCAGCCAAGCAACGGCTGCGGTGAAGGCCGGTCACGTGCGCGTCAATGATGTGGCTGCAAAACCCGCACAACCAGTGAACATTGGCGATGTGGTGCGCGTGCGGCTGCACGGCTTCGAGAAGATCTACCGTGTGACGGGTCTCGCAACCAAGCGCGGCAGTGCCACCGAGGCCGCCACGCTTTACGAAGACCTCACGCCGCCGCCACCCCCGAAGGTTGAGCGTGCGGCTCCGGTGATCCGAGATCGCGGAGCCGGTCGACCCACCAAGCGTGATCGCCGTGAGATCGACCGGTTGCGCGGCCGCGACTCACACGGGTAGGGAGTTCGCGCGATCGTGTCGGTACCCGTGGTCGTTCCTTCTACCCCTCGGTCGTGAGTGCCTCACGCAGTTTCACGCGGCCACCGGTGCGAAGGATCGATGCCGCGTAGACGCGGGCGCCGAACCACCACACCACCGCGATCGACGCAATGAGCACCGCGAGTGAAAGCAGCGGCTCCCACCACTCGGCGATGCCCAGGTAGATGCGCATCGGCATGCCGACCGGAGCCGAGAACGGAACGTAACTCATGATCCCCAGAATCTGCGGGTTGTCGTTAAAGAAGATCACGGCGACGTAGGGAATCATGATGAGCCACATCACAGGGCTCGTCGCCGACGGCACATCCTCCTGCCGTGACACGAGAGCCGCAAGCGCAGAGTAGAGCGCAGCAAGCAGTACGAAGCCAAAGGCGAAGAGAATCACGAACCAAATCAGTGAGGTGCCGAGTTCACCGATGAGCAGATCTTGGCCCGTTGCGAGCATCCCGACTGAGGCGAGGGCGACGATCGCAATCACCTGCCCGAGCGCCAGCAGGCTGTTGCCAATGATCTTGCCCGCGAGGATCGTGCGTGCGGACACCGTCGCAAGCAGAATCTCGACGATGCGCGTCTGCTTCTCTTCCACGACGCTCTGAGCGATCGTCGTGCCGAAGGTGATCGCGCTGAACATAAACACCACGCCGAAGGCAACAGCCATGAGATAGGCAAGGAACGGGTTGTCAGTGGTAGGTGCAAGCAGTTCCACCGAAGGGACGGCAGATAGCGCCTGCACAAGTCCCATTGGCGCGCTGTCGGCGGCGAGCACCGTGAGGTTCACCGCGGTGTCTCCTCCTGGCACGACCGCCGCTTCAACTTCTCCGCTCAGCACCGCGGCTTCGGCAGCGGCCCGGTCGACGACCACGACCTGCTCGAACGCCTCGGGGTTCACCTGGCTCGCGGTCTCGCTGACAACAGCAACCTTGGTCGTGCCACCGAAGCCTCCGGTGTTCGACATGATGCCACCGAACAACACCCCGCCGAGCACGAAGAGTAAGAGGATGCCGGTAGAAATCAGAAACGCCTTGCTGCGCAGTTTCGTGCTGATCTCCCGCTCGGCGACGAGCCAGGCGGCCTGCGGTGTACTCAACTGTGGTGCACGGGTGGTGAGTTGCGTGGTCATTGCACGACCTCCTTGAAAATCTGGGCGAGCGATGGGGTGACTCTGCCAAAGCGCTGCACCTCGTGGCCAGCAGCAATGGCCTGGGCAAGCACCGCTTGGGCATCAGCATCAGCGTCGGCATCGAAGCGGGCAAACCCGGCGTCGAGCAGTGAGACGGTCACCCCTGGCACCTCTCGCACCCAGCCGGCGTCAGCCGCTGGGCCCGTCAGCTCAATCTCAAACTCACGGCCCGAGTGCTGCGCGCGCAAGCCCTCGCGTGATCCTTGAGCAAGAATCGTGCCGTCACCGATCACCACGACGTCGTCGCACAGCCGCTCAACAATGTCGAGCTGGTGTGACGAGAACAGCACCGGAGCGCCCTGCGCCGCATAATCGCGCAACACCCCGAGCACCACCTCGACCGCCATCGGATCGAGTCCCGAGAACGGCTCATCAAGCACGAGCGCAACGGGTCGGTGCACGAGCGCCGCCGCGATCTGGGCGCGCTGCTGGTTTCCGAGCGACAGGCTCTCTAGGGTGTCACTCGCGCGTTCACCGAGGCCGAGGCGCTCCAGCAGGGTGTCGGCTTCGCGCTTCGCCGCACCGGCACTGAGCCCGTGCAGGCGTCCGAGATAGACCAGTTGCTCGGCGACCTTCATCTTTGGGTACAGCCCACGCTCTTCGGGCATGTACCCGAACTGGGCGCGATCTGCCGCGTTCAGCGGCTGCCCGTTCAGCGTGACGGTGCCCGAGTGTGCGGCGAGCACTCCCAGGATGATGCGCATTGTGGTCGTCTTACCAGCGCCGTTGCCGCCAACAAACCCGGTCATGCGCCCCTCGGCGACCTGGAACGTCACGTCACGCAACACCTGTCGATCCCCGAATGTTCGACTGATCGCGTTCAGCTCGATCATGCGACTCCTCTTCTCTTGACCTCATGTGGTGTGCGGGCCAGCCTGATTGTCGATGCGAAGGGCATTGGCCAGTATGGCCGACATTCCCGCAACTCCCCCTCATTCAAGCCTATGGAGTTTCTCCTCCCTGAGGACTTACCGCATTCGATCCGTGAACCATCTCTCGGGCAACGCGGAGGAAGCAACTCGTGCGTCTCGTCAAAAGAGCGTCGGCAGCTGAGGCACTCCGGGTGCCTGCCCAGCGGCGCTGCGCATGAGCACACGCTCTTGCTTCGCCCGTCGACCGGTTCGTTCGAGGTTGAAACGCCTGAGGAGGGGCCTGATCCGCGCCGCCAATTCCAGCCGATAGCGCTGCGGGGCTTGCACGCTCGCGCCCGGGTACAGCGCCCGGTAGCGGGAGACGAGGTCTGGGTGCGCCTCTTCCAGCCACTGCATGAACCAGGGCTTTACGTGGGAACGAAGGTGAAGCGGGGCGTAGAGCACTGAACGCGCACCGGCATCCCGGATATCGCGGAGCAGCGATGTGAGCATCGCCGTTGAATCGGTGAGATAGGGGAGCACCGGCATGACAAAGACCCGCACCGCAAAACCCGCCTCACTTGCCGCCGCGACGGTGTCAAGGCGCGCTCTCGTCGTCGGTGTGCCCGGTTCGATCGACTGTTGGAGCTCGTGGTCCCCGATCGCGATTGACATACCAAGAGACACCTCGGTGCGCTCGCGAGCATCGCTCAACACCGCAAGGTCGCGCCGGAGCAGGGTCCCCTTCGTCAGGATCGACAGCGGAGTGTTCGCTCTCGCGAGAGCCTCGATGATCCCTGGCATGAGGCGATATCGTCCTTCAGCCCGCTGGTATGGGTCAGTATTCGTGCCGAGTGCGACCTGCTCCCGTGCCCAGCTAGGCTTGACCAATTCACGCCCCAGCACTTCGGCAACGTTGACCTTCACCACGATCTGGGAATCGAAATCACGACCGGTGTCGAGATCGAGGTATCGGTGTGACCCCCGCGCGAAACAGTACACGCAAGCATGGGAACACCCCCGGTAGGGGTTGATGGTCCAGGAGAAGGGCATCGAAGAACCGCCGGGTACCTTGTTCAGCGCGCTTTTCGCAAGCACCTCGTGAAACACCATCCCCGCAAACTCTGGCGAGCGCACACTTCGCAGGTGACCGGGCATCGCTGCGACCTCGCTGAGCTCAAGGCCGGGGAGCGAAAGCTGCGCAGCCCCGCCGGGGGCGCGCACCTCAGACGAACCCGTGGGCCCGTTTTCGCGAGTGGGACTCCCACTCACGGTGATGCGCTGCCCATTCCATCTCACCGTGCCATTCGAACATATCTTCGAACAATGCACAAGGGGAGTGGGAATTCTGAGCCACCTGTCGGATTTGAACCGACGACCTGTTCTTTACGAGGGAACTGCTCTACCCCTGAGCTAAGGTGGCCTGGTCAGGTGAACCTGACACAAGGCACTACTTTATCACGAACCAGAACCGAGTCCTGATCATGAATCAGCTCACGCCACGCAGGTCGTTTCGTTCGCTGGAACGACACCTTCGAGGAAGTAACGCTCAACTGCATCATTCACACAGAGGTTCTCACCGTAGGCGGTGTGCCCCTCACCTTGATAGATAAGCAGCACGCCGCTTTCCAACTGATCTGCGAGGGCCTCTGCCCAACGCAGCGGCGTCGCCGGATCCCCGGTGGTGCCAATGACCAGAATCGGTTCCGCGCCAGGAGCGCTCGCGGGCGCCCGGTCACTCACGCCAGTGGCCGGCCAACCCACACATGACACCTCGCTGTACCCCTGGAACGCTCCAATGGTTGGCGCAATCTCCTCGAGCTCCGCAGCATTCGCTCGCATTCCGTCGAGATCGAGCGGCACCGTACTCGGGTAATCAAGGCAGTTAATCGCGTTGAATGCGGTGATGAGGTTATTCAGGTATACGCCGTCTTCACGGTCGTAATAAAAATCGGCGAGGAACAGAGCAACTTCCGCATTACCCGCTTCTGCGCTGACGTAGAGCTGGTCGAGGTACGGCCAGCTCTCCTGCGAGTACAGCGGGGTGATAATCGCGGTGAGCAACGTCCCAACCGTCACGTATCGGCCGTCATCGCCGACCAGTGGCTGCTCGTCGACCGCGTCAAGCAGCGCTCGCCACTGCTGCATGGCAGCGTCGACGTCACCCGTCAGGGGGCAGTCCTCTCGGGTGAGACAGTCAGCGACATATGCGCGTAACGCAAGCTCAAAACCCCGCGTCTGTTCACGAACGACATCGACCATGGTGCTCGTTGGGTCAATCGCCCCGTCGAGCACGAGTCGACCGACATGCTCTGGGTAGGCATCCGCGTAGCGGGCACCAATGTATGTCCCGTACGAGTAGCCGAGATAATTCAGCGCATCGTCACCAACGATCTGACGCAGCATCTCAAGGTCGTGCACCGTCGAGATCGTGTCCACATATCCGAGGAGCTTCCCGGTGTTCTCGACACACGCAAGGCCATACTGTGCGTTCTCGGCGATGACCGCCTTCACCCATTCCGGGCTTCCCTCTGCGAAGCCCAGCTGGTCCGCTTTACCGAGGCCGTACAGGTAGTCGTCCATTTCCTCATCGTCAAGACACTCCACCGCGCTCGATGAGCCGACGCCTCGCGGATCCCAACCCACGATATCGAAGTGTTCCTGGAGCGGTTTTCCGGCGGCAAATTCAATACTCTGTGACACGAACTCCACGCCTGAGGCGCCCGGGCCCCCTGGATTCACAAAAATGGTGCCCTGCGATGCGCCACTCAATGCCGGCTGTTTCACCAACGCCAACTGAATGCGTTCACCCGCTGGGTCATCCCAGTTCATTGGGGCTTGAACCACCGCACACTCCATCGTTGCCCCACACGGTTCCCAGTTCGGAACCTGTGCGCCAAAGTTCGTGCCTTCCACCGCTGAGGGAGCAGGGGCAGGGTTCGAAGGGGCCAGCTGGCCGAACAGCCCGAACAGTGGTGCGCACCCGCTGAGCGCGAGCAACGCTGCCACCCCAGCCGCAAGGGGCGCAACCCATGGTCGCCTGCGAGGCCGTGTGCCTGATGCCTCCTCGGCAGTGTCGTAGAGCTCACTCGGGTTCGTGTGTCGCGGAGGATGTGCCTGGGTCATGTGATTACCTCTCGGAATTGTGGCGTGCCTTGTGCGTCGCGAGGGTTGCCATCAGGGCTTCGAGCACGAGCCCCGGTGTCACGCCCCGCGCAAGACGGTCTCGTGCCCCCTCAATGGCGTCAACAGCGGCGAGAGCCCCCCCTGCACCCCATCGCTCAGAAAGCTGACGTATCTCCGCCGCGTGCTCTGCGTTAATAAGGCTCAGTCCTGCGTCAAGCGCGCAGAGCAACACATCTCGAGCGAGTGACAGCAGGTCTGTGAGAATGCGGTCGATACCGTCTCTCAGACTGCGTGTCGCACGGCGCTTCTGGTCTTCTTCCAGCGCTTTGAACTGGGATCGCAGCTGCGGCGGGATCGTCGCACCCGGAGCCAGGCCCATGTCACGCATCGCATGTGCTCGCTCTCGCTCATCAAGCGTCGCGGTGAGTGCCTCTGCGTCATCTTTCGCGACCTTCAACAGCTCTGCCGCGGCACGCATTGCGTCGCTGAGCGTCGAGACGCTCAGCGCGAGGGTCATCGTTCGATCACGGCGAGCAAGCGCTTCGGGTTCAGTCGCCAAGCGCTTAGCCATGCCGATGTGGCTTTGGGCCAGTCGAGCCGCGCGCTCGGCGACACCCGCCTCTACGCCGTCACGCTCTTGAAGTAATGCGGCCACCTCGTTCACCGCTGGTGTGACCAGGCGCAGCGACCGAGTTCGAGACCGGATCGTTGGCAAGAGATCTGCTTCACTCGGTGCACACAGCACCCACACGGTACGCTCGGGCGGCTCTTCGAGGGCCTTCAGCAACACGTTTGAGGTGCGCTCGGGCATGCGGTCGGCATCTTCGACCACGATCACCCGGTGCCGGCCCTCTGCGGGCGCAAAGTGCGCGGTCGACACCAGGTCTCGCACGTCATCAATGCCAATGAGCACCTTCTGAGTGGTGAGCACAGCAACATCTGGATGGGTACGCGCACGCACCTGCTCATACACCGAGTCACGTTCACGAGGGTCACGCGCGATGAGCGCAGCAGCAAACCGCAGGGCCAGATTTGAGCGCCCTGACCCAGGAGGTCCGGTGAGGAGCCAGGCATGCGCCAATTCGTGCTCGCCGCCGCGCCTTGCAGCATGCTCGAGCGTCTGCACGGCGTCGTGCTGCCCGACGATGTCACTCCAGTAGCTCACGAGCTAAGCGTATCGGGCAGTGCTGACAACGAGGCAGTGCTGACAACGGGGCAGTGCTGCCAGCGAGGGGCGGCGTTGGCGGTTAGACGTACGGTTCATTTCGCTCGGCCCGCTCGACGAGCGACGGCGGCGGCGTGAACCGGCTGCCATACCGAGATTCCAGTTCCCTGGCCCGCGCCAGGAATCCTGCTAACGCGCCCTCATACTGGTTGACGTATTGCAGTACTCCCCCGGTCCACACCGGAAAGCCGATACCGAAGATCGAACCAATGTTGGCATCTGCAACGCTCGTGAGCACCCCTTCTTCGAAGCAACGGATCGAATCGAGTGCCTCTGCAAACAGCATGCGTTCCTGCATGTCGACGAAGGGAATCTCGGTGGTGCCGTTGCCGAATACCTCTGTCAACCCGGACCACAGACCCACGCGGCGGCCATTCTCGTCGTAGTCATAGAAGCCTTTGCCTGCTTTCCGGCCGATCCGTCCAAGCTCAATAAGGCGATCTCGTGCGGCTTCACTCGCGTGGGTCTCCCACTCTCCTCCCTCGGCAAGCACCGCGGCGCGAGTTTCATCACGAATTCGTTTATCGAGCGACAGGCTGAGCTCATCGGTGAGCTGCAGGGGACCGACTGGATAGCCCGCCTGCAACGCGGCTTGCTCGAT
>CAZJOZ010000062.1:0-8347 GCA_964547775.1 uncultured Leucobacter sp.
GGTTGTGGCTCGGCGTGACCACGATACCGTCGGCACGGTCGGGGTCGTCTGCCGCTCGGTCCTGATTGTGGGCGAGGATCGCACGGCTCAGCGCCGGCGTCGGCACAAACGTGTCATCGCCGGACCCCGCCGCGGTGAGCACACGCACGCCGTGCGCTGAGAGCACCTGCTCGGCGACCCGCAACGCCGGTGCGGAGAGGGCGTGGGTATCCCCTCCGAGAAACAGCGGACCACGAATGCCCTGGCTCGCTCGATACTCAGCAATTGCGATGCTCATCGCAACGATGTGCGCTTCATTGAATGAAGCGTCGAGCGAGCGACCCCGATGGCCCGATGTACCAAACACCACTCGCTGGCTGGGGTCAGTGGGGTCAGGGCGCACGTCAAAGAATGCGCCCACGACAGCTTCAACGTCGATCAGATCATGAGATTCCGGCAGCAGCCCAGCGTTCGCATGCATGCTCCCATCTTTGCATGGAGTCACCACTTTCCCGTGAGGAGTGCACCACGTTCCGTGATCAATGCTCTACCCACAAAGACTCTCTTCGGACGAGATCGATCGAGGGGCGAGAACGTTCGTGGGTCGAGGGTGCCCCACATCTGCACTTACTGGGGATCGAGGCCCAAGTCTGCGAGACCAATGGCATACCGGTACTCATACCCGGCAGCCTCGATGCGTTCCTTTGCCGGTGCTTGACGGTCGACCACCACAGCGACCGCGGCAATTTCTGCGCCGACCTTCTCCAGCGCTTCAATCGCCTTCAGCGGGGAACCGCCGGTCGTCGACGTGTCTTCCACGACAATCACCCGCTTGCCAGCGAGATCGGGACCCTCCACCTGGCGGCCTCGGCCGTGATCCTTGGGCTCCTTGCGTACCACAAACGCGTCGTAGACCTTGCCCCGAGCTACTCCCTGGTGCATGATCGCCGCAGCAATGGGATCGGCGCCCATCGTCAGCCCGCCGACCGCCACGACTCCGTCAATGTCGTCAATCAGGTCAAGCATCACCTGACCAATCAGCGGTGCCGCACGGTGGTCGAGACTGAGGCGGCGCAGGTCAATGTAATAGCTTGCCTTCTTGCCGCTCGTCAGCGTGAAATCACCATGGAACACTGCCTCTGAGGTGATGAGATCAATGAGCTGTTCGCGCGCACTCGTCATGGGTTCGAGTCTATCGATGCTCGCCCGCGCGCAGCCTCACTCGCTGCGGCTCGGGCCGGGACGCTCAGTCTTCGTCAGCTCGACTGACCCGGGTCATCTCCTCGCGAGGTACCACTTTAATCCGTTCGCGGCCCTCTGCGGCGCCGAGCTCGCGTTCGTACTCATCAAGTCGTTGCCATCCCTCGACCGTTGTGTACTCGACGCCGCGCTCGGCGAGCAACGCCGGAATAGCGTCGGCCTCTGGTTCCGCGGGCTGCCACCAAGTGTCACGATCCTCGATCAGACACTCGAGAGTCTCCATCGCGTCGCTCTTCGTGTGCCCGATGAGCCCCACCGGGCCACGCTTAATCCACCCCGTTGCGTACACTCCTGGCATCGGGGCATTATCTGCAGAGAGCACTCGACCCTGCACGTTGGGGATCACGCCCGCGACAGCATCAAAAGGAATCTCATCGACTGGTGAGCCAAAGTATCCAACGGCGCGGTATAGCGCCTGCACCGGAACGACCTCATACTCACCGGTGTCGAGAATGCCACCAGCACCATCCGGCCTGGTGCGCTCAATCTTGAGCCCTGACACTCGACCGTTCTCTGTCAGCACCTCAACTGGCTTCGACCAGAAATGCAGGTGCAGTCGTCGTGTCGGCCGCTCGCTCGTCACCGGCGCCTCACCTGCCGCCTTCGCGGCTTCCCGGGCTCGCTGAGCTTCCCGCCACGCATTCATGATGCGCGTCATCACGACCATTTGTTTGTTCTTGAGGCGATCCTGCTCGGCGTGCGGGTCTGCAACTTCGAAGTCGCGTTCATCGAGCACAATCTCAACATCGTTCACCTCACCCAGCTCGCGAAGTTCAAGCGGGGTGAACTTCACGTGGTGTGGACCGCGCCGACCAAAGAGGTGCAGCGACTGAATGGGATTCGCTTTCAGCCCCTGGTAGACGTTGTCTGGCACTTCGGTAGTCAGCAGGTCATCAGCGTGTTTGATCAGCATGCGAGACACATCAAGAGCGACGTTGCCGTTGCCGATCACCGCAACCTGTTCTGCCTCAAGCGGCCATTCCCGCGGCACGTCGGGGTGGCCGTCAAACCAGCTCACAAAATCTGCTGCGCCGTATGAGCCTTCTGCATCGATGCCGGGCACGTCAAGCTCTGCGTCACGAATCGCCCCGGTGGCGAAGATTACCGCGTGGTAGTGACGCTTCACATCGGCGAGCGTGAGATCTGTTCCGTAGCGCACGTTGCCGAAGTAGCGCACTTCCCCGCTATCGAGCACCTCTTTCAGTGCGTTCACGATGCCTTTAATACGAGGATGGTCGGGTGCCACACCGTAACGCACGAGACCATACGGGGCGGGCAACTGCTCAAAAAGGTCAATCTCAACATCAAAATCGCGTTCAGCTTTTTGTAACAGGTCGGCAGCATAGATACCGGCAGGGCCTGCGCCAATAATGGCAAGTCGCATCGTGCTCACAGAATTGGTTCTCCTACCCCTCGCGGGTGACAATCGATTCGGCCATGCGCGCAAGGCCTCGTTTCACTGCGGAACGCGGCAGCACCTCGAGCGCCGCCACGGCGTCAGCCGCCCACTGGCGAGCAGCCGACTCTGTTTCTCGCGTCACGTCGTGATCGCGCAATGCTTCCACTTCTGGATCGAGCAGCGACGGGTCTTCCCCCGCGTCAATGCGCTGCACACCTGCGTCGATCCTGGCGCACAGGTGCGCTGCCTCTGAGTCGCCGGCTGCAGCGCGTTCACGCAGCAACAGGAGCGGCATCGTGGTCACGCCCGCTCTCAGGTCGGTGCCTGCGAGTTTGCCCGTCTGCGCCGCTTTCGGCGACAAATCAATCACGTCGTCAATCAATTGGAATGCGACGCCAATACGTTCCCCGTATTCGGTGACCGGGTCGGCATATTCTGCGGGAGCGTTCGAAAACATGACCCCCATGCGGGCGGCCGTCGAAATGAGTGCACCCGTCTTATCGGCAAGCACCTGAAGATAATGAGCCATCGGGTCATCCCCGGGTTCCGGGCCGACGGTCTCGTGCAGTTGCCCGAGACACAGCCGCTCGAAGGTTTGCGCCTGCAGCAGAATCGCCTCTTCGCTCATTCCTGAAACCAGCGACGATGCGCGGGCAAAGAGCAGGTCACCTGCAAGGATCGCAACCGAGTTGGACCAGACGGTGTGCGCGGCGGGAACGCCCCGTCGCAAATGCGCATCATCCATCACATCGTCGTGATACAGCGAGGCGAGGTGGGTGAGCTCGACCGCAATGGCGGCTCGACGTACCAATTCGTTTGGCCCGTCGCCGAGTTCACTGGTGAGCAGGGTGAGCATCGGCCTGACCCGTTTGCCCCCTGCCTCGGCAAGGTAGCGTGCCGGAGCATCAGCCACCTTCGAAGCGAAGGCGAGCTGTTCGAGCAGCGATGCCTCCACGACATCGAGCTCAGCCTTCAAGCGGTCGGCATAGCGGCGTTCCGCGGCTCCTCGGAACAGGTGCAGCGGCATTGCCTGCGTCGCAGTTTCTTCGTTGACGGCGCGGCTCATGCGTCACCCGAGTTCTGCTTGACGGTGGCGCCTTCCGACGCCTTTTCGCGCGGCACAAACCCGCGATGCAGCGCGACAATGCCAAAGGTCAGGTTGCGGTAGGCCACCCGCTCATAGCCGGCTTCGCGCATCCACCGAGCCAGCTCGCGCTGATGTGGCCACTGTTCAATTGATTCGTTCAGGTAGGTGTACGCTTCAGCAGCGTCTCGGTTCAAGGCACCGGCGATGCGCGGCAGAAGATACTTACCGTACAACCGATAGGGAACCCGCACGACCGACGCAGGGGGAGTCGAGAACTCGGCGATGACCACTCGACCACCGGGTTTCACCACCCGACGCATCTCTTCGAGCGCCTTCCGCGGGTCACTCACATTTCGCAAGCCGTACGAGATGGTCGCGGCGTCGAAGCTGTCGTCGTCAAACGGCAGTGCCGTGGCATCAGCCCACACGAACTCGATAAGGTCGTTCCCCGCATGGCGCTTCCGCCCCTCTTCAAGCATGCCCTCTGAGAAATCTGCCGCAACCACGTTCGCACCGTGCTTCGCGATCGCGGCGCTTGAGGTGCCGGTGCCTGCCGCCAGATCAAGCACGCGCATTCCCTTTCGCGGGGCAAGCGCTCTGGTGGTGGCAATGCGCCAGAGACGATCGTTGCCGACGGTCAGCACATCATTAATGAGGTCATACCGAGGGGACACCTCGTCAAACATGCTCGAAACGTCGGTGGCCAGCTTTGTGGCTGTGTCAGGGCGGGTCACCCTTTCATGCTACTCGGTAGATTCTGCGGTTATGCAGAGTAGATTGGCAGGGTGACTTCTGCGCAGCGCCCCCACCTGTTTGCCGTCACGCGTCCCCTCCGGCGAGTGCCCCCATTGCTTCAGGTGGCAGACCCCCGCAATCCCCTCCTGTGGATGCGCGGGGATCGTGGGTGTGTGGGGCTTGGCGAGGCGCTCAGGCTGACCTTCCGCGGCCCCAATCGTTTTGCCGAAGCTGATGCTGCCTGGCGGGAGATCGCGGCGCTCGCCACGATCGACGACACCGTGCAACGCCCCGGCACTGGATTACTAGCGTTCGGTACGTTCACGTTTGACGACCGCAGCGCAGCCGAGAGTGTGCTCATCGTGCCACGCATGCTCGTGGCGCGCCACGGCGCGATTGCGTGGGTGACCGAAGTCTCGCTGGCACCGCTCGAACACCCTCGCCCTCTGTCTGAACCGCAGCCACGCGGCGCGTGGAGGGGAACCTCACTCGATACCACGGCTCCGAACGACGAGTATCTCAAGGGAGTTGTTGAAGCAACCGCGCGTATTGAACGTGGGGAGGCAGAGAAGATCGTGCTGGCTCGCACCGTGAGCGGCACTCTCGACGCAGCAGATGACCTGCGGGTGCCACTGAGCCGACTCGCCTACCGCTACACGGACTGCTGGACGTATGCCGTTGACGGCATGATGGGCGCAAGCCCCGAGACCCTGGTGCGGCAGACCGCCGGAAGCATCACCTCTCGAGTGCTCGCCGGCACCCGCGGTCGTCGTGAAGACGAAGCCGCTGACCTGCTCACCCGTGATGAACTTCTCACGAACGAGAAAGAGCAGCAGGAGCATGCATTCTCGGTGCAAAGCGTCGTGTCTGCGCTCACTCCCCTCGTGGCAGATCTCAGCACCAGCGACCAACCGTTTGCACTGCAGTTACCGAATGTGTGGCATCTCGCTACCGACGTTACCGCGGTGCCCGCAGATGGTGGCTCCTCGCTCACGCTCGCTGCGGCGCTGCACCCCACCGCGGCAGTGGCGGGAACACCGACCGCGCAGGCTGTAGAGGCAATCGCTGAGCTTGAACCCTTCGATCGTGAGCGGTACGCCGGTGCCACCGGGTGGATCGACGCCAACGGAGACGGGGAGTGGGTGATCGCTCTGCGAGGCGCTCAGGTGCGAGCAGCACAAAACGGGCGCCGTGAGATTGTGGCATATGCCGGCGGAGGCATTCTCGCCGGGAGTGATCCGGAGCACGAACTTCGCGAAACCGTGTCGAAGTTTCGACCGATTGCCGAGGCCTTTTCGGAGTAGCCTTCTCAGCGACTGAGCGGCACCTCGATGAGCGCGGTACCGGTGACTGGTTCGGTGAGCAGCGCCTCAAGCTCGCCACGGGTTTCGATGCGACGAAAGTCCCACCCGTAGCCCCGCGCAAGGGCTTCCATATTGACATTCTGCGGCGTGTACATGACACGGTCGAAGTCCGTAGCATGGGCCGTGTCAGCCGCCTCGAGGGTGTCAAAAATCGTGCCGCCACCGTCGTTGCCGACGAACAACTGCAAACGCGGTCGCGCTTCGCCCTCAGGAATAAGCAGCGAGCCAACATCATGCAGCAGAGCAAGATCACCGAGCAACACGCGAGTCACCCCGGCACCTAACGTGGGTTGATCCTCGCCCTGACTAGCGATCGCAATGCCGAGTGCGGTTGCGACCGTGCCGTCGATACCCGCAAGGCCACGGTTGCTGTGCGCCGTGACGCGCCGTGGTGAGGCGAGGCCATCAAGCACGCGCACCAGGCGCGATGCCCCAAGCACGAGGCGATCATGGGGCCAGGTCGCTCGCCACACACTTTCGGTGAGCAGCTCACGGGAGATGGGTTGGCGCTTCACCGCGAGTTCGGCGCGGGCATACTCGCTTCGCTCTTTGTAACCGGTCTCGCGGGCGGCGTCGAGATCCGGCGTGTGCACCGTCGTGCGTTCGGCGCGAATCTCGCGATCGGCTACCACCCACGCACCCAGCCAACGCCGCATGACAGCGGGGTCATAGTCGGGGGCGACCGTCGCGTCGCACACAATTCGCGCGCCTCCGCTCGGATCAACATGGTCGACTCCGCTCCCCCTGTGCGGGTCGACGACAATCACCTCAACATCGTCGCGGCGTAACAGCGCCGGCACCTGACGGGTGAGCGTGGGGTGGCCGAACACTACGGCCCGCTCGATCAGGCCGCCGATCTCAGGCTCGTCGATAAGCGTGGCGTAGGCGCTGATCGCTTCTCTCCCATACCGCGAACCACTCACCACCTCAGCGAGCAATGGCAAACCCGCCTCGCGCGCAAACTCTTCCGCCGTGTCTCCAGCACCGGCCCCCGCAATCACGACGGTGAGCGCATCGCCATCATGCACGTACGTATCTTCGTCACTGAAAGGCACGGCTCCAACACCAACGTCTGTTCCGCCAGCGCCTGTATCACCGTCAGCCGCTCGAGCGAATCGTTCGAGCGGCGTCCTCGCGCCCCCACCAAGGTCAGCGTTCGCGCCAGCTGGCCAGCCAGACAGCGGTTCGGTGAACTGCAGATTGAGTTGCACCGCCCCAGCGGGCGCCCCACCGATGATGCCCTGAGAGGCTTCAATCACCGACCGCGCCACACAAGCGGCCTCGGCTGAGAGCTCTCCGTTGACCGCGAGATTGTCTACCGCCAGGTCACGACTCAGGCGCGCAAACCGGCCAAAGAGCCCCGCCTGGTGCGTCGTCTGATTGCTGCGGGTGCCACGGAGCACTGCCGGCCGGTCGGCGGTGAGGAGCAGCATGGGCACGCGCCCTTCGTGCGCCTCGACGACGGCAGGCATGAGGTTTGCAACCGCTCCGCCGCTGGTGACCACGACCGGCGCGGGAACGCCTGTTTCACGTGCAACACCGAGCGCGAAAAACGCGGCAGATCGCTCATCAACCCGCACATGCAGCCGGATAACTCCAGCGCGTTCCGCTTCGGCTGCGGCGAGCGCGAGAGCTTGAGAGCGAGAGCCAGGGCACACCACGACATCGCGCACACCCTGCTCGATGAGCGCGGCAAGCACCGCGGTCGCAACCAGCGAGGAAGCTGCCGGCGACTCGTTCACCTCGGTTCGCCCGAACCGTCGCTGTCAGCGTCGCCGTCAACGCCGGGGAACGTTTCTTCGTCGAGTTCGCGCAGCCGAGCCTCAAGCTCAGCAACGTGCGCGTCAATTTCTTGCTCTGAGAGCGGGGTGCTGGTGAAGCGCGGATCATCATCCGGAGCCTTCACCGGCACGGCGGCAGGGCCCCGGCCCTTGCCGATGACAAACCACAGCACGGCCCCAATGACGGGAAGCACGACGATGAGGACCACCCACACCGGCTTCGATACCCCGCGCGCACGAGACGAGTCACTCATCGCGGCATCAACGAGCGCGTACAGCGTGAACGCGACCGCGATGATCACACCAAGGATCACAAACCGAGCCATAGCCCCATGCTACCTGGGCATTCTGGCCTTCGCCTGGCCGTTCGGAGCTCGGTGGGCAACGCTCACCCTCCGCTCACAGGTCACTCAGATTGAGCCGTTAGGATTTTGCACGTGAACACCCGCACCGCTTGGATTATCTATATCGCCCTGCGACTTGCCTTCTTTGTGGTGCCATTCGTGGTGATGTTTGCGGTGTTTGGGTGGCCATGGTGGCTTGCGGCAGTGGTCGCCACCCTCGTTGCGCTCTCCCTGTCAGTGATTTTCCTTTCGAAGCCGCGTGAGGTTGCGTCAGAAAGCATCTACGACTGGCGCATGCGGGACCGCACCGCAGACGATGTGTTTGAAGATGAGGCTGTTGAGTCCGCTGAGACCATCTCTACGCCCAGCAGTGAGGCTGATCCTCGCACCTAACCCGG
>CAZJOZ010000063.1:0-8299 GCA_964547775.1 uncultured Leucobacter sp.
ATCGAAACTCGTTCCGCCCTCTGCAAGCGCCTTCGCAAACACCTCACGAAGATGCGCAAGAATCTCAGTGGCTTTCCGTGCGCTCAGGGTGTTCGCCCGAGTCTCAGGGTGAAGCCGTGCGCGCCACAGCGCCTCGTCAGCGTAAATGTTTCCCACCCCGCTCAGCAGGGTCTGATCAAGGATCGCCTGCTTCACCGCTGCTCCGCGGCGGCGAAGACCCCGCACAAATGCGCCATCGTCGAACGCCGGATCGAGCGGATCTCGAGCAATATGGGCAGCTTGACTGGGGAGCGATGCAAGGTCTGTGCCCCACCCCGCCGCTCGCCCATCAGCGGTCGGCACCAGCCGGTCAAGCGCGAGGGAACCGAACAGACGCTGATCCGCGAAATCGAGCCGGAGTTCACCATGGCTTGGGTGTTCGAGCCACATCCGAACCCGCACGTGGCGGTCGTCTGGAGCATCATGGGAGCGGAGCAGCAGCTGTCCGCTCATCCCCAAGTGCGCGAGGAGCGATTCGGTCGGTGAGACCGGGATCCACAGAAACTTTCCTCGCCGCGCAGGCGCAGCAAGTTCGACACCGATAAGCCGCCGTTCAAAATCAGCGGCACGGGCGAGGCCTGCGTCCGCTGAAAGACTCACCCCATGACCACCGAGACCGTCGTCTCCGGTGAGCGGCACGTGCCGCTTCAGCGCGCGAGCATCCCGTACCTCTACACCGGCGATCAGCGCGCCGGTCACCGCTGGAGCAAGTCCGGCGCGCACCACCTCGACTTCGGGAAGCTCGGGCATTACGAGCGACTCTTGCGGTGCTTCAGCTGTCCCTTCGCGCTGATGGCGGCGATGAGTTCCCGTGCGGCAGCTATTTCCGCCGCCTTCTTGCTAATACCGATGCCTTCGCCGGTGAAGCCGTCGAGCTCGACCCTCGCGTGGAAACGGCGATCATGGTCGGGGCCTGAGCCTTCGATGAGGTATGCCGGCCTCGGAATCCCACGTGCGTCGGCTTCTTCCTGCACCGTCGTTTTCGGGTCAAGCGAGATGGTGAAGCGCTCAGGATCAGCCATGAGCGGTGTGATCAGGCGCAGCACGAACTGCGCCGCTGTCTCGGGGTCAGTCGACAGGTACACCGCGCCAATGATGGCTTCTACCGCGTCAGCGAGAATCGACTCCTTCTGGCGTCCACCGGATCGTTCCTCACCTACCCCGAGGCGCAGATACTGCCCCACTCCGACAGAGCGCGCCACCTCAGCGAGCGCGGCGCTCGACACGAGCGCGGCACGACGTCGCGAGAGTTCGCCTTCAGAAAGTTCGGGGTAGTCGCCGAAGAGTTTGACCGTGACGGCCTGCCCCAGAATAGAGTCGCCAAGAAACTCGAGGCGTTCGTTGTGAGGCGCGCCACCGTTCTCGTAGGCCCACGACCGGTGCGTAACCGCCTGCTGAAGCAGCACAGGGTCAGCCTGCACACCAAAGGGCGCAAGAAAACCGCCGAGGTCGCTCTGCGCGTCTGCGAGAGACGGCGGCGAACTCGGCGGTTGCCCGGTCGACGCCTCGTGTGCGTCTGACATCAAAACTTACGCGTCAGCGACCTTGCGGCCCTTGTACTCGAGGAACAGTGCATTGCCCTGCGAGTCCTCAACCACGCGTGCACGGTGAGGCAGGCTGTAGACGGTCTTGCCGTTCTCAACGGTCTTCACCAGGTTCGGGACCGAGGCCTTCCATGCCGAACGGCGGTGGCGGGTGTTCGAACGCGACATCTTGCGCTTGGGAACAGCCATGATGCTCTCTCTTCTCTACTTGCTCTCTGAGCTACCGGGATCGGCGCTCACGTCTTTGTCTTCGGCCAGAAACCCGGCCAGCGCAGCCCACCGCGGATCGACCACGTCGGGCTCGGCTGCAACCTCAGCATCGCGCAATTCACCAGTTTCAGGATCAAGTCCTGGGCAATCTGGGCGGCACACCGGTTGGAACGGCAGTGCAAGCACTACCGCGTCTCGGAGCGGGGGTTCAAGATTCACGTGATCACCGTGAACCCCATACTCGTCGGCCTCCGTAGGAGTATACGCGAAAAGTTCCTGAAATTCGACTTGAAACGGCGCAGTGAAATCTTTGAGACACCGTCCGCATTCCGCATGCATGGTGGTGCGTGCGGTGACAGAGACCAGAATGCCCTCATGCACTGATTCGAGTCGCACCTCAAGTTCAAGCGTTTCACCCGCGGGGATCACCGCGAGCGCTTCACCGAAGGACTCCGGAATCGCGACCTCTCGCACACGCTCACGCATTTCGCCTGGCCGACCGACGAGATCCCGGATGGGCTCTTCATACACACGCATACTGCTCACCGACCCAGGGTACCTGATGCCGCTTGAGAACACCCCTGAACAATTGACCCGGGCCCCGCAGTACTGCCAGCTCGATATCGATTCCATAACCCGCACGTGATTCCCAGCGCTGACTATCCCTGGATGTGCGTGTTTCGACCTATCATTCGAATCACCGACCCGTGAAAAGCCAGGGTCGAGCGAGCACCAGTGCGAAGTCAGCGAGGAGGCGACATGAGCATCGAGCGACACACCGTGGTCGGGGCATCGAGCAGGCCGGGTTCACGAGCGGTGGTGCGTGTCTTCTCCGCGATTGCTGCCCTCATACTTGGTGCGAGCCTTGCCGCCTGTTCGTCAGTATTCTCTGGGAGCGACTCGGGTGTCGTTTCCGATGCTGCGACGAGCCCAATGGATGGTTCCTTTGACCTTGCCGCTACCGAGGCGTCCTCGGGCGAGATCTCACGGGAAGCTTCGACGATTGCCTCTCAGCGTTCCATCATTTCGCAGGGAAGTATTTCATTGTCGGTCGAGAATGCCCACACATCCGCGGAAGACGTCGCACGGATCGTCGACGAGCTTGGTGGATATGTTGAATCCCAGAATGTGAGCGGCGAGTCCTCAGACACACAGGGCGCAAGCCTCACCATTCGAGTGCCTGCGGCAGCATTCGATGCAACCTTCGCCGAGCTACGGGGTCTCGGCACCGTGCTTGACGAGAGCCGTTCTGCGCAGGATGTCACTGCACAGCACGTGGATCTGCAGGCTCGCGTGGAGGCCCTCCAAGCGTCCGTTGACCGTTTGACTGAACTGATGTCCGGTGCCGCAACCACGGGTGAGCTGATAGAAGCGGAGTCTGCGCTCGCTGAGCGTCAGGCCGAGCTCGATGGCTTGAACGCACAGTTACAGGCCCTAGAAAACCAGGTTGATGAGGCGACAATCTGGGTCACCCTCACGGTCAAGACCGCACTTCCGGGCGGGCCCTCGAACTTTTGGGAAGGCCTGAAAGCTGGTATCGCTTCACTCGTAACTGCCGCATCCGGCGGCCTCGTCCTTCTCGGAGTGCTACTCCCGTGGCTTGTCCTTCTCGGGGTGATCATCCTCGTGATTGTGGCGCTCGTGAAGGCCGGTCAACGACGACGCGTACGCAATGCTCCTCCGCCCGCGCCGCCCGTGCCGTCAACGACGCAAGCTCCGTTAACGACGCAAGCTCCGCCGGCACCCCCAACTCCGCCGGCACCGTAAGGGTGAGAGGTTCCTCACGAACCGCAGGGCTCATGCGAGGCTAGGGCTCATGCGAGGCTGAAGACGCGGGCATCATCTCGCCCGCCGTTCCGGTGCTCTCGCTAGGCCGGACGAGTCGTCTCAAGGTATTTTGCGACCGCCGCAGGCACGTAATCGCTCACATCGCCGCCCAGCGAGGCCACCTGCCGCACCAGAGAACTCGAGACATGAGAGTGGGACGGCTCAGGCAGCAAGAACACGGTCTCGACACCAGCAAGGCTACGATTCATGAGAACCATCGGCGTCTCATAGGCCACATCGATCTGCGAACGTAGCCCCTTCACCAGCACTTTGGCCCCGACCTCGGTGCAGTAGTCAACTAAGAGCCCGACCGACCATGAGGCGACCGTGACCTGTTTCGTGATCTGTGGATCATCGTCGATGGACTTTTGAAGCAGGTTCACCCGCTCGCTAATCGGAAGCATCGCGGTTTTTCCTGGATTGTGTACGACCAGCACATGCACTTCATCAAAAATGACAGCAGCACGACGAATCACGTCAAGGTGGCCGAGGGTGACAGGGTCAAACGAACCGGGTACAACCGCGATGGTGCTCATGCCTTTAGCCTATCCGCCCCCGCATGACTTCTGTCTCACACACCAACGGTGACCACAGAAAAATACTTGTGGAGCGGCGCTGTGGATGGAGCGGCGCTGTGGGTGGCTGGGGCGCTGTGGGTGGCTGAGGCGCTGTCGTGGTGACCAGGGGCGCTGTCGTGGTGGCAACGCTACGATTTCGCAATATTCGCGAGGGCCGCCTGGCGGGCCTCTTCCGCGAGTTGCGCCGCAAGTAGCGGTGCGCTCGCTAACTCAGGATCACGCTGGAGCAGGTCAGCCGCAAGTGCGCGCGCACGCTCAATGAGCTCGCCGTGCTCGGCAACCCTCAGCAGCTTCAGCGTCGAATGCCCTCCCGACTGCGCGGTTCCCAACACATCTCCCTCACGCCGCAGCTGAAGATCTCGCTCAGCGAGTGCAAACCCGTCAGTTGTCTCAGCGATTGCTTCGATGCGTTCCCGTGCAACGGTGCCCGGCGGAGCATTAGTGAGGAGCAGACAAAGACCCGCGTGTTCGCCTCGCCCCACTCGCCCACGTAGCTGGTGAAGCTGAGACACGCCGAATCGCTCAGCATCTCGCACAATCATCATTGATGCGTTCGGCACGTTGACCCCCACCTCGATCACGGTGGTTGCGACGAGGAGGTCAATTTCACCCGCCGCAAAGGCCCGCATTACGGAGTCTTTCTCGTCGGGCTTCATCGCTCCCGTAAGTGACGCAAGCCGCACGTGTTGGTAATCGGGACGTGCGCGAAGCTCCTCAATGGTGCGTTCGACGCTCGCCAGCTCGACAGTCTCTTTCGCTTGCGCAGCTCGATCGAACTGATCGCCGCCCAGCACCTCATCACTGTCTTCGCGTGTTGCACCGGCAATTGCGGGGCACACCACGTACACCTGGCGACCCGCAGCGATTTCTTCGAGCGCTCTCAGCCATGCGCGTTCCGCCCATTTTGGTCGTTCCTGCACCGGAACGAGGAACGTCTGGATTCCCTGTCTGCCGGGCGGAACCCTGCGAATAACTGAGGTTTCAAGATCGCCAAATACGGTGAGTGCGACCGTTCGAGGGATCGGCGTCGCTGTCATGACTAGCACGTGAGGGTTCGCCCCTTTGAGACGCAGTGCTTCGCGTTGCTCCACCCCGAATCGGTGCTGCTCGTCGACAATTACCAGCCCAAGGTCGTAGAAGCTCACCCCTTCGCTCAGGAGTGCGTGTGTCCCGACCGCGAGATGTGACCTGCCACTGGCCAGCGCAAGAAGCGCCTTTCGCCGCTCAGCGGCGGGCATCTTGCTGGTGAGTAACACGGGATGCAGACGCTGTGTGAGAGCCGGACCCAACATGTCGGTGATACTGCGAAAGTGTTGCGCAGCAAGCACTTCAGTGGGAGCCAGCAGCGCACTCTGCCCGCCCAGGGGTGGGCTGACCTCAGTCAGCGGCAGTTCTCCATCGGAGAGGTCATCGTGGCGCTCGAGCCGCGGTGTGGTGGGCGCCTCGGCAACCTGCAACATTGCCCGCATCGCGACCACAGTCTTCCCTGAGCCAACCTCACCCTGAAGCAAACGATGCATCGGCGTAGCGGAGGCCAATTCGTGCGCAATCGTCTCACCCGCAGCCTGTTGCTCCGGCGTAAGCGTGAACGGGAGCCCCGCGTCAAACATGGCGAGCAGACCCCCCTCAACGGGTGGTCGCGGAGTACCTGTGAGCGCTGCCGCCCGCCGACGTCGATCGAGCAGAGCAAGTTGCAATTCAAATGCCTCACGAAAACGCAGACTGTCGCGCGCCATACGCCAATCGCGCGCATGCTCGGGCTGGTGCGCGAGTTCGAACGCGGGCCCCAGCGCAATAATGCCGGCCGCTTCGCGCACCTCCTTGGGCAGAGGATCTTCGAGTTCGCCGATGCGCAGGCCCGCATCGAGTGCGAGTTCGACCGCTCGCTGTGACACCCACGAGGGCACTCGCGAGGTCGCAGGGTAGATCGGCACGGGTCGCATCGCGAATGCCATTGCCGCCGCTTCGTCAAGTTGCTGCGATTTCTCTTCACCAAGCTGCGAGATCGCTCTTGCATCAGCGGAGCTGAACAACTCATAGTCAGGATGTTGCAGCTGTGCCTGCCCGCGGTATTCGCTGACTTTTCCGGCAAAAATGCCGCGAGCACCGGCAACGAGTTGGCGTGCTCGCCATGCTTGGTTGAAAAACGTGAGCTGGAGTGTTCCCACGCCGTCGGTGATGCGCACTTCGAGCAAGTTCCCGCCTCGCTGCATACTGCGGGAGCGCACATCAAGTACCTGTGCAAGAACGGTGACGTGCTCGCCGACGGGAAGCCCCGTCAGCGGGGTGAGTTCGCCACGTTCGTGATAGCGGCGAGGCAGATGCCACAGCAAGTCCCGCACGGTTTTCAAGCCGAACGCCTTCTCGAAAGCCGCAGCGGTGCGGCCGCCAACGATGCCCTCCAGTTGGCGTTCAAGCGAGGCATTCATGGATCCAAGGCTACCCGGCACAAGTGACATGCCCTGGTAGATCGACATTCCCGTGGAGAAGATCCCGGAATCCACAAACTACACTCGTGCTGTGACCAGAATCATTGCCGGCACTGCCGGATCGCTCCGGCTGCAGGTGCCGAAATCAGGTACCCGGCCCACCAGCGACCGTGTTCGCGAAGCAATTTTCTCTGCACTCGAATCGTGGGGCATGGTCGACGGCACTCGAGTGCTGGATCTCTATGCTGGTTCAGGCGCACTCGGGCTCGAAGCGGCTAGCCGCGGCGCACAGCATGTGATCCTGGTGGAAAAGCATGGACCTGCGGCACAGATCACCGCCAAGAATGCAAAAACCGTGTCGGCCGCTTTTCGACACAACACAGCACCGACCATAGAGGTGGTTCGAGGCGCAGTGCAGACCACCCTCGAAAGCATGGCAGAACCGCTCGAGGCGACGACGTCGGCGGGCCCCGACGGCCGCTTTGACGTGATCATGCTCGATCCTCCGTATGAGGTTGGCGAGACCGAACTCGCCGCGAACCTTGTCGCGGCTGCCCCTCTGTTGACCGTCGACGGAATTCTCATGGTCGAGCGGTCTTCTCGCTCCCCTGAACCCTCGTGGCCCGTCGCGCCAGGAGCGCCCGTCGGGCTCGTTCCGCTTCGCGAAAAACGCTACGGCGAGACCGTGCTCTGGTGGGCTGAACGGGCCGACCGAGACGGCACTACCTCGGCGAATCCTGCGGCAGAGTAGGAAAAGGGCCGAAGGAGTCAACACTCCCCCGGCCCTTGCCGCTGCACGCCTTAGCGAGGCAGCAGAGTGTACTTCGTCGAGAGGAACTCGTGGATTCCCTCGAATCCGCCCTCACGACCGAGGCCAGACTGCTTGATTCCACCGAACGGTGCCGCAGCATTCGAAGCGATGCCGGTGTTCAGGCCCATCATGCCGCTCTCGAGCTTCTCAATCATGCGGTGTCCGCGATGAATGTTCTCAGTGAACACGTAGCTGATGAGACCGTATTCGGTGTTGTTTGCAATCTCTACCGCTTCATCTTCAGTCGAGAAGCGAATGATGCCGAGCACCGGGCCGAAGATCTCTTCGCGCATGATTGCTGCCTGAGCAGTGATGCCATCGATCACGGTGGGCTGGAAGAAGTTCCCAGCGCCCTCGATTGCTTCGCCGCCGGTCACCAAACGCGCGCCGTTGGCGACAGCGTCAGCTACCAAGCGAGCGGTGTTTGCCACGGCCTTGTCATCGATGAGGGCACCGATGTCGTTGCCCTCTTCGGCGCCGCGGCCAACCTTCATGGCTGCTACCCGCTCGCCTACCCGACGGGCAAACTCGTCTGCGACCGACTCGTGCACAATGATGCGGTTCGCTGCGGTGCAAGCCTGACCGATGTTGCGGAACTTTGCGAGCAGCACGCCTTCCACCGCACGGTCAAGATCAGCGTCTTCGAACACGATGAAGGGAGCATTGCCGCCCAACTCCATCGAGGTGCGCAACACGTTCTGAGCAGCAGCTTCAAGCAGCTTCACGCCAACCGGGGTTGATCCGGTGAAGCTGAGCTTGCGCAAACGCGTATCGCTGAGCAGTGCGCTCGACTGCGCGCCCGACTTCGAGGTCTGCACGACGTTGACCACACCGGCTGGCACGCCAGCCTCTTCGAGCAGC
>CAZJOZ010000064.1:0-2682 GCA_964547775.1 uncultured Leucobacter sp.
ACCCGCATCGGGCTCGGCAACGCCGTCATCCCCGTCGGCTTTGAGAACCCCTTTCGGTTGGCCGAGGATCTCGCCACCGCCGATGTGCTCAGCGGTGGGCGCCTGTTGCCCGGACTGAGCGTGCACGGGCCTGGCTACGACGATGAGCTGAACGACCTCGTGTACGACAGCGGATGGCGAGAGGAGGACTACACCTACGGTCGAATTGAACGACTGCGTACCCTGCTTGCTGGGACGTCGATCCGCGAGATCCCGGACTATCAGGGCATCGGTGGCGACTTCGACAGCGACCGGGTTGAACCGCATAGTCCCGGCCTCAGCGATCGGCTATGGTACGGCGGTGGGTCGCTCCGATCTGCGGAATGGGCAGGCAGTGCCGGATTCAACTGGCTCGTGAGTAACATCAGCTCGTACGAGAACGGTGAGCGTGACTTTGCCCGTGGCCAGCGCGCCCAGATTGATGCCTACCGTGCCGCTTTCACGGCGCGTGCTGCCGGCGCCGACGCTGCGCACGGCGCGAGTGAGGCAGCGGGGGACGGCCGGGTGAGTGTGGCGCGAGTGTTTGTTCCCACCGACGGAGCGACCGCCGCGCAGCGTGAGAAGTACGCCGCATACGTCGAAGCGCGCACCCCGCGCACCACCCAAGTGCACGGAGGGCGCACGCTTATCGCAGCCGATGTCTCCGGTTCAAACGACGAGATCGTCGAGTTTATTCAACAGGATGTGGCCTACCAGGCCGCCGACGACTACCTCTTCGAACTGCCGTTTGAGTTCGAGTTGGAGGACTGGAAACACATTCTTGATCAACTCGCCGGTGAGATTGGCCCCCGCCTCGGATGGCAACCGAAATGACCGTCACTATCGCGCTCGCGCAGCGCGCCGACTTCGCTGCGGTCGATGCTCTCATTCGCGAGGCGTATGCCTTTGACTATGGGCCTGGCGAGCAGCATGAGGGTGAGGAGGGCGCCACCAGCAACGGGAGGACCGCCACACGGGAGGGTGACCCGCCCAACGTCGACCCGATGCAGTCGGCAGCGCGACGAGCGGAGCAGTTCGACGTGTGGGTGGCACGGGATCAGGATGGCACGCTCGTCGGCTCAGTGACGACGCGGCGCCCGGGCGGGGCAAGCCTCCACGAGGATGCGCTGCCGCACGAACTCGACCTGCGCCTGCTCGGCGTCTCACCCGCTGCGCGCAGGCGGGGCATCGCCGCGCAGCTCATGCAGCACGTCGCCGACCGCGCGCGCGATGCCGGGTTCAGTGGTGTCTTCTTGAAGACAGCACCCCACATGACCCCGGCTCACCGCCTCTACGATGCGTTGGGGTTCACGCGAGTGCCCGAGCGGGACGGCCTGTGGATCGGCGGCGTGAAACAGTTCGACCTCTACACCTATGTGATGCCACTCACCGTGCTGGTTCGCTGACTCGAAGGTGCGTGACCGGCGACAGCATGCTCTCAGGACAACGATCTTAGAATGGTGCCTGTGAGCGACAAACTGCTGCATTTGGTGCGCCATGGTGAGGTCCATAACCCTGATGGGGTGCTGTATGGCCGACTGCCGGGCTTTGTGCTGTCGACCCGCGGTGAAGAGATGGCGCTCGCCGCTGCCCAAGAACTCGCCGCGAGCGATCGCAGCGTGGTGCGACTGATCGCCTCCCCGCTGGTGCGCGCGCAGCAGTCCGCACAGCCGATCTCGCTTGCCTTCAATCTCGACATTGAAACCGATGAGCGCATCATCGAGCCCACGAATGCCTTCGAGGGCACTGTTGGTAAACGCGCATTCAAGAACCCACGGTACTGGCATCGCTTCGTGAACCCGTTTCGCCCCAGCTGGGGTGAGCCGTACCGCAGCATCGCAAATCGTGTGCGCGAAGCCATGGATGACGCGTGGGATTCCACCCGGGGCGGTGACATGGTGATGGTCAGTCATCAGGCAGTCATTTGGGCCGCTCACCGTGACATCGCCGGTCAGCCGCTCTTCCACAACCCCGCAAAACGACGTTGCGCCCTGTCAAGCATCACCACTTTTGAACGGCGCAGTGGTCGCTGGTACGAAGTCGACTATCGCACGCCGGCAGCATCGCTGCTCGACGACGCCGTTGATGTGGGGGCAGTCTAATGACCTCAACACGTGCCACCCGGATCCTTGCAGCGCTCGCGACGGCGCTTACCGCGGGTGCTCTGCTCGGCTGCAGCTCGAACACTCCTGGACTCGCCGATCAGTGGCAAGACGCCGGCGATAAAGGGTATGTCGCCGGTGACGGGTCAACCACCTCCTTCGCGCCCGAAGACCGCACCGAACCGATCGAGTTTTCGGGCGTCACCGAGTTCGGCGACACCCTCGGCTCGGCCGACATTTTGGGTGACGTGACCGTGGTGAACTTTTGGTACGCCGGCTGCGCGCCCTGCCGAGCCGAGGCGCCTTGGCTCGTCGAAGTGTACGACGAGTTCGCCGATCAGGGTGTGCAGTTTGTGGGGGTGAATACCCGAGACCAAGAGGCGCAGGCGCAGCAGTTTGCTGAGCAGTTCGGCGTGGAGTACCCGTCGATCCTCGACGCCGTGGGTGGCCGCGAAACGCAGCGCGCCTTCGCCGGTCAGGTACCACTGAACGCGGTGCCGACCACGCTCGTGCTCGACACCGAGGGTCGCGTTGCGCACCGAGTTGTCGGCATGCTCGCCGC
>CAZJOZ010000064.1:2782-8240 GCA_964547775.1 uncultured Leucobacter sp.
TCGTGCTCGACACCGAGGGTCGCGTTGCGCACCGAGTTGTCGGCATGCTCGCCGCACCGTCACAGTTGCGCGCCCTCGTGCAAGAAACCCTCGCCGAGGGTGAGAGCGGCACCCGGTAACACAGCGACACAACGAGAATAGGCACAACGTGGGCATCGAACAGACGGTTGCCGATGGGCAACTGCTCATCGCCTCGCTCATTGCCCTCGCCGCAGGTCTCGTGTCATTTCTGTCACCCTGTGTACTCCCCCTCATTCCGGGGTATCTTGCCTACGTGTCAGGCATCGCCGATGGCGGGCTCGCCGCAGCCGACCCCGCCGCAGCGAAGCGTGCCGAACGTCGCCGAATGGTTCTTGGTGCGCTGCTGTTCGTTGCGGGTTTCACCGTCGTGTTCCTGCTGCTCAACATTCTGGTCGGCACCGTCGGGCTGTGGCTGTGGGAGTGGCAAGACCTCATTATTCGCATCATGGGCGCCGTGGTGATCATGCTCGGCCTCGTCTTCATGGGGGCATTCTCGACACTCCAGCGCACCACACGATTGGCGCTGAAGCCCAGGGTGGGGCTTGCCGGGGCGCCGCTGCTGGGGGTGGTATTCGCCATCGGCTGGGCACCATGCCTGGGACCAACCCTCGGCGTCGTGCTCTCGCTCGCAATGCAATCGGGTTCGACCGGCCGCGCGTCAGTGCTTGCGGTGGCCTACTGTATCGGGCTCGGTATTCCCTTTCTTCTTGCGGCGTTCGGCTTCAGCTGGATGACGCAAACCATGACGTTTTTCAAGCGGCACATTCGCGCGGTCAACCTGATCGGGGGTGGGCTCCTCATGCTCATCGGCCTGCTCATGGTGACCGGCGTGTGGAGCCGTATGATGATCTCGTTGCAGGCGGTGATGGCGAACTTTGGCACGATCCTTTGATTCTTCAGGTGAGCGAGAGGGCTCAGACGTGAGCGAGCGTTCGACAACCAGCGTCGCCGCAACCGGCCGACCCGCCGATTACGACGACGGCACCGGAATCGGCGAACCCACCCGCGACCCGCGGCCGGGTGGCCGCTTCGGTGTGCGCGAATACCTGCGCTGGTTCTGGCGTCAACTCACCAGCATGAAAGTGGCGCTGATCCTGCTGCTGCTCCTCGCAGTCGCAACAATTCCGGGATCACTCGTGCCGCAGCGGGTCGCCGACCCCAACGGGGTGATTCAGTACGAACAGGATCACCCTGAACTGTTCAAGATTCTCAACGCCTTCCCCATTCAAGCCTTCGACGTGTATTCGTCGGTCTGGTTCTCTGCAATCTACCTGCTGCTCTTTATCTCGCTGATTGGCTGTGTGCTGCCCCGCATCTTGCACCACTGGAAGGCGCTGCGCAGCGCGCCGCCGCGCACCCCCGCACGCCTGCAACGCATGGTCGGGTTCGCCGAGCAGCGCATCTCAAACCCGAGCGCCTCCGACGAGGAGCGAACGGAATTCGCTGAGCGCGCGATAGCGGAAGCGGCTGCGCTGCTGAAGGGACAGCGGTACCGCACCGAGGTGCAACGTGTCACCCGTCGCGGCCACACCGAAGTGTCCGTGTCGGCCGAACGCGGCTACCTCCGTGAAACCGGCAACCTGGTGTTCCACCTCGCCCTCGTGGGCGTGCTGATCAGCGTCGCCATCGGCGGTATGTACAGTTTCAACGGTCAGCGTGTGCTTGTCGAAGGGGAGACCCTGCTCAACCAACTGATCGACTACGACTCAGCAACCTGGGGCACCGCCTTTGACCCGGCAACCCTCGAACAGTTCGGCATGCGTCTCGACGGTTTCGAGGTGGACTACATCACCCCAGACGACGGCAATGCGATCGCCATCGGTGAGGTGACCGAATACCGCGCCAACGTCACCCTCATCGCGCCCGACGGCAGCGAAACCCAAGACATGATCCGCGTGAATCACCCGATGCGTGTGCACGGTTCACCCGTGTACCTCATCGCGAACGGCTACGCACCAACCATCACTGTCCGCAACGCCGAGGGCACCGTGGTCTACAGCGAATCTATGCCGTTCGTGCCGCAAGACACCAACCTCACCTCGCTCGGTGTCATGAAGGTGCCCTTCGGCATCGAACGCGATGGCGAGCACACGCAACTCGGTCTGCGTGGTTTCTTCTACCCGAGCAAGATCGAGCTCGACACCGGTGCCTACACGTCGAACTATCCCGACCTGACGAACCCCGTAATGACGCTCGATGTGTTCGTGGGCGATCTCGGTATTGACAGCGGGTTGCCCCAGTCGGTGTATGCCCTCGACACCACCAATATGGAGCAGCTCACCGGACGTGCCGTCGAACGGGAATCGTTGGAGTTCACCATCGGCGATACCCTCGAACTTCCCGAAGGCATGGGCACCATCACCCTCGAGGCGGTGCCTCGCTACGCCGCGTTCGATGTGATGCGGAACCCGGCGCAGATGTGGATTCTCGTGTCGGCGCTCGCCGCCACCACGGGCCTCCTGGTGTCACTGTTTATTCCGCGCCGCCGTATGTGGGTGAAGGCCGTGCCGACGGAGGACGGCGTCGTGCTGCAGTATGCGGCGCTCGCTCGTGGAGACGACCCGACCCTTGAACGGGCGGTCGAGCAGCTCCGCGATGAACACCGCGAGCGACTCTAGGGCGATCACTCCGCTCGCACCGCGCACCAGGAGTGAGGGACTACTTCGCGTCGCTTGCTGCCGAAGCCCGGTGTGAGAAGTAGACGGGAATCAGCGAGAGCAGAATGATGATCGTCGCCACGACGTTCACCTGGTTTGCCTCGTTGGGTCGACCCATCTGGTTCATGATCCACAGCGGCAGCGTTTCGACGCCCGGGGGAGCGGTGAAGATCGTCACCACGACTTCGTCGAAGCTGAGTGCAAAAGCGAGCAGGCCACCGGCGATGAACGCTGAGCGGAACTGCGGGAACGTCACCATGCGCAGCGTCTGGCCGATACCGGCGCCAAGATCCATGGACGCTTCTTCGAGGTTCGGGTTCATTCGGCGCAGGCGTGCGATGACGTTGTTGAACACCATCACGACACAGAAGGTGGCGTGGGCAATGATCATACCCGCGTAGCCGACTTTGATGCCGATCGGGTCGAGCACGTGGTAGAAGGTGTTCGACAGTGCGACACCGGTGACGATGCCGGGCAGGGTGATGGGCAGAATGATCAACAGGTTGACCACATCGCGGCCGAAGAACTTGAAGCGTTGCAGGGCGAATGCGGCCAGGGTGCCAAGGAGCAGTGCGATCACCGTCGCGCCCGAAGCGACGACCAGCGAGTTGATGACGGCGGCGTGCACTGCCGGGTTCGTGAGCGCCTTCTCCCACCATTCAAGGGAGAAGTTCGCTACCGGCCAGCCGGCAACTCGGTTCGCGTTGAACGAGTTCATGACGATGACGAGCAGCGGCACATAGGTGCTGAGAATGACGAGGGCGGCGACCACCGTGAGGGTGATTTTTGTGCCGCGGCCGAGTCGAAGCATGTGGGTCTCCTTTGGCCTAGATGTTTTCGAGTGCCCCGGTGCGGCGCACGGCGAGCAGGTAGGCGAGCACGATGACAATCGGCACGACCGAGAACGCGGCGGCAACTGGCGGGTTGAGGTTAATGTTTTGGGCGATGATGGTGCCGATCATCTGCGTAGATCCGCCCACGAACTTTGCGGCGATGTAGTCGCCGAGGCTGAGCGAGAACGTGAAGATGGAGCCCGCGATGAGGGCGGGAGTGAGCAGCGGCAGTACGACGGTGCGAATGGTGCGACCGCCTTTGGCGCCTAGATCTGCTGAGGCATCGAAGAGGTTCGGCGGGATCTGTGCCACCGCTGTGTACACGGGGATCGCCATGTATGGGAACCACAGGTAGACAAGCGCGATGATGGTGACGGTGACACCGTATCCGGGGCTTTCGATGCCGAGCGGCCCGAACAGCCAGTTGAAGAAGCCACCGTCGCTGAACACGATGCGCACCGACAGAATCTTGACGAGGTAACCGGCCCACAGTGGCACGGTGACGGCAACAGCCAGGAGGTTGCGAAGCCACGGCTTGGCGAGTTTCGCCATGAAGATTGCAAGCGGCACCGAGAAGATGGCGCAGATGATGGTGACGGCTGCCGCAATACCGAAGGTGCGCACGGCTGCGGCAAAGTAGGCCGGCACGGTGAAGATGCTCGCGAAGTTATCGAGCGTGAAGCCCGGCTTCACCTTCGAAGTGAAGGGGTCGGTCAGCCAGAACGCGGTGAGGAGCATCAGCGCGAGCGACAGAATGTAGACACCCACCAGCCACACCATGGGCAGGGTCAGCAGTGACGCGAGACGCCCCTTCGGGTGCCGGTGTAGGGCTGACGACAGCGGCTTTGGCTTGCTGGTGAACGAGAGCTGGGTGGCCACGGCGTTCCTCATCTGGTGCGATTGGCGGGTGAGTGGGGGTGGGGCAGGCTTTGCCCCGGTTGGGGGCGGTGGTGATCCCGGCGAAGCTCCGGCACGTGCGGCCGTCGCGGTGTGGCGAGGATCACCACCGCTGGATGGTTATCCCTTGACGGTCAACCAGGCATCCGTCCACTGCTGGAAGTTGGTGCAGGTGACGTCGGTGCGCCCGTCGATGCACTGCTCGATGGGGGTGGTCCAGAACCACACATTCGAGAAGTACTCCTCGTCGGTCGCGTTGAAGAGCTCGCAGTGTGCGGCTGCTTCTTCGCTGGTCTCGCAGAATGCGGCGTTGGCCGGAGCCATGCCGAAGTTCATTGCGATCGCGCCGTTGACCTCAGGGGTTGAGGTGTAGTCCATCCACGCGTAGGCGCAGTTGGGGTTCGCTGACTTCGAGGAGAGCATCCACGCATCTGACCAGCCGGTCGAGCCTTCAACGGGAAGGGTGCCCTGCAGTGCGGGGTTCTCGCTGAGCTTGCGCAGCACCTCCCATGAGGTGCCGACGACCACGTCGCCGCCGTTAAATGCGGTGATCTGCTTCACCGGATCAGCCCAGTAGTCGCCGATGATCGTATTCTGCTGCTTCAGCAGGTCGATTGCGGCAGCGAGCTGCTCCTCGTCGAGCGCGTAGGGGTTGGTGATGCCGAGCTCAGGCTGGTGGTGCATGAGGTAGACCGCTGCATCAGCGATGTAGATCGGTGCATCGTACCCGATGATCTTGCCGGCGTAGGGTGAGTCTGCTTCCCAGACGACATCCCAGCTGGTGACGTCGCCCTCAACCACAGTGTCGTTGTACTGCAGGATGTTTGCGCCGCGACCAATCGGCACACCGTAGGAGAGACCGTTCAGCGTGTCATAGATCTGACCCTTCATGCCCGGCACAATGTCGTCGCCGAAGTTCGGAATGAGCTCGGGGTTCAGCGGCTGCACATCGCCGCCGACGATGAGACGCAGGCTGGCGTCGCCTGACGCTGAGACGAGGTCGTAGTTGCCGGTGCGCATCAGCTGCACCATTTCGTCTGAGGTACCTGC
>CAZJOZ010000065.1:0-7812 GCA_964547775.1 uncultured Leucobacter sp.
TGTGCGGCTGCGTCGACCGCACCTGACTGCTCATGCCGTAGTAGGTGATCTGCGAGGAGTCACCGGCAACGATCGCGTGCTTCGGCAGCACGGCAGCGATGCGCCCCGCCACGGTGTACTCCACCGGCGCGAAGGCGAGCGCCTCCTCGCGGGCGGCGGCGAGCACCGCATCAACCTGCGTCCACGGTTCGCGCGCCCCGGCTGACTCGACACGAGTCGCCACCTGGTCGGCAAGGGCCGGCAGTACGCGGCGCACATCACCCAGCAGGGGGTGCGTGGCAGGCAGGTTTTTGTTCAGCTGCGACTCGAGCACGTCAACGCGCACCACCGTCGCGGCGGGCTGCACCACGCCGCCCCACAGTTCAGACTCACCAATCTTTGACCCCACCACGAGCAGTGCGTCAGCGCCGTTCAACACCTCGCGCGCGGCCTCAAGCCGCAGCTCGGCACCAATGTTCAAGGGGTGCGTTTCGGGGATCACGCCCTTCGCGTTCAGACTGGTCACCACCGGCGCGCCGAGCAGTTCGGCGATGCGCTGCAAGTCGGTGCGGGCAGGGATCGATCCGCTGCCAGCCAAAATCGCGGGACGCTCTGCTGTGGCAAGCGCGGTCGCCGCCTCAGCGATCGCGAGCAGGCTCGCGTGCATCACCGGCTCGTGCTGGCGCGGCTGCGTCAGCGCTTCGTCAACGTCTGCGGGGCCCTCGAGCAGGTCGAGCGGCACCTCGATATAGACGGGGCGCGGCCGCGACGTGCGGAACAGGGTGAACGCGTCATGAATCGCTTCGAGCGCAGCCTCGGCTGAATCGACACGGCGAGCCCACTCCACAATCGATGCCACCGCGGTGACCTGATCCTTGGTCTCATGCAGCGCGCCGATATCGGCAAACTCGCGCCCGCGAGGCACACCCGGTGCCAGGATCAGCAGCGGGCGAGACTCACAGTATGCGGTGCCCGCCGCGGAGAGTGCGTTCAGCACGCCAGGGCCAGACGTGGTGATCACCACGCCCGGAAGCCCCGTCTGCTGGGACCAGCCGTCAGCGGCGTAGCCCGCACCCTGTTCATGGCGTGAGGTCACCTCGTGAATGCCGAGGCGACGCAGGTGACGGTAAAACTCGAGATTGTGGGTGCCCGGAATGCCGAACACCGTGTCAATGCCATACGCCTTCAGCAGCGTGAGCATTGACAGCCCCACATTCTCGACGCTCACCCCAGCAGCCGTAGCCGCCTCGCGTTCCGCGTCGGAAATGACATGCAGATCATCCATGTCGATGCTTCTTTCTGTTGCCGTGCGCCTCACCGACGCAACGAAATCACTTACTCAGCGTCGCGTGCCCAGACGCGCTCGCCACCCACCCAGGTTGACTGCACCTGAATGTGCTGAATCTCAGGAACCGCCGTCTCGAGCGGATCAGCCGCGAGCACCGCGAAGTCGGCACGCTTACCCACCTCGATCGACCCGATCTCGCTTTCGCGGCCCAGCGCGCGAGCACCCGAAATGGTGTGGGCGCGCAACGCATCCGCGACACTGATCGCGAGATCGTCGCTGCCCAGCTGGGTGCCACGGCGGGTGATGCGGCTCGCTGCCGCCTGAATCGCTTCAAGCGGGCGCGGGTCAGCAACCGGCGCATCCGAGCTGATCGTCACCGGCACACCGGCACGTGCAAAATCACCGAGCGGGTTGAAGCGCTCACCGGGTGTGCCCACGGCCTGCTCGACGCCCTCTCCCCAGTTGAAGTGATGCTGCGGCTGATTCACGGGCATGATGCCGGCCTTCGCCATGCGATCAATCTGTGCAAGGGTGGGCAGGCCACAGTGCTCGATGCGGTGACGGGCGTCGCTGTCGGGCCGATCGGTCAGCGCCGTCTCGATAGCGCTGATCACCATCTCGAGCGCGTCAGGCGACTGCGAATGGGTTGCCGTCTGCAAGCCTGCGCGGTGCGCCTTGCGAATGAGCTCGGTGTAGTCCGCCGGATCATGGTACAGCTGCCCCGTACGGCACGGGTCACCCACATAGCCGTCAGGGAAGTACGCGGTCCACCCGCCGAGCGTGCCGTCGGAGTAGAACTTGATGCCGGCGAAGCTCAGGAACTCGTTGCCGAACTGACCGTGCAGGCCCATCTCGAGCGCCTCATCGAGCAGGTGCGACAGCAGGTACATGGACACGCGCATGCGCAGGTCGCCGCGCTCAGCCAGCCGCAGGTAGGTGTCGAACTCGCGGCGGCTCACCTGAGCATCGCCGATGGTGGTGACACCGCCCTGGAAGAAGTTGCGCTGCGCCGCCATCAACTGGGTGCAGTGCTCCTCGGGGGAGTCAGCGAGGTGGAAATTCGGGCCGTGATGCCCAATCTTCACCCCTTCGAGACCGGTCAGAATGTTGCAGGCCGCATCGGAGAGCTCACCGGTCAGTTCACCGTCAGCATCGCGGAAGAACTCGCCGCCCGCCGGGTTCGGGGTGTCACGGGTTACCCCGTGCAGCGCAAAGGTGTAGCTGTTCACCACGCCGCCGTGACCCGACGCGTTCATCAGGTACACCTCACGGTCGGTGGCCACCTGATCGAGTTCGTGGCGGGTTGGGTGGCGTCGTTCGGCAAGGTTGCGCTGCTCATAGCCGTAGCCGCGGATCGGCTGCCCCGCAGGTGCCGTCGCCGCTGCCTGACGCAGCAGCTCTACAATCTCAGGGATCGAGCCGGCCTGATCGGGGCCGCAATCAACCCACGTCATCATCTGGCCGAGCATGAGCGGGTGTGCGTGCGGGTCAACGAACCCGGGCACCACGACCTGGTCGCCGAAATCGACGACCTCCGCCTCGAGCGGGCTGAGTGCTTTGGCGGCAGCCACGCAGGCATCAACAGAGCCGATTTCACGAATGCGGCCTCCGAAGATGAGAAACGCGTCGGCGATCGAATTCTGCTGATCAACCGTGTGAATGCGGCGAGCCGTCACAATGACGGGACGGAACGACGGCTCAGCGTCAGCAAACGCAAGCTTGCGCATGGTGAGGGTCTCCTATGCAGTGGTTGGTGCGAGCACGTGACTGTCGGGGGTGCCGGTGGTCAGCCACGTAGAAACGTTGTGTGCCTGAATGCGCACATACTCGGCGTCAGTTCGGTTCGAGTAGTAGGCAATGTGCGGGGTGAGTGACACTCGAGGGTGACCGACCAGCGGGTGGTCGGCTGACGGTGGTTCCTCACTGAGCACGTCGAGCGCGGCCCATGCGACGCGACCCTCGTCGAGGGCGGCGCGCAGGTCACCCTCGTTGATGAGGGCGCCGCGGCTCATATTGATGATCGCCGCAGGGTCTGGCATTGCGTCGATGAAGGCACGGTCGATCATGCCCTCGGTGTCAGGAGTGAGGGGCACGTGCAGTGAGAGCACATCAGCTGCCGCCTGCACCTCCTCAAACGACAACCGTTCGATGCCGCGAGCGGCGAGTTGGGCCTTCACCTCATCCGTGTCGGGGAGCAGCGGGTCAGTGCCCACTACCCGACCAAACAGGGGAGCGGCCAAGGTCGCAAACGCCTGACCAATCTTGCCAAGCCCGATGATGCCCAGGGTGAGTTCGCTCAGGCGGCGCGGGGCGCGGTCACTGCGCGAATTCCAGTCAGCGGGGTTCGCGATACCGGTGTAGAACGCAAGCTCACGCTCAGCGTGCAGGGCGAGGGCGAGGGCGTGCGTGGCAACCTCTTCGGTTGCTGCTCCCGGCACATTGCACACCCAGATGCCGCGCTGTGCTGCCGCGTCAAGGTCGATATTGTTGAACCCCATCGACATCACGGCGATGATCTTCAGGTTTGGCAGCGCCTCGATGAGTTCAGCGGGCACCTCGGCATAGCCGACCAGCAGGGCCGTGGCGTGCTTCGCGCGCTCAGCGAGCACCTGCGGGTCACGCGAGTGCGCAATCTGCACCTCGAACCCTGCTGCTTCGAGCATGGCGATGCCCGGTGACACATCGGTATCGTCGACGTCGGTGTAGACCGCAAGCGGGCGTGACGACGTCGCCTCGACGCTAGTGGACATGGCTGAGGAACTTGATGGTGCGCTCGTGCTTCGGGTTCTCGAAGAACTCCTCCGGGGGAGCCTGCTCCACGATGACGCCGCTATCGAAGAGGGTGACCTCGTCGGCCACGCGGCGGGCGAAGCGCACCTCGTGAGTGACGACAATCATGGTCATGCCGCTCTCGGCGAGCTGTTCCATCACTTCGAGCACCTCACCGACGAGCTCAGGGTCGAGCGCTGAGGTGGGTTCGTCGAACAGCAGCACCGAGGGGCCGAGCACGAGAGCACGGGCGATCGCGACGCGCTGCTGCTGGCCACCCGACAGCTCGGAGGGGTAGTGGCCGGCACGTTCTGCAAGGCCCACGCGACGCAGCATCTCCATCGCGGTATCGCGAGCCTCTGCCTTGTGCACGCGCTTGACCGTGGTCAGCGCGAGCATGACGTTCTGCAGCGCCGTCAAGTGCGGGAATAGGTTGAACCGTTGGAACACCATGCCGATGTCGCGGCGCTCCACGGCGAGGGTGCTCTCGCGGTGGTAGTGCAGCTTGCCGTGGCGCTCGACCGCGCCAATGCGCTTGCCGTTGAGCACGATTTCGCCCTGGTCGGCCTGCTCGAGCAGCGCCATCATGCGAAGCATCGTGGACTTGCCCGAACCCGAGGGGCCAAGCACGGCCTTCACTTCACCGCGGCGCACCTCAAACTCGACACCCTTGAGCACCTCGTTGTCGCCGTAACGCTTGTGCAGGTTGCGCACCGAGAGCGCGGGGCCGTCGAAGGGAACCTCGTCGCCAACCACGACGCTGCGGGTGATTGCTGGCTCGTTCATACGCGGGCCTCCTTTTTCGCGGCCTTACCGGTCTGCCTCGAGGTCCACGCGAACTTCTTCTCAATGCGTGACTGCACGAGGGTGATCAGGGAAACGATGATCAGGTAGTAAATGATCGCCACGGCGTAGTACTCGGCGTAGCGGAAGGTGATGTTCACGCCGACCTGAGCGGTGGTCAGCAACTCGCGCAGTGAGATTACTGAGGCGAGTGACGAATACTTGATGAGCCCGATGAACTCGTTGCCGGTCGGGGGGAGCGCGACGCGAATGGCCTGCGGCAGAATCACGCGGATCATCACGGTGGCGGGCTTCATGCCGAGCGCACGGGCGGCCTGGCCCTGCCCCTCATCGACGCTCAGCAGAGCGGAGCGGATAATCTCGGCCATGAACGCTGCCTCCACGAGCCCAAGACCCACAGATGCGGCAATGAACGGGGTGTACCAGTCTGACTTCAGCGCGGGGATCAGCTGCGGCAGGGCGTTCCACATGATGAGGAGCACCAGCAGCGCGGGAAGTGCGCGGAAGAACCAGGTGTACACGTTTGCTGGAGCCTGGAGGGCCAGCTTGTTGGAGGTGCGGCCGAGGGCGACGAAGAAGCCGATGACGGTCGCGATGAGGAGCGAGGTGATCGCCACTCCTACGGACAGCAGCGCACCCCAGAGGTAGGCCGGGCTGAACAGCTGTTCCAAGAAAATCTGTGGATCAAAGATCATGACAATCTCTCAATCTGGTGAGAAGGAGCACGGTGTGAGGGTGCAGCGGTGATCGCTGCACCCCTACAGCGCTGGATTAGTACACGTCGACGATCTCGGGGGCGAGATTGTACTCAGCGGCGATGGCCTCGAGCGTGCCATCCTCGAAGAGCGCGCGAAGCGCTTCAGCTGCGGGCTCGACAAGGCTGCTGCCCTGCTTGAAGAACACGCCAAACGTGGTGTCCGGGTCGAAGACGCTGCCGGCAACCTCGAGCTTGCCCTCGTTCTGGGTCGCCATGTAGGCGGCAGCAACGTTGGTCTCGACGAGCGCGTCAGCCTTGCCGTTCAGCACAGCAAGCACGGTCTCGGCGGTCTTGGGGTACTCGGTTGCGTCAATTGCGGGCAGGCCGTCAGCGACGCACTGCTCGCTCAGGGTCGCGACGCTCAGTGCGTTGCTGGACGCAGCCTGGGTTGCGACGCGCAGGCCACACAGATCTTCGGGCTTCTGCAGCTTCTTCGCGGTCTCGGGTGCGGCGAGCACGGCGGGGCCGGCGTTCATGACCGACACTGAGTCAGCAACCTCGGCACGCTCGGGGCTCTCGTAGAGGCCGCCGAAGATCATGTCGCAGCGACCAGCCTGCAGGCCGGGCATCAGGCCATCAAACGAGGTGACCTCCATCTTGGCGTCGAGGCCCCAGTATGCGGCGAGCGCACGGATGCTGTCGGCATCGAAACCGATGATCTCGCCGCCGCTGCCATCTGCGTAGTACTCGAGGGGCGGGTACTCGGGGTCGATGCAGGCGGTCAGGCTGCCTGCGTTGACGAGACCCTCGGGGGCGTTCGCTGAGGCGTTTGCTGCAGCGTCGTCTGCCGGTGCGGCAGGCTCTGCGGCGTTCGAGCATCCAGCGAGACCCAGCAGAAGTGCTGCGCCTGCGGCGATTGAAATCGTGGTTTTTTTCATCAACTACTCCGTTGTGATCGGGAATGTGATCGACTGCGTGAATTCGTGAGTCGTCGCGATCAGTATGCGGCACAGCGGCCCCGCATGTCAAAGCAGATTTGCACCATAAGAGTGAAAAAACTGACAAAGTGTGCCGACTGTCGCGCATATTTCGGCATTTTTCGCGAAAAATTCGGGTTTCGAAAGAATTTCTGTTTTGTACGGCTGAGTGAATTGAACTATGGTGTGGCTATGGATCGGACCATAGAAGCTGCGATTGCCCACCTGAGGCGGGATGGGCGCGCCAGTTACAGCGACCTCGCACGCACCCTCGGTGTCAGCAGGGCAGCACTGGCGAAAAAACTTGGCCCCCTCTTCGACAACGGTTCACTGCGCGTCATCGCCGCGGTGCACCCCCGCTTGCTCGGTCGCGAGGTGCTCGCCCACGCGAGCATCCGCGTGGCAGGCTCACTCGAACCCATTGAAGCCGTCATCACGGAGCTGTCGACGCCCGTGTTCGTGTCAGAGACGGCCGGACAGTTCAATTTGGTGTGCGAACTCCACGCTCACGACTTCACCGAACTACAGAACGATCTCGATCTCCTGCGCCGAGCACCCGGGGTAGAGACGGTCGAGATCCTGCTGTATGAACGCATTCTGTCAAGCTTCTTCCTCGGCCCTGAGCCGCAGCAACTCGAGTACGGTTTTGACGATGACGACCTGAAGATCGTCTCGCTGCTGCAAAACGACGGCCGCATGAGTTTCTCAGACATTGCCGACCACCTGGGAGTGTCGGTGAACGCCGCCCGCAACCGGGTCACCAGACTCCTCGAAACCGGTGCCATGCAGATCGGCGTGGTGCGCGGGCGCAACTCTGCTGGCACCGAACTCGTGTTCGGGTTCGGTATTCGCTTGGGCGGAGAAGAGAAGCCCGTGCTCGACGCACTCCATGCCTACGCGGGCATCGAGTTTCTCGCCCGCACGGTCGGTCGATACAGCATTGTGGCGACGCTCTCCTTCTCCAGTCTCACCGAATACAACCGATTTCTTGGCGAACTGCGCGACATGGCCGACATTCACTCCATCGACACGTGGCTGCACGCCAAGATTCGCATGGAACGCTACCATCACGGCACGCACGCGACCGAGGCCTGATGCAGGAAGCTGTTCCCCGTGAACTGACGTCGTCTGCCCGAGCAGCTCACGGGTGAGTTGAGCCGTGCTGAGCCGGGCAGAGCTGTGCTGTGATGTGCTGCGCCGTGCCGTGTCTACGTGGCTGCTTCCGTCTCCGGGGTTCCCTCGCGGTGAGGGGGTGCGGCGCGGAAGTTCCGCACCGTTGCCACGGCCTTCTGGACCGC
>CAZJOZ010000066.1:0-7682 GCA_964547775.1 uncultured Leucobacter sp.
CCGCAGATCGTGATGGGAAGAATGGCCATGGAGATTCATTCTAAAGGGTGCGCCACAGAGTGCGTGCGAGGGTTTCGCTCAGGGCGCCACGGCTGCTCCCCTGATCGATCCAGGCGCTCAGCCCAACGAGGAGCGCCCCCGCGGTGGCGGCCGCTTCGGCACGGAGGCGCAGCACCCATTCGGCCGGTTCGCCAGTGCTGGCGGCACGCATGGGAGCGCCGCCGTTCCCGCCTTCATTTCGCGCGGCTTCGCGGCGGATCACGTAGTGCGTGAAGAGCGTGTGCAGGTGCTGCACGCGACTCGCGCCGCTCGCGATGAGGTCATCGGTGGCATCGCCCATGAGTCGGTAGTGTTCGAGTGCCCACGGGGTGTCGGTACGGCTGATGGTTGCAGCAAATTTGAGGATCGCTTCCCTCAGCTCAGGAGGCACCGTGCGATGTTCGCCTGCCGAGTGCGAGGGCCCCTCGGATGGCTCGAGCTGCTGCTCAAGGTGTTGCTGCAAACGTTCGATGAGAGCATCGGTCTCTACCCAGAACAGGTCGGCTTTTGACGCGAAGTAGTGGAAGAACGTTGCCCGGCTAAAACCCGCCGTGCGAGCAATCTGCGCAACCGTGGTTGCCCGATATCCGTGTAGCTGGAACAGTTCAAAAGCCGCCTCTTGCAGGAGTTCGCGGGAGGCGAGTCGCGGCCGACCCGGTCCAATTGCCACGGGTGTTCCCCTTTCAGGTGACGGTGATTTGGCTCGACGAGTCATCCAAGTCAGCCGGGAACGAATACTTAGACTGAGTCTAATAATATAGGGTGAGGAATCGTGAACACCGCATTCCCCCCTCCCCGTCAATTCTTCCGAGGTCACCGGCGCAGGCTCATCCCCTCGCTCGCGGCGGGCTTGGCGCTCGCACTGTCACTCTCTGCGTGTGCCGCGAGCGGCTCCGGCGGTGAGTCTGGCGCGGGCGGCAATGGCGCAGGTGCGACGCTGGTCTATGCAACCGGCGATGCCGAACCGACCTGCCTCGACCCGCACGTGGGCGGAAACTACCCGCAAGCACTCATCGCCTCACAGGTGCTCGAGTCCCTGGTCGGGCTCGACGATGACGGCGCCGTGGTGCCATGGCTCGCCACCGATTGGCACATGAGCGATGACGGGCTGACCTGGGAATTCACGCTCGATCCCGAGGCGACGTTCAGCGACGGCACCCCGGTTGATGCGGCAGCGATCCGCGCGAATATTCTGCACCTGCAAGACCCTGAAACAGCATCATCGACGGGGTATCTCGCCGTGCAGCAGATCGCAGAGGTGGAAGTCGTCGAACCGACCCGCGTCCGCCTGCACCTGCACCGCCCCGATGCAGCACTGCTCGAGTCGTTCGCGCAGCCGTGGGTGGCGATCCAGGCCCCATCGGGTATCGAACGTGGCCAAGAAGCGAACTGTCTTGCCCCGATCGGCTCGGGCCCGTTTATGGTGAGCGAGTGGGTGAAGCAGGATCGCATCACCCTGGAGCGCAACCCTGGCTACCGCGGCACGCTCAGCACCGTCGGCGCTGCGCCCGCTGACGCGGTGCAGCAGTTGACGTGGCGGTTCATTCCCGACGCAACCGCACGGTATGCGGCGCTCGTGAGCGGTGAGGTTGACGTCATCGATAACCCCCTGCCCGAACAGATCAGCCAGGCCACCGCAGGTGACACGATCGCACATCTTGATGCGCCACGCCCGGGCGCGAGCAATCACCTGAAACTGCATTCCGGGCAGGCACCGTTCGACGATCAGCGGGTGCGTGAGGCGTTCATCGCTGCAGCCCACCTCGATGCGGGCATCGAGACCCTCTTCGAGGGAACTGCGGAGCGTTCAACCAGTGCGCTGTCAAGTGTGGAACCGTTCGCGGTGCAATTTCCCGAGCACTACGTCACCGACACCGATCGGGCGAATGCGCTGCTCGATGAGGCTGGCTGGCGGGAGCGCGACGCCGACGGGATTCGCACCAAGGACGGCGCACGGTTGACGGTGCGGTTCCCGGTGACGGGTGCGCAGTCGACGCAGGCAGAGCAGGCGCTGTTCGAGCAGTTACAGGCGAGTGTGCGCGAGGTCGGCTTTGACGTGCAGATTTCACTGCTCGATCTGTCAAGTTGGTATGCAGCGCTTGGCGCACACGAGTACGAGCTGGTGAGTGCACCGTACACGAAGATCGGCCCCGATGTACTGCGCATTCTCTTCCACAGCGATTCGACGGTGCCCGCACCGTCGGGCTACTTCGCAAACCACGCGATGATCGCTGACCCACAGCTCGATGCGCTTCTCGACACGGTCAGCACGGTGAGTGACCCTGAGCTGCGGGCGGAGGCTGCGACGGCGGCGCAAGCATTCATTGCTGACGCTGCGGTGATTCTGCCGATCTATGACCAGCAGAACCATTTCCTGTATCGGGCCGAACTCGAGGGTGTGCGGGCACTGCCGACGGTGCAAACGCCGTGGCTCGCAAACGTGACGCGCGCCGCGTAAGCACAAGGATCTCGCAGCAATGACCGTGCTTCGTCTGGTGCTCGCTCGGGCAGGCGGCGCACTGATCGTGCTGTGGGCCGTCGCGACCCTCGCGTTTGTGTCGTTGCAGTTCATTCCGGGCGACCCCGCGGAAGCTGCGCTGGGAGGGCCCGGCAGTCAGGCAAGCGTGGCGGCGCTTGAGGCGGCGCGTGCGCAGTTCGGACTCGACCGGCCGCTGCTCGTGCAGTACGGCGATTTCCTCGTCAGGCTCGTGCAGGGTGACCTTGGCACCTCGTACGCGCAGCGCATCCCCGTCACTGAGGTGCTCGCGCACGCGATCGTCCCGACGCTCACCCTGGCCGCGGTGTCTCTCGTGCTCGCCTGGCTGCTTGCGCTCATCAGCATCCTCATTGCGAGCGGTCATTCTCGACCTGCCCGCGCATTCGCATCAGCGCTCGACTTATGGGCCGCGGCCATGCCGAATTTTTGGCTTGCCAGTCTGCTGGTGCTGCTCTTCTCGAGTGTGTGGGCGATCTTGCCACCGGTGAGCACCGGCGGCTTCGAAGGCATCATTCTGCCAGCCTCCTCCTTGGCAATACCGACCGCGGGCTTCTTGGCTCAGGTATGTCGTGCCGGGATCGACGACGCTCGTGATGCCCCGTTCATTGCGGCGGCCACCGCCCGTGGCGAAACCCCGTGGGGGCTGCGGGTGCGGCATGTGCTGCGTCACGGCATCGTGCCGGGACTCCACATGACGGCGTGGACGCTGGGGTCGCTGCTCGGCGGTGCTGCAGTCATCGAGGTGATCTTTGCTCGCCCTGGGCTTGGCCGTACCCTGGTCACCGCGGTGCTGGGGCGTGATATTCCCGTGGTGCTCGGCGTGGTGCTGTTTGCGGCGCTGGCGTATGTGCTGGTGACGCTGGTCACCGACCTCGTGGTTGCCCGTGTGGACCCCAGAACCGAGGCTCGACTGCAGCAGGAGGTGCCTCGTGTCTAGGCGTCTTGGGAGCACTCCCCACCTCGGCGTTGCCGGGTGGCTGGCGCTGGTGGCGGCGCTGGCCTGCGTGGCCTGCGCGGTCATGCCGGGAGTACTCGCACCGTATGACCCGCTCGCGGTCGACCCCGCGGGGGCGTTCGCTCCCCCATCACTCGCCCACCCCTTTGGCACGGACGACTCGGGTCGCGACATGCTCAGCCGGGTGATCTACGGGGCGAGAGATTCACTCACCATCGGGGTCGTCGCAACGCTCATTGGGGTGCTGCTCGGGCTCGGCATCGGTGTGCTTGCCGGTGGCAGTCGTGGCCGCGCCACAGGGCCGGTCCGCTACCTGGCTGATCGTCTGATTGAGGCACTGTTCGCGTTCCCCGGCTTGCTGCTTGCCCTGCTCATCATCGCGGTGCGTGGGCCGGGCGTGTTTTCGATTGTGCTCGCAGTATCGCTGTCGACGGCGCCGGGCTTTGCGAGGATGATTCGCGGCAGCGTGCGGCAACAGTTAGGGTCGGGCCCCGTTGATGCAGCCCGGGTGCAGGGTGACTCACCGCTTCGCGTGTGGAGCACGCTGGTGCTGCCTGAGACGATGCGGTCGGTGCTGGTGCTCGCGACGCTCGGCATCGGCCACGCGGTGATCCTTGCGGCGGCACTCGGGTTTTTGGGGCTCGGCAGCCCGCCTCCCACTCCCGAGTGGGGTGCGATGCTGAATGCGGGGCGCCCCTACCTCACGAAGGCCTGGTGGATGACCGTGTTTCCCGGTCTCGCAATTGTGCTCGTCGGCATCAGCGCAACCGTGCTCGGGCGCGCGATGCAACGCAGGGGGCGATACGCATGACCTCCGCTGCTCCGCTGCTCCGCATCACCGACCTTTCGGTGATGTTCCCCGAAGCCGCTCGCCCGGCCGTGCAGGGGGTGTCGCTCACGGTGCACGCCGGCGAGTGTGTCGCACTCGTCGGCGAGAGCGGGTCTGGCAAAACCCTGACGGGGCGCGCCGTGCTTGGCATGCTGCCGAGAACGGCCACGGTCACGGGCGATGTGACACTCTTTGGGGTGGCCGCGCCGGCTCCGGGATCCTCGGCGTGGCACACCCTACGTGGGGCGCGCGTGGCCCTCATTCCGCAGGATGCGCTCGGCAGTCTCGACCCGCTGCGACGACTCTCGCATGAGGTGGGCGACCCCCTCCGCCTGCACCGTCTCGGCACGAGGCGTGAACGCCGTGAGCGGGTGATTTCTGCGCTCGCGATCGCCGGTATGCCTGACCCCGAGTCTCAGCTGCGTCGTCGCGCTGACGAGTTATCTGGTGGGTTGCGGCAGCGGGCACTTGTCGCCTCGGCCCTCGTTGCTGACCCCGCGCTCATCGTTGCCGATGAGCCCACGACGGCGCTCGATGCTCATCACCGTGCCGGGGTGCTCGCGGCGCTCGCTGCCCGTGCACGGGCGGGCGCCGGGATCCTCCTCATCAGCCACGACCTCGACAGCGTGCGTGACATTGCCGACCGGGTGCTCGTCATGCGGGAGGGCTTGGTGGTGGAGCAGGGTGACCCGCACACCGTGTTCACGGCGCCGCAGCATCCGTTCACGCGGGCGCTGGTTGCCGCTTCCCCGAAGGGAAAGACTCGCCGGCGTGGTGACGCGGGGTCAGGGGACGCCTCTCACGAGGTGCCTCGCTCTTCGCCGATCCTTGAGCTGCGTGACGTCAGTGCGGGGTATCACCGCTCAGACAGCCCTGCGTCGGAGCACCGCGTGCTGCGCCACGTTGATCTTCAGGTGCGGTCGGGTGAGACGGTGGGGCTTGTGGGCGAGAGTGGTAGCGGCAAGACGACCCTGCTGCGGGTGATCCTCGGCCTTCACCGCGCATCGCACGGTGACGTGGTGATCGATGGCGTCACCCGCGCCACGGCGACCAGGCGCCAGCGGACCGAGGTGCGCCGCCACCTCGCGTTCGTGCCGCAGGATCCGCTTGATTCGTTCCCGCCGGGTGCGAACGCCGGAGCTGTGCTGCGTGATGCCCTGCGAGCGGCTGGCTCTCCTCGCCGCGAGCGCGGCCGCGCGGCTCTTGGGCTCGCTGCCGAGGTGGACCTTGACGAGGCCGTACTGTCTCAGCCGGTGTGGGCGCTGTCTGGCGGGCAGCGGCAACGGCTCGCGATTGCGAGGGCGCTCGCGACCCGACCCAACCTGCTGGTGCTTGATGAACCGGTGTCTGCGCTCGATCAGACGGTGCAGGCGAGGGTGCTCGACCTCCTGCACACCCTGCAGGCACGCCACGGCATGGCCTGCCTGCTGGTGTCGCACGACACCGACGTCATCCGCATGATGAGTGACCGGGTGTTCCGGCTCGTTGACGGGTCGTTGCGGCCAGAGGAAACCGTGGGCGCAGCAGGCGAAGCTTCGCAGCAGGCGGAGTAGACTGGCGTCGTTTGAGCAGCTCACGAAGGGAACCCATGTCGAACACCCCGGCGCCCCAGTTGGTTTGGATCGACTGCGAAATGACCGGTCTCGATGTCGACGTCGATGGACTGTGTGAAATCGCGGTGATTGTCACTGACTTTGAGCTCAACCCGCTCCATCCTGGTTTCGACGTGGTGATTCACCCCGGTGATGCGGCGCTTGAGCAGATGAACGACTTCGTGCGCAACATGCATGTCACCTCTGGGCTGATGCCTCGCATCGCCGAGGGGCTGACCGTGGAAGAGGCAGAGGCGCAGGTGATCGCGTACCTGAAGCAGCACGTGATGCCCGGCCGTCGCCCCATCGTTGCGGGTAACACCATTGGCATGGATCGCCGCTTCATTTCGAAGTACATGCCAAAGCTTGAGGAGATGTTGCACTACCGCAGCATTGACGTCTCCACCATCAAGGAGCTCTCACGTCAGTGGTATCCGGCAGCGTTCTTCGGTGCGCCCGAGAAAGAGGGCGGGCATCGTGCGCTGGCAGATATTGCGGAATCCATTCGCGAGCTGGCATATTTTCGGCAGGCCGTGATGAGTGCCATGCCGGGCCCTGACAAGGCTGCGGCTTCGGTGATTGCATCGGACGTTGTCGCGCGCTACGCCCCGCTGATTGGTGGCACCCAGTCACCCGACCACACGCCCTGACCGGGCAGATCACGGAGCAGTGTCATGCCGACCAATGAGCAGCGTCCGCTCACACTGACCGAGGCGCGTGCCTCGCGAGACGCAGCCACCTACGCCCGCATTCGCCGACTCGGTGTGGTGAGCTGGTCGGCGGTTGGTGTGATTGTGCTGGCGATCCTCATCGCGGGTGGGCTCGCTGCGCTCAGCGGCATCGTCACCCCACTCATGATCGCCGTCATCTTGGGCACGGTGCTCGAGCCCGTGGTTGAGTGGCTCACCAGACGCCGCATGCCTCGCGGGCTCGCCGCCACTGTCGTGCTGCTTGCCGCGATCGTGGTGATTGCGGGTATTTCGGTGGTGGTGATCCGCGGGTTCTGGCATCAGCTGCCCGAGATTACGCAGCGTCTCGCCAGCGGATGGGTGCACGTGCTCGAGTGGTTGCGATCGCTCGACCTTGACCCGGTGTGGCTCGAGCGACTGACTGCCGCGGGAAGTCAAGCCGTTTCGGTGGTGAGTAGCGGTGCGCTCGGTGTGGCAACCGGTGCGGTCTACGCCGCGGTGACGTTTGCCCTCGGATCGTTCTTCGCCATCTACTTTCTCTTCTTCGTGCTGCGTGATGGTCGCGTGTTTCCCGCGTGGGTGGCCCGCGTCACCGGTCGCGATGAGGCGCTCGTGACCGCGATCGACGAGAACGTGCGGCAGTCGCTGCGTGGCTATTTCACCGGCACCGCGCTCACCGCGGTGATCACGGGACCCATTTTTGTGATCCCGCTGATTGTGCTGGGCATTCCCTTGGTTGTGCCCACGATCATTCTGTATTTCTTCCTGTCGTTTGTGCCGTTCATTGGGGCGTGGCTGACCGGAGGGTTCGCCGTGCTGATTGCGTTTGGCTTTGGTGGGCCGTCGGCGGCGCTGATCGTAGCGTTGAGTTTGCTGGTCTCGAACGGGCCCATTCAGAACGTGGTGCTGTCGTGGGCGCTCGGCTCGTCGCTGAAGATTCACCCGGTCATGGTGCTCATTTCAACAATCGGCGGTGGCGTGGTCGCGGGCATTCTCGGCATGGTGCTTGGCCCGCCCGTCGTTTCAGCGGTCCAGAAGGCCGTGGCAACGGTGCGGAACTTCCGCGCCGCACCCCCTCACC
>CAZJOZ010000067.1:0-7569 GCA_964547775.1 uncultured Leucobacter sp.
TAGCGCGCTTCCCTGACACGGAAGAGGTCACTGGTTCGATCCCAGTATCGCGCACTTCACCATTGCTTGACGCGATCTTTCGATCGGACATCAGCGACCTTCGATTTCCTACTGAGTCCGGCTTCTTCGTGGTACACCAACTCTCGAGTGCACAGCACGGGCTTGGTGCACGAGTGGCTCCTGGTCGAGGAGCGGTAGCCCAACGCACTCGTGAACATTCGTGACCAGCGATGAAACATCTGCGCGGTAGAGTTCCCATGGTTCGTGATGCACTCGATAGCGCCACAGCACTCCCGCTCGTGTGGCAAACATGTTCCAGCGTGCCGTGAGCCAATGGTCGCGATCTGTGGGACGCTCAATTCGTTCCCCTGCGGTGATTGTCGCTGCAAACTGGAGACGGTCGGTGCGGCGATTGTCACGTTGGAAGCGGTACGAGACTTCACGAGGAAGGGAGTAAGGAAACTGGTTCGTTGCTCCCTGCGCGGGAGTGCGTTCTACCGAACCGCGAGCATAGGTGTAGGGCACTCCAAGCGCTCGTGCCATTGCGGTGAAACCCCGACTTGCGCACCACAGCCTGAGAAACCATACGCCGCGGTGGCCGGCATCATCACTCACGTATACGCGCGCATTGAGCTCAGGGAACTCCCCCGCTGATCCCAATACGGGGAGCGGCGGGGTACGCACACCGGTCATGTAAAACGGCACCACCCCAAGCCAGGTGTCGCCTTCAAACCGGTCTACCGTCAATCCGCGCGGGAGCATCGCCTGCACGCTTTTGGGATCAACTCGCCAGTGAACGAAGGTCAGGTCAGCCCAGGTCTGCAGGTTCACTGCCACCCTGGGCGGCATAGGCGGCTGTGCGCTGATCGGTTCAACGGGGTTCACTGACACCATTGTGTGAGCCTAATCGAACCCTACTGAGCGTTCAACGCATGCCGAACCTCTATCGTCGTGGCTTAATGCCGTAGTCGCTTCCGCAGCAGATCAATTCGCTGCTGCAGTTGCGTCACACTCGCTTGAGCTACGGGAGGGCCGCCGCACACCCGACGGATTTCCGCGTGCACCGCTCCGTGAGGCTCTCCTGTCACTCTCGCATACATGCCGACGAGACTATTGAGGAGGCGACGTTGTTCTCCGAGTGTGCGATGGAGTGCCTCGGGTGGTTCTGCACGTTCCGGTGCGTGCTCGGTGATTCCTTGTTTGGCAGCTGAGCGTCGCGCCTGGCGCGCTTGCCGTTGCTGGAGCAGCGCTCGAACTTCATTTGGTTCAAGCACGCCGGGCAGCCCGAGAAAATCGAGTTCTTCCTCGCTTTCGACTTCGGCATACCCACCGAATTCTGCGCCATCAAACACTGCGCGATCAAAATGTGCGTCTGATGAGATCGCTTCGAATCGGAACTCTTGTTGCAGGTCATCCGACGCGCGATCTTCTCGTTCCGCCGCTGCGAGTAATGCTGCCTCAGCATCCCACATCTCTTCGGCGCTGGCTGGACCAGCCAGCACGTGCCCTCGCTGTTTCTCAAGCTCTGCGGCCAATTGCATGAGCGTCGGCACATTCGGAATGAACACTGACGCAACTTCGCCACGGCGCCTCAGACGCACAAATCGACCGATGGCTTGGGCAAAGAAGAGCGGAGTTGAAGAGCTGGTAGCGTACACACCCACTGCCAGACGCGGCACGTCTACCCCTTCGGAGACCATTCGGACTGCAACCATCCATCGGCTGTCGCCCGCAGAAAATTCGTCAATCCGATCGCTGGCTCCCGCATCGTCAGACAGGATCAGCGCCACTTCTTCGCCGGTAATGGTGCGAAGGATCTGCGCGTAGGCCTTCGCCGCTGCGTGATCGGTCGCGATCACCAGTCCCCCAGCGTCCGGTATTTGCGTGCGTACTTCAGTGAGACGGCGGTTCGCAGCTTTGAGTACCTTGGCGATCCACTCACCAGCGGGGTCAAGCGCGGTGCGCCAGGCCTGCGCGGTAATGTCTTTGGTGTTGCCTTCGCCCAAACGGGCTTGCATGTGTTCACCGGCTGAGGTTTGCCACCGCATTTCGCCGGCGTACACCATGAATATCACCGGGCGCACAACTCCGTCTTGGAGCGCACGATCATACCCGTAGTCGTAGTCCGTAACGGAGACGGTGCTCCCGTCAGGTTGTGGCGCGTATTCCACGAACGGAATCATCGCATCATCTGAGCGAAATGGGGTTCCGGTGAGGGACAACCGACGGGTCGCCGTTCCGTATGCCTCACGAATGGCGTCACCCCAACTGAGGGTGTCTCCCCCGTGATGCACCTCGTCGAGGATCACGAGTGTCGGTTCCCGCTCGACGAGCATCCGGTGTTGCACCGGTTTTTGGGCGACCTGCGCGTAGGTGACAACGACGCCGTGGAAACGCCGGCCGTACGCCGTTCCTTGATTATTGGCGTATCGAGGGTTGAGATGGATGCCCGCTCGTGCTGCAGCGTCCGCCCACTGGATTTTCAAATGCTCGGTCGGCGCAACCACCACAATCTGCGATACGGTGCGATTTGCCCGCAAAATTGCGGCGAGCCGCAGGGCAAAAGTTGTTTTTCCTGCGCCCGGGGTTGCCGATACGAGAAAATCACGTCGTTCAGACTCGAGGTAGCGGTTGATCGCCTCTTCTTGCCAGGCACGGAGCGAGCCCGCGGTACCGCGGGGGGCACGCTCTGGATAAATCGGAGGCAGATGTTCTGCGGCGCTCGTTCCAGGAACATGTAAGACTGACTCAGATTCCACCACGACGCTCTAGACTAGTCGTTGACGCTGAGTGTCGTCGTGGCAGGGGGATGTCGTGTCAGAAGATCTCAATCAGCTTCCGTGGTCGAGATTCGTCGCAATTGGTGACTCATTCACTGAGGGTGTGGGTGACCCTGAACCAGACAGCCCAGGTGGCCTGCGCGGCTGGGCCGACCGCTTTGCGGAGGTACTGGCTGACACTGATGACGGGTTTTCCTACGCGAACCTCGCCATTCGGGGAAAGCTCATTCGCCAAATTACTGAAGAGCAACTTGCACCGGCACTCGACCTGCGTCCTGACTTGGTCAGTGTCTGTGCGGGAGGCAATGACGTTATCCGCCCCGGAGCTGATCCTGACGCGGTTGCGTTACAGCTCGAGTATTTGCTACGGAAGCTCCGAGAGTCGGGAGCAACTGTCCTCGTATTTACTGGCGTCGATGTCGCATTCCAGCCGGTGTTTCGTTCAATGCGCGGAAAGGTAGCGATCTACAACGAGAATGTTCGCAAGGTAGCGCAACGTCATGACTGCATTGTGATCGACCAGTGGGCTATTGAAGAGCTCCAGGATCCGCGCTATTGGGCTGATGACCGGCTCCATCTCAATGCACTCGGCCACCACACGATTGCGCGAACCGTGCTCGATACCTTGAATATCCCGCACGAGCTTCAGCCGTTAGATCCCCCTCCCCTTCCGCCACGTAATTGGCGCACCGCGAGAAAAGACGATGTGGTGTGGGCGAAGGAACATCTCGTTCCGTGGGTGATTCGCCGCATCAAGCATGTGTCCTCTGGTGACAACATCGTTGCAAAACGCCCAGAACCTAAGCACCCGCGCAACGTAGACTAGTGGCATGGCAAGCATCACCAAGCAGATCGCGGACACTGTTACCAGCACTGGCGTAGGCACAGCCTACGGCGAACCGGTGGAACTTGATGGCACAACATTGGTGCCTGTAGCGGTCGCGAGCTACGGCTTCGGCGCCAGCGATGGCTCAACCGGTGACGAACCACAGGGTGCTGGTGGCGGTGGGTGCGCCGTGCCGATTGGTGCGTATGTCACCCGCGATGGGTACACCAGATTTGAGCCCAATATTATTGCGCTGCTCGCCGTAGCTATTCCCTTCGTCTGTGTCACTGGACGGGCGCTTGCGCGGGTTATTCGGGCGCTGAAGAAGTAAACGTACGCTCTTCTGCCGGTTTGCTCCCCGCGGTCCCTGTCCAGATCCAAGGCTGACGAGGAAGACGCTCGACCTCAAAACGGCTCACGAGCACCCGCATGGTTACCTCTTCCCCGGCTGCTGCAAGACCGAGGGAGTAAGCGAGCAGTGAGCGCACCTCGTCTGCTGTCACCCCTGTCTGTCGCAGTTGCGCCATGGTCACCGCACCGTCGCGCTTCGCAAGTCGTGCGCCGGTAGGTCCGAGCACCAAGGGAACATGCGCATACTGCGGTGTGGGATACCCAAGCAATTCCATCAAGACCAGTTGTCTCGCCGTGAGCGGCGCAAGGTCATCTCCGCGAACAACCTGGTCTACGCCCATCATCGCGTCGTCCACGACCACCGCAAGGTTATACGCCACTGCCCCATCACCGCGTCGGAGAACAATGTCATCGACGAGCCCCGTCACGCGGCCGAGCATCACGTCGTCGAACTGCATCGCTCCAGGAAGAAGAAAGCGCTCAGGCACCCGTAAGCGCAGCGACGGTTTTCGAGGCCAAATTCTCTCTCGAGCGGATGCTTGTTCACTCATCGTGAGATCGCGGCAGGTGCCTGGATACACCCCCGGAGGATGATGCGGAGCGCTCGCAGCCTCGTGAATCTCCCGCCGCGTACAGAAGCACTCGTAGACGAGCCCCTCTTTTGAGAGCCGCTGTATCGCGTGTTCATGATCCAGCGCACGCGATGTTTGTACGACAGGTTCTCCGTCCCAGTCGATACCGAGCTCACGCAAGTCATCCAGTTGCTGAGCGGCGGCCCCTGCGTCACGTTGACGGTCGATGTCCTCAATCCTCACGAAGAAGGATCGGTTGGTGGTGCGTGCAAACAGCCAGGCAAGCATGGCAGTGCGAAGATTACCGAGATGAAGATCCCCTGAGGGGCTCGGCGCATAACGACCTGCTCCCTGCGTGACACGTGCCTCCCCCATCATGTCTTCCTCACTGACTATTCGAATGGTGAGTCAACCGGGCGATCCGTTACTTCTTGGCAAATTCCGCGACTCGCGCCTGAGCTTCCGAAGTGTCAAGAGCGATACCGATGGTCACCGCTTCATCTTCGAGTGATTCACGCAGGGGACGCTCATAAGCTGCGCGGACGATCCGCTTTGCTTGCCCACGAGCCCACCCGGTGTTCTCTGCCAAGAACTGAGCAAGCTCCTCAGCTCGGTCATGGACCCGATCATCTGGCACCACTTCGGCAACCAAGCCCCATTCGTGCGCCTCAGACGCGGTCAAGAGACGATCCTGGAGCACGAGCTGCAATGCACGACGCTCCCCAACCGCACGCGCGAGCAACGCAGAAACAGTCATATCTGGGGTGAGGCCAATCTTCGCGTACAGTGCCCCAATACGTGAACTTTCGCCAACGATGGCGTAATCACTGTTCAGCAAGACGCCTAACCCACCACCCGCGGTCGTTCCGTGGGCAGCAGCAACAACGGGAATGGGAGACTCGAGCAGTGCGAGTTGTCCGCGATTGATCACTCGAGCGAGCTCGGCGAGGTCTTTGCCTGCGAATCCCTCATTGGCCATCAATTGCACATCGCCGCCGGCGCAAAAAGCGCGACCTGCCCCTGACAGCAACACGACCCGCACGTCGTCTCGAGCCACGATCTCAGTCGTCACCTGTTCCCAGGCCACGGCCATCTCATCGTTGAAGGCGTTCAGTCGTTCTGGGTTGTTCAGCGTGATTCGTGCGATTCCATCAGCAACATCGCTGAGAATTGGCCCACTCAAAATCGATCCTTTCGAGAGAAGGTTGTGACAAGAAGTACCGCTTCCACAGACTATCGTGACCGCAGGAGCCTCGGCGGTACAGGCATCGCGTTCCCGCTGTGCTGCAGATCCCTCCAACGCACTCCAGTTGGTCAGTGGACCGCATCGGCGAATGAATTGCGGGAATGTGGTTCATTCACGCTCAGGAATGAGAAGATCGGATCATGAGGATTCTCTCGATTCAAAGTTCTGTATCGTACGGTCACGTCGGGAACTCAGCAGCGGTCTTCCCATTGCAACGTCTCGGTCACGAAGTCATGCCGGTCTACACCGTCGTCTTCTCGAATCACACTGGTTATGGTGATTGGGGTGGTCCGATGCTGACCGGGGATAACGTTCGAGCAATCGTCAACGGCATCGACGCACGCGGTGGCCTCGATGATGTCGAACTCGTGCTGAGCGGGTACCAGGGCGGAGACGACATTGGTGACGCGATCCTCGATGCTGTGGCCTTGGTGAAGGAACGGAACCCGGGTGCGATCTACGCCTGTGACCCGGTGCTCGGAAGTGCCACCTCGGGCTGCTTCGTTGCACCCGAAGTACAGTCGCTCATTCGTGATCGAGTCGTTCCGAAGGCTGATCTCATCACCCCGAACCAGTTCGAACTTGGTTTTATTACGGGCACTGACCCGCACACTCTCGAAGAAACGCTGCAATCGGTCGATCGCGTGCGCGAGATCGGTCCGTCAAGTGTGCTCGTCACCAGCGTGCTGCGACCCGACCGACCCGAGGGCACGATTGAAATGCTTGCGGTGACCAATGAGGGTGCCTGGATCGTGCAAACACCGCACCTTCCCTTCAAAGCCAACGGATCCGGCGACGTCACTGCTGCACTGTTCAGCACACACTTGCGTGCCAGCGGAGATCCAGCTTTCGCCCTCTCCACAACTGCGGCAAGCGTCTATGAACTGCTCGAAAATACCCACACCTCGGGGCATCGCGAACTGCAGTTGATTGAATCCCAAGATGCATATGTGTCACCGAAATACACCTTTCGCGTGCAGCAGGTGAGAGGGTGACCGAGCGTTGGTCGGAGGTGGCTCGCGCCGTTGGCTTACTGCAGCCGGACGGCGAGATGAGACCAACCATCTTTACTGAGATGAGCGCTCTGGCTGCAGCAACGGGGGCCGCAAACCTTGGCCAGGGATTCCCCGACGAAGACGGACCCGCCTGGGTTCGAGAGTGTGCCGCGCAGGCGATCCTCGAAGGCAATAATCAATATCCGCCACTGCGCGGTGTTCCAGAGTTGCGAGAAGCCATCGCAACCCACCAACTCGAACGATATGGCATTCGGCTCAATCCCGACACTGAGGTCCTTGTCACTGCAGGGGCTACGGAGGCGCTGACCGCCGCTATTCTCGCACTCGCAGGACCCGGCGAGGAAGTGCTTACCCTTGAACCGTTCTATGATTCCCATGCGGCAGCGATCGCAATGTCGGGTGCGGTCCATCGTACGGCACCACTGGAGCCGCATGACGGCGGTTTCCGTCTCGACCGAGATGCGCTTCAGGCAGCAATCACCGAACACACCCGCTTAGTGCTGGTCAACACGCCACACAACCCAACGGGTACCGTGCTCACACGCGCGGAACTGAGCTTCATTGCCCACCAAGCGCGCCAGGTTGGTGCGATCGTGCTAACTGACGAGGTGTATGAACACCTCACCTATGGCGGGGCGGAACACCTGCCCTTCGCAGCCCTCGATGGAGCATTTGACCACACGCTCAGCGTGTCTTCTGCGGGGAAGACGTTTTCTCTCACGGGATGGAAGATCGGTTGGATTACCGGCCCGGCTGATCTCATCGAACGAGTACTTGC
>CAZJOZ010000068.1:0-7551 GCA_964547775.1 uncultured Leucobacter sp.
GCCATGCTGCTCGACATCGTCAGGCTTTCAAACCCTGCTTTCGCAAGGCTGTATACCTTGACGGGGTTGGTCAAGGTTTCTGCGCTACGAAGTTGTCGAAGCAGCGCAGACATATACACCTGCTGGTTACTGATACGACTCACATCGCTGCCGTCGCCCACGCCATGCCTGGTACGCAAAAATTGCAGCGCCTCATACCCCTGTAAAGAAACGTTGCCCGCGGGAAGATCGAGATCGGCTTTCGGGTCGACAATCGGCTGGGACAAACACACCTCTACGCCGCCGATCGCGTTCGTGATGTTAATCACACCATCGAATGTCACCATAGCCGCGTATGGAATCTCCATTCCCGTGAGTGCTGAAATGGTGTCAGCGACGCAGGGAAGACCACCGTACATCATCGCGGTGTTCAGCTGCTGCTCGCTCATTGCAGCGTAATATTCTGGCTCGCCGTTCGGCCCAGGGCAGCTGGGAATGGGAAGCATCAGGTCTCGAGGGAAACTGATGACGGTAGCGCTCTGATGGTCGGCGGGCACATGCAGAAGCAGGTTCACATCGTTCAGTTCACCCTCTTCGCCGTCATCGATCAGTTGACCCTGGCGACTGTCAGAGCCGACCAGCAAGATTGTGAGTTCACCGTCGATGGTCTGTTTGCCAGCGCCCACTGCATTCGCCATCGGCTCGCTCGGGGTGAGGTCGATGGTGTTTGCTTCGCGCACCACACCCCAGATTGCGTATGCGGCGACGGATACACCGCTGATGGCGAAGACCAGCGCGGTCGTCAGCAAGACTTTGCCGATGTTCACCCAGGTCACTGAACGCTTCAGTCGTGCGTGACGCGCCGCGGCGGAGCTGATGCGTTCGGCTCGCTTGGTTCGTGACATGAAGGTCCTCTATCGGGGGGTGACATCGGTGATTTTCTTTACTCACGGCGCAGGGTGATGGCGATAGGTGCCGCCCAATGCGACACCGTGAGGGTGTGCCTGTGAGTGCACACCATGAGAAAACCTAGTATCTCACGCTGCGATTACCCTGTGGCCACCCCGAGAAAGCGCTGAAGCGACCCCGGCGCTGCCGACGCGGTGGAACGAAGAACCCCCGGCCTGCGCAGCGGCGCTCAACCGGGGGTTATGGCGGAGGGTAGGAGATTTGAACTCCTGAGACGGGGTTACCGCCTGCTTGTTTTCAAGACAAGTTCCTTCGGCCGCTCGGACAACCCTCCGCGAAAAATCATACTTGATTCTCGCCGCAGCGACGAACCGATTCGCTCAGCCGATGTTCAGTCGGCGCTCAGATATCGTCTGATGCAGCGTTGAGCAGAGCGGGAAAACGATCACGCAGGGCCGTGAGGAGCCCGTTTTCGAACACGGTGTCTGTCACCCGACTCGCAGCCTGCTGCACGTGAGCCTCCGCCTGGCCCATCGCCACCGCATCGCCCTGACGCTTTGCCCAGGCCAGCATCTGCAGGTCGTTATCGGCGTCGCCCGCGGCAAACACCCTGGTGCGATCGATCCCAAGCCGTTCACGGAGCACTTCAAGGGCGCTCGCCTTCGTCACACCCTCAGGAGCGATATCGAACCAGGTGGTGAGGCCCACCGCATAGGACACCCTATTGAGTCCCAGCGATTCGGAAATTTTCAGGAAGTCTTGCAGCGCGTGGTCGGGCGACACCACCAGCACCCGGCTCGTTTGCACCCCGAGCAGTTCATCAAAACTCACCTGACGTTGACGCCTTGGCAACGTACCCGACGGGATTTTATGCGTGTACAGAAACTCGCCATCTGCGGTCTCCACGCCGTACATGGCTGACACCAGGTGGGTGCGGAGCCTCAGGAGCAGCTCGGTCGCGTCAAATGCCTCCACGTGTTGACGTCGGTACGCACGGGTTGCCAGCGGATCACGCTTCAGCGTCACCGCGCCATTACAGGCAACCACCCAGTTCGGGCGAATGCGCAACTGTTCCACAACGTCAAGGGTCGCCTCGACTGAGCGTCCGGTGGCAAGCACCACCTCGTGACCCGCCTCGTGCAGGGTGCGGATGGCTGCCGCGACCTCGGGGTCGGGTGTGGCAGGCGTATACACTCCCTCCTCATCACGCGTACCAAACGGCATCACCGTGCCGTCGATGTCGAGCGCGATGAGGTGGCGATCCTGAGGTTTCACCGTCATGCACCCACCGGTGTCATAACCTCGAGCCCTCCGAGATAGGGCTGCAGGGCCTCTGGCACTCGCACACTTCCGTCAGCCTGCTGGTGTGTTTCGAGGATCGCAACAATCCAACGGGTCGTCGCGAGCGTACCGTTCAGCGTGGCGACCGGCGTGTTCTTCCCATTCTCGCCCTTGAATCGGGTGCCAAGCCTGCGGGACTGGTAGGTCGTGCAGTTGCTCGTCGAGGTGAGCTCTCGGTAGGTTCCCTGCGTGGGCACCCACGCTTCAATGTCGAACTTCCGTGCCGCGCTCGAACCGAGGTCACCGGCAGCGACGTCAATCACCCGGTAGGTGAGCCCGAGTGCCCGCATCATTTCTTCTTGCCACTCAACCAACCGGGTGTGCTCCGCTTCAGCATCAGCCGGATCGGTGTAGACGAACATCTCAAGCTTGTTGAACTGGTGCACCCGCAGAATGCCGCGAGTATCTTTGCCATGCGAACCAGCTTCTCGTCGGTAGCAGGTGCTCCATCCCGCATACCGCAGCGGCCCCGCTGACAGATCGAGAATCTCATCGGCATGGTACCCAGCGAGAGCGACCTCGCTGGTGCCGGTCAAAAAGAGTTTGTCCTCCTGCAGGTGGTACACCTCATCAGCGTGTTCGCCCAGGAAGCCAGTGCCTCGCATGATCTCTGGCTTCACGAGGGTCGGCGGAATGAGCGGCACGAACCCTGCAGCGAGCGCCCGGTCAAGGGCGAGACTCATGAGCGCCAATTCGAGGCGCGCCCCGATGCCTTTCAAGAAGTAGAATCGCGCACCGGAAACCTTCGCGCCGCGCTCCATGTCAATGGCGTCGAGGAGTTCCCCGAGTTCAAGATGGTCACGCGCGCCAAAATCGAAACTCGGCACCTGGCCCACCTCGCGGAGGGTCACAAAATTCTCTTCACCGCCCTCGGGAACCCCGTCCATGACCAAGTTTTCAATGCGGCTGAGTGCCTGCTCAAACGTCTGCTCCGCCTCGCGGGATCGGGCTTCGGCCGCCTTCACCTCTGCGGCAAGCTGCTGTGCTTGCTGTATGAGCGTCGGCTTCTCATCTTTCGGTGCCGCCTTCACGTGCTTACTGAACTGGTTTTGCTCAGCGCGCAGTCGTTCATACTCGCCCAGGGCCCGACGGCGTGCTTCATCGGCCGCAACCGCGTCATCGACGGTCGACTCGTCGTTTCCTCTGGCGCGCTGTGAGCGCCGAATGGTGTCTGGGTCGTTGCGCAGCAGATGAGGATCAATCACGCTTCCAGTCTAGCCAGCGGCACCTGAGCCGTGGCCGGTGGTGGTCACGGTAACGTAGTGACATGGCACAATCCTTGCCGCACGCAGCGGTGGTCTACCAGCCGCTCAAGACCGACCTCGATGCGCTGCGCGCTGTCGTTGCCGAGCACGAGGCGAGAGCTGGTTGGGCGCCAACCGTCTGGTTCGAAACCGATGAGCATGATGCCGGGATCACGGCAACGCAGCGAGCGCTTGAGGGTGGCGCGAGTGTGATGATTACCTCGGGTGGCGACGGCACGGTGCGCGCGGTTGCGGAAGCTCTGCGGGGAACCGGGGTGCCGATGGCCATTGTGCCGCAGGGCACGGGAAATCTCCTGGCACGGAACCTCGGTATTCCACTCGGCGACCTTGAGCCGGCGATTCAGGCGGCGTTCGTCGGGAACAACCGCGCCATCGATCTCGGGCTCATCACGATCACCAGACCTGACGAGAGCGAGAGCGATCACGTATTTTTGGTGCTCGCGGGCATGGGGCTAGACGCCCGCATGATCACGACGACCAGGTCCTCACTCAAGAAGCGGCTCGGGTGGCTTGCCTACGTCGATGCGGGAATGCGGAGCATCATGAAAGATGCGCCCCTCCCGATTCACTATTCCATCGACGGTCAGGCACTCAAGTCGATCACGGTGTACACGGTGATGATTGGCAATTGCGGTCTGCTCCCCGGCGGGGTGCTACTGATCCCCGATGCAAAGCTCGACGACGGCAGACTCGATGTGGTTGCGTTGCGCCCGCTCGGCCCATTCTCGTGGCTCAGAATCTGGCACAAGCTCGGCTGGGAGAACGGCGTCTTGCGGAAGAGCAAAGCGGGTCGCAAGGTGATCGACCTGATCAACGACACTCGCTCAGTGACGTATCTCACCGCGCAAACCTATGCGCTGTCTGTCACCCATGCTGAACCAATCCAGCTCGATGGCGATGACTTTGGAATGGCACTTGCCGCGCACGGCAGGGTTGATCCGGGAGCCTTGCTCGTGCGCGTGCTCGACGATTGGAAGAACGAACTGTAGCCGCTCACACCGGCTGACGTATTCGTGCCATTGCGCCCAACGTGGGTGGTGCCGGCCGTAGGCTGGCGCAATGCGGGAGCGCCCGAATGCGAAAGAGAGGGAGCGCCCCTATGCTGTCGTGCGCGCGAGCCGCCTGAGGTGTGCTACTTTGCACTACGTGACAGGCACCGATGCGATCCGCGCACAACTCCACAGGGACTATGAAGAGGTCTGTGAGGCTGGACTGCGGCGTCGCCCCAGTGACGAACCGCTGCAAGCCGCCGTTGACCGGCTCGTCGCGGCAGAGCTCGCGTTCTACGAGGGTGACTATCTCACCCTGCAGCGCCCCGAGTATGGTGCCACGGAGTTCCCCGAAGAGTCCCTCACGATCTTGCAAAGCCATTACGCTCGCTGGCTGCATGCCGAACAGCTGGTGACCGGTGAGCAGTTGCTGTACGGCCGCAACGGGTTCTGGCAGCACTGGTGGAACCTTCTGCACGAACGTGCCAACGCTCCGCTGCGCATGGATCTGGTGCTTCCAGACGTGCCGGGAATGGATGAGCACAACTGGGTTAGCCAGGTTCGCGGCGACCTCATTGAAGCGATCGTCGCGGCCAAGGCAATCGACCTTCGCCTGATCGTCCCACCGCGGGAGCCCGATGGCAGTGTGCGAGATATTGCAGACTATCTCACGAGTTTCGGCTTCAACATTCGTGTGCGATCCTCACCTTTTCTCTTCGCAGTGTACGGCTGCCAGGCGGCCGTCCTGTCTGATCGCGAAGTCGGCCTCGGGGACAGTGACGAGGGATACTTCTTAACCAGGAGACCCTCGATCGTGGCTCCCCTGCAGCGCGTGTTTGATGAGCACTGGTCGTCGGCAATCCCCTGGGACTCCTTTACCCGCGGCACCGCCGACGTGCTCGAACTGATGTCGCTCGGTTGGACGGACGCACGCATTGCGCAAGCCATGGGGCTCTCGATGCGCACGGTCAGTCGGCGTGTCGCCGATGCCATGCAGGCAGCAGGAGTCTCGTCTCGTTTTGAGTTAGGGATGAAATACGGGCAGCAGCAGGCTCAAGCCTCTCGCTGACCAGAAATCAAGCCACGTAGCCAGTCGCGTGCGTCACGGAACGCCTCATTGTCATGCTCATCACGAGTGGTCGCGACAATTCGATCAGCGCGCGGGTATGACCCGAGGAACACGACGCCGGGGCTGAAACGCTTCACGCCGAGCAACGCATCAGCGACGCGTTCGTCACGAATGTGCCCCTCCGCGTCAATCACGAACCGATAGCGACCCATGCGATCGCCGATCGGGCGTGAGGCGAGCAGCGTCAAGTTCACTCCGCGCGTCGCAAACTGCTCGAGCAATTCGAGGAGCGCACCGGCCCGATCCTCGGGCAACTCTACAATCAGGCTGGTCTTGTCAGCGCCGGTTGCTTCCCCGACCGCGGTCGTCCGCGACACCAGCACAAAGCGCGTCACCGCATCCGGGTTTTCGGCGATGCCTTCCGCAATCACCTCAAGATCATGATGCGCTTCGATGCCAGGGGGCGCGATAGCTGCGTCGATGCCTTTGCTCGCATCGAGCAGATCTGACGCTGCCTGCACATTTGACGTTGCCGGCATATGACGATGCCGAGGCACTTGGTCGTCAAGCCATGCGCGACACTGCCCGTAGGCAACGGGGTGCGCCGAAACCACCGTGATGTCTTCGAGCCTGGTGCCAGGCCGCGCCACCAGCACAAACTTCACGGGCACGAGATACTCGCCCACAATTTGCAGGCCAGGGATCGTCGCCAACGCATCCTGCGCGACCGTCACTCCGCCATCCACCGAGTTCTCGATCGCAATCATCGCGGCATCGCTGAACCCCGTCACCACGTCGTTCAGCGCCTCACCAATATTGGTGACCGGCACCCACTCTTGCCCCTGCGCCTCAGGAACCTGCTTCAGCGCGGCTTCCGTGAAGGTGCCGGCAGGACCAAGGTAGCTGTACCGACGACGCGGGGTCGCATCCGATGTGGAGGGCTCAGGCATGGATCCAGCGTACTCGCTCATGCGTCGCCAACTGCGCGGGAGACCAGCTCGCGCGCGGCAGCCTGCACCATCAGCAAATGATCCTCGCCCTTGAACGACTCTGCGTAGACCTTCATGACGTCTTCGGTGCCGCTCGGACGCGCCGCGAACCATGCGTGCTCGGTTTGCACTTTCACGCCCCCGACGGGGGCGCCGTTGCCGGGAGCATGGGTCAGCACCGCCACGATGGGGTCGCCAGCGAGCTCAGTCTCGACCACTGCGTCTGCGGTCAACGCCGCGAGCGCGGCGCGTTGGGCGGCATCAGCGGGGGCGTCGGTGCGAGCATAGGCGGGCGCGCCGAACTGCTCCGTGAGCTCAGCGTAACGCTCGCTCGGCGACTGGCCCGTCACCGCCTGAATCTCGGCTGCGAGCAGCGCGAGCACGATGCCGTCTTTGTCAGTGCTCCAGGCGCTGCCGTCACACCGCTGAAACGAGGCGCCAGCGCTTTCTTCACCGCCGAACACGAGCGTGCCGTTACTCAACCCGGGCACAAACCATTTGAAGCCGACCGGCACCTCGACGAGTGCGCGTCCGTGCGACGCCACCACGCGGTCGATCATCGCTGACGACACCAGGGTTTTCCCCACACCGGCGCTGGCTGGCCAGTCGGGGCGGTGGGTGAGCAGGTAGTCGATTGCGACCGCCAAGAAATGGTTCGGGTTCATCAGTCCGGCATCGGGGGTGACGATGCCGTGCCGGTCAGCATCGGCATCGTTCCCGGTCACCAGATCGAAGTCGTGGCGGTACGCAGCAACTGTCGCCATCGCGTAGGTCGAACTCGGATCCATGCGGATCTTTCCGTCCCAGTCACAGTGCATGAACGACCATTGCGGGTCAACTCCAGGGCCGAGCACGGTGAGGTTCAGGTCGTAGCGATCACGGATAGCCGCCCAATATGCTTCGCTTGCACCCCCCAATGGATGGGCGCCGATGCGCACCCCTGCCTCACGAATGGCTGCCATATCAATAACCTGATCGAGCGCGTCGACGTACTCTGCGAGGAAGTCGTA
>CAZJOZ010000069.1:0-7496 GCA_964547775.1 uncultured Leucobacter sp.
CAGCCGGGGCACCAATACAGTTTGCGATTGGCCATCATTTCGAGCGCAATGTTCGTGCCACATCGTTTACACGGAGTGCCCTCGAGCTTGTACACCCAGTGGCGCTCGTCACGCTCGCGCAGGGCTTTCTCGTATGCCTCGCCTTCAAGCCCATCTATGGTCATCATCTGACCGACCGTGATGCCAATGTCAAGCAGCTTCGCCCAGTCATCCCACAGCGCTTCGAGCACCCGCACCCCGAGATCGTTCGCGGGGCGATGCGGGCTGATCCCCGCCCGAAATAACAGCTAGGCGCGATAGACGTTACCGACACCGGCGAGCACCGACTGATCCATCAGCACCAGCCCAATGGGCGTACGCTTCGCTGACGCACGGTCAATGAACCGTTGACGTTCGGCGTCAGTATTCGCATTCGCCGGGTCGGGCCCGAGCCGCTGCAACACCGCGTTGACCCCCTCAGGAGGGAGCACCTCACAGGCAGTGGGCCCTCTCAGATCGGCGCAGACGGTCTCGTTCAGCAGCCGCACGCGCACCTGCCCCACCGGTTCGGGCGGAAACTGGCTCCCCGCGTCACGCTCGGTGTCATGTTCGGCCATGCGTACCCTCGTGCGACGGGGAGCGCCAATCGAGGTGACAGAGTCTTCCCCATCGCGATCGATCGGTCGAGTGTACTCCCCCGTTTGGCCGAGCTTCGAGTGCGAGGGGTCGGCGCCGTGAATCTGAATCGACGGGTCAACTTTCACCTCACCCGAGAAGTCCCAGGCGCCATAAATGCCGAGGTGTACCCGTAACCAGTCGCGCTCCTCGAACTCGAGAAACATCTGCTTCCCTACCGCACGCGCATCAGTCATTTCACGGCCGGTCAGCATCTCGGCGCCCTCAGCGAACCGGCCCTGCGGGCTGGTGACCTGCGGAGAGGTTCCGACAAAGTTGACGCCGAACTGCCTCGCAATTCGGTGAACGCTATGCCCCTCAGGCATTACAGGCTGTCCACCTGCTTTCCAGCAATCGCTCCGGTCTGCTCGAACTCGGCAAGCTGCGAGATGCGACGCACATGGCGCTCATCGCCCGAGAACGGAGTCTGCAAGAACAATTCGATGAACCGAATCGCCTCATCGACAGTGTGTTGTCGCGCACCGATCGAGATGACATTAGCGTTGTTGTGCTCGCGCGCGAGTTGCGCGGTTGATTCGTTCCACACCAGTGCGGCGCGGATCCCCGCAACCTTATTGGCCGCCATCTGCTCGCCGTTGCCGGAGCCGCCGAATACCACACCGAACGCGGAAACCCCGTCACGTTCGTCCCGAGCTACGCCGAGGGCGGCATTGATGCAGAAGGACGGGTAATCGTCAAGCGGATCGTATTCCTGGGGCCCGTGGTCGATGACCTCGTAGCCCTGTCGGCGCAGGTGATCTTGCAGGTGCTGGCTGAATTCGAGGCCCGCATGGTCGGTGGCGATGTGAATGCGCATGAGCGTCTTTCTGTGCGAAGTGTGGAAATGTCAGTGGCAGCGCCAGGGATCAGCGCCGGCGCCAGCTCAAAACTGGGGGCCGACCGTACGGCCGCGCTTCAGCTCATAGAAACCGGGCACGCTAGCCGCGGCGACGATGCCGTCCCACAGCTGCAGCGCGGTCTCACCGGTCGGCGCCGGGGTGACCACCGGACCAAAGAAGGCGACACCGTTGACCGAAATCACGGGGACCCCAACATCGGGGCCCGCGATCTCGAGAGCATGCGTGGTGTTCGCCCGAAGCTCTTCGTCGAGTGCCGTGTTCTCAGCCGCAGCCGCGGCTGCGTCGGCGAAGTCTGCGGGCAGCGCCTCGGCAACCGCTTCGCTGATCAGCGCCTCATAGTCCTTGCGCCCACCGGGATGAATCTTGGTGCCAAGCGCGGTGTAGAGCGCGGCGACGGCTGACTGCCCGAGCTCCGCTTCGGCGGCAACCGCGATACGCCCCATGCGCAGGCTCTGCTCGAAGGCCACGCGGTGCGACTTCATGTAGTCAGCCTCTGGGTCAGCGTTCTCGTTGATGATTGCGAGGCTGACCGGGTGCCAGGTCACCTCGAAACCACGTACCTCAGAAACTTCACTGACCCATCGGCTGGTCATCCAGCACCAGGGGCAAATCGGATCAAACCAGAACTCAACGTGTGGTGCACTGCTCATAGTTTTGAGTCTATCGTTCAGCAGACCGCAATAGGCTGGTATCTCACACAGTCAGCGAGACAGGGGTTAGCGTGCCAGGAACCAATCTCACCAGAGTCGAAGCGCAGCAGCGCGCCGCGGTTGTTCAGACCGAGCGATACGAAGTGACGCTTGACCTCACGCGGGGAGCAGAACTGTTTGGCGCCACCACCACCGTGCATTTCTCGGGCACGCCAGGCGCCGACACCTTCATCGATTTAATTGCCGACACGGTGCACCAGGTCACCCTCAACGGTCGCGAACTCAATCCGGCAGAGGTGTTTGCCGATTCGCGCGTGACTCTCCCCTCGCTCGAAGCGCAGAACACGCTCACGATCGTCAGCGATCAGCGGTATATGAACACCGGTGAAGGCTTGCATCGATTCCAGGATCCCGCCGACGGTGAGGTGTACCTCTATTCGCAGTTTGAGGTGCCTGACTCACGACGCATGTTCGCAGTGTTTGAACAGCCTGACCTGAAGGCGACGTTCCAATTCACGGTGATCGCACCGAGCCGCTGGCAGGTAGTGAGTAACCAGCCGACGCCCGATCCGGAACCCCACGGCACCATCGAGAACGCGCTCGGCACGGGCGCAACCGAAGAGGTTGCGATCTGGCGCTTTGAGCCCACACCGATCATGTCGAGTTACATTACGGCGCTCATTGCGGGCCCGTACCGCGTGGTGCGCAGTGAGCTCACCAGCAAAGACGGCCGTGTGATTCCGTTGGGTGTGTTCTGCCGCGAGTCTCTCGGGCAATACCTTGATGCCGACTACATCTTCGAGAAGACTCGTCAGGGCTTCGAGTTCTTCGAGAACGAGTTTGACTACCCCTACCCCTTCGACAAATACGACCAGCTGTTCGTGCCCGAATACAACATGGGCGCGATGGAGAACATCGGCGCAGTCACCTTCACCGAGGCGTACGTGTTCCGTAGCCAGGTCACCGATGCGATGCGCGAACGGCGCGTCATCACGATCCTGCATGAGCTCGCCCACATGTGGTTTGGCGATCTGGTCACCATGCGTTGGTGGAACGATCTGTGGCTCAACGAGTCATTCGCCGAATACATGTCCACGCTCGGTGTCGCTGAGGCGACGGAGTGGAGTGACTGCTGGACCACCTTTGTGGCGAGCGAGAAGTCCTGGGCCTACCGTCAGGATCAGCTCCCATCGACCCATCCGATCGTCGCCGAGATCCGTGATCTCGAAGACGTCATGGTGAATTTCGACGGCATCACGTATGCGAAGGGCGCTTCGGTGCTCAAACAGCTCGTGGCCTGGGTCGGTCGTGCGCCCTTCATGCGTGGCGTACACGACTATTTCGTCAAGCACGAGTACGCCAATACTGAGCTCCCTGATCTGCTCGGCGAACTTGAGGCACAGAGTGGCCGCAATCTCAGCGATTGGTCGAAGAAGTGGCTCGAGACCGCAGGCGTCAACACCCTGCGCCCAGAGTTCACGGTCGACGACAACGGCGCCTTCAGGGATTTCTCGATTGTGCAGACTGCGCACCCGGACTACCCGACGCTGCGTCCGCACCGCATCGCGGTGGGTCTGTACTCGCTGCACGGATCCTCGCTCACCCGAGTGCGCCGCATCGAGCTTGATGTCGACGGCCCTCGTACCGAGGTGCCAGAGTTGCGTGGTGTGGCTCAGCCCGACCTGCTGCTCCTCAACGATGACGATCTGACGTACGCCAAGATCCGACTCGATGAGCGCTCACTCGCAACGGCGACGGCACACCTTGGCGACTTGGAGGATTCTCTTGCGCGGTCGCTGGTGTGGGGCACCCTGTGGGATCAAACGAGGGACGGCGAGATCCCCGCAACCCAGTTTGTGAATACGGTGCTCGCGCACATTCATCGCGAAACGAACTCGACCGTGCTCCGCACGCTCCTGCAGCAGCTCGTACTGTCGGCCTCGAGCTACGTCGCCCCTGTTCGCCGCACTGCCACGCTCGAACGCGTGGCAGACGAGCTCTGGCGTCTTGCTCTCGTGGCGACACCGGGCAGCGATCTGCAGTTCCAATTTGTGAAGGCGTTTGCCGGGCTCGCGCGTACGCCCGAGCAGCTTGACACCGTCATGCGCATCCTGGAGGAACAGTCGCCGCTCGAGGGCCTCGATATCGACACTGACCTCGGCTGGGAGTTGCTCATTTCTCTTGCCGCTGGCGGGCGCAGCAATGCCGAGGAAATCGCCGCGGCACTCGCTGATGACCATACGGCAAGCGGGCAACAATCGGCCGCGCACGCGCTTGCGGCGCTGCCCACACCAGCGGCGAAGGCGACCGCGTGGGCGTCTGTGTTTGATGACGATTCGAAGCCAAACGCGATCGTTCGCGCCAGTGGCCTCGGCTTTTTGCGCGCACACGATCTCTCGCTCCTCGAGCCCTACGTTGATCGGTTCTTCGCCTCACTGCGTGACATTTGGCAGACCAGAAGCCACGCAATTGTCGAAGAACTGGTCGACGGGTTCTACCCATCACCGCTCGCCTCAGCGCGGCTGCGTGATGCGACCGTCGCGTGGCTTGCAGCGAATGACGATGCGGCCCCCGCGCTCCGTCGCATGATTGTGGAGCATCTGGCGGGCATCGAACGTGCGCTTGCAGCACAGGCTGTGGATGCGGCGGCTGATGCTGGTGCTGGAACTGACGCTGACGCTGACGCGAGAGCCTAGTCGCCATGGCTGAGGTGTGGGCGGCAATCGCCGACTTCTTCTCAGAATACGAGGTGCTGTTCCGCATCCTTGTCATTCTGGTGTTGTGCCTGGTGGCGAGCTGGGTGCTGAAAATGCTCCTCAACCGCACCGTGAGCGGGGTCGTGCGGGGCGTCAAGAAGTCCCAAGATGTCGATTCCACTCAGGAGCTCGCCGCGGGCCCACACCTGAATGCGCGCGCGGTGCAGCGCACGCGCACACTTGGCACGTTTGGCCGCAACATCATCAACTGGGTCACGGTCATCGCCGCATTCTTCTTGGTGCTCGCACAGTTCAACGTGAATCTCACCGCGGTCATCGCGTCTGCCGGCTTTATCGCGGCCGGTCTCGCCTTCGGCGCACAGAACGTTGTGAAAGACATTCTGAACGGCATTTTCATGGTGTTCGAGGATCAAATGGGCGTCGGTGACCTGATCACCGTGGGCACCATCACCGGCACCGTCGAGGACGTCGGTATTCGTGTCACTCAGGTCCGAGCAGCGGATGGCACGCTCTGGTTTATTCGGAACGGCGAGATTCTCACGCTCGGCAACACCTCACAGGGATGGGGTCGCGCAATCATCGACATCACGGTGCCCGACACCGAGGACATCGACCGTGTCACACGAATCGCGCTCGACAGCGCTCACACACTGTTGCGCTCCCCCGCCTATGTGCGCCGCGTTGCGGGCGAACCACAGATGCTCGGTATCGAGTCGGTAGCCGAGGGTCGGGTCACGCTCCGCATGACCGTGCGCACTCGGCCAGAAGCGCAGTTCCCTGTGCAGCGCGCGCTGCGCGGGGCGATCAAGGAACAGTTCGAGCACCACAACATCACGCTCTTGGCTGCGGAATTCCCCGGACAGATCGGAGGAGCATTGTGAACGAGGTCATGGGGTCGTCAGCAGGGTCTCACGAGCCGGGTGCTGGCCTCGGTGCTGGTGAAGGTGTTGGTAAAGGTTCTGAGCTGGATTCTGGTGTGAACTTTGATCCGGGTTCTGATGTGACTCGTGAGGCACAGATTTCTGAGGAGCAGAATTCTCAGGAACAGACTTCTCATCAAACTGCTCCATCGCGAGTCACCTTGCGTATGGGAGAAACCGGCCCCGCCGTCAGTGACACGGTCTGGCAGCAAGTGGGAGGCACCCCCACATTCGAGAAGATCGTGGCCTCGTTTTATCGTGCCGTGCGTGAAGATCCCGTGCTCGCGCCGATGTACCCTGACGATGATTGGGAAGGCGCCGAGTGGCGCCTTCGCACCTTTCTTGAGCAGTACTGGGGCGGGCCCGCCACCTATTCGGAACAGCGCGGTCACCCGAGACTCCGTATGCGGCATCAACCGTTTCCGGTGACCCCGAAAGCACGAGAACACTGGCTGAAGCACATGCATGCCGCGCTCGATGAGGCAGAGTTGCCACCCATGCACGATGCGGCGTTCCGTGATTACATTGAGCGGGCGGCGCTTGCCATGGTCAACCGTTTCGAATAGGTCTGTTTCTCAAGCTGCGCTACGCTTATACCCGCGCCTCCGTAGCTCAGGGGATAGAGCAGCGGCCTTCTAATCCGCTGGTCGTAGGTTCGAATCCTACCGGGGGCACTTGAGTTTCATCGCTCACGCAATGAGCCCCGGACGATGCCGGGGCTCATTGCGTTTACGGTCTCGCCTACACAATGGCTTGCGGGCGTGCGGACATGCGGGCGTGCGGTCATTGGGTCGCACGGTCGTACAGCCGCACGGGTGGGCCAGATGCGCGCTAGTTGATCAGTTCTGCGGCGAATACTTCAAGCTGAGGTGCGTGACCGGTCGATCCATCGGAGTTCGTGTAGTGCTCTTCGCCCAGCAGAACCACCGAGAACTTCACGTTGTCGCCCTCGTACAGGGGCTCAAAGATTGGGCAGTCAGTATTCCAGTCGCCTGAGTATCCAATCGCGTAAAGCTCGTACGCACTCGGGTTAGCCTGTGGGGTTGCTCCCGCGTTGATGTTCATGCCGCAGAACTCGCCGCTACCCGGTTCGAAAGCGACAAACGAATCAACTTCGCCGTAGATCGTCAGCATCTCGCCGATGTATGCATCAGAGTCAGCGAAAATCGCGGCGAGTTCGCTTTCCGAGACCTCACGGAACGTCGCCGCTGGATCCTCGTCCGTCTCAGCAGGATCATCGGTTTCTGGTTCGAACGGTTCGACAATCTCTGGGTCGGTGATCTCGAGTTCGCTGACCGCGGTGCCAATCGTCACGATCGCCACCACAAACATGATGGTCACGATGAGTCCGATCACAAAGGCAACAGCAGAGAGAATGAGGCCGGTCAGGCCGAGTCCCTTTGGCTGCTTCTTGACCATGGCGAGAATGCCGAGGATCACGCCGATCACGGCTAACACCACACCAGCAAACGGCGCCCATGACGCGATCAGGGCCGCGATGCCAACGATGAGAGCCGCAATAGCGAGGCCCTTCTTCGGCGAGGAGCCCGCCGGCTGCCCCGGTTGCTGGCCGTATGGTGGCTGCGGCTGGCCCGGTCCCGTGGGTGGCTGGCCGTAGGCCGGCGGCTGCTGATACTGGCCCGGTTGACCGTAGGCCTGCTGCGGTTGCTGTTGATACTGGGCCGGCTGGCCGTA
>CAZJOZ010000070.1:0-1504 GCA_964547775.1 uncultured Leucobacter sp.
GATCTGAGACGATTCCTCGGCGCGCGCGACCAACACTGTCGCTTCGTTGGTTGCAGCGTGCGACTCGACCGATGCGACATCGATCACACCGTCGCCTACTCAGAGGGCGGCGAGACCTCACCTCGCAATACCGGGCACCTCTGCAGGCGACACCATGTACTCAAACACTGGAAGTTCATGGCCCAGTCGGGCTGGCACCCCACCCAGGCTGAAGGTGGCGTGTACACCTGGCGAGCTCCAAGCGGCCGAAGATATCGCGAACGACCCAAGAGTTCCGTGCGATTCGAGCCTCACCATTCAACGCCAGAAGCACAAGCCGCTGGTCCGCCGGGCTTCTAAATTCTTGCCGCTCATGACGGCGACTTTGCGCCAACCTGGCATATTTTTCGTACACTGCCCCCACAATGGGAGTCGCCCGTGCGACGGCTGCACGAAACGACGAACGTGGCTCGCATCGAATGCAACGCGAAGACTCACGCCAAAGGGGGACAGTGACGTGACCGATCACCAGGTGACCGAAGAATATCCGAGTCGCAAACTCGCCGACGCGCCTCGCGCAGATGACGGGTACTACGGACCAGACAGCGTGTCATGGCGCGTCTTCTCTGATCCAGGATCAATGCTTGGCGCAAAGAATGCCGTGTTCCTTCAAATGCTCGAACCGGGCATGATGACCCACTTCGAACGCGTCTCCATGACCTCCGAAGGGCCCGAGCAGATGGCGGCACGCTTCGATCGCACCTCCGCCTACCTCCGAGACGCCATTTTCGCCGATCGTGCGCACGCCGACGCCGCTGCCGAGCACGTCGACCGCCTCCATGAACGCTCCACCTGGACCAACCCAGAAACCGGCGAAGTCGTCAGCGCAAAGCAACCCGACTGGCAACGATGGACCTGGTGGACCTACATTTGGTCCGCCCTCCGCGGCTACCAAGAATTCGGCCCCGGCATCACCGACGCAGACGCCGACCGTCTCGTCGTCGAGTCGCGCATCGGCGCAGAGAAGCTCTACGTCCCCGGCCCGTACTTTGAAACGTTCGCCGATCTTGACCAGTACATCCGTGACGAACTCAACACGAAAGCGCTCACCATCTTCGCGGCGCTCGCGGGTCACTCACTCCGTCACCCCGAGGTGAAGGGGCCCATCGAGAAATGGGCGACCCGTCGGGTCATCAACGGCATCCTTTCCCTCCTCCCCGAGAGCGCTCGCTACTTCTACGCGGTCGAGGATCGCAGCGACAAGGAACTCGCCAAAGGCGCAAAATTCACCAAGTGGGTCGCAAAACTCGCACGAAAGAACCAATCCGCCGAACAACTCATCGCCAACGCGGTCGGTGAAACCATCTCCTCGCCATACCGCAAGGTACGGGTACCCGTCGGACGGGCTGCGTAGCAGGCTTCGCACGGAAAGTGGGCCGCCCCGTGCATGGAACCCATGCTGCGGGGCGGCCCACTCACGCGCACAACCGCGTACCTCGAAACCTCCCAAGCCGAGACGCCGAGA